>JAHHSR010000024.1 GCA_020025075.1 Pectinatus sp. | reverse complement strand
CAATAAATATTAGGGAAAAAGCCAAGCAAATGTCTGCCTAGCTTATCTTATAAAATACCGTGGGTCGCACGGAAATTTACGCCTGTGGAGAAAGTGTAAGCCGCCGTAACTCTTAGGAGAAATAGTGCTGTTTTCGCAGAAGCAGGAAGCTCCCGCCTCTTAGCGAAGCGTAGGCGGGGGTGCGTTCACTCCGCTTGCCTTTATAGGCGAGCATACAATATGAGAAGAATAATCTAATTGGAGAAGGAAGCAATAAGATGAGCAATTTTCAAAAGTTTTTCGTCCCCATTGACGGTTCCGACGCCTCATTGCGCGCCGTTGCCAAAGCCGCGGAACTTGCGGCCATCACTGATGCTACCATCTACATGATTTATGTAGCCACCTTGAAAACCGGACTGCGCCAGCACGTGGTCGACACCAACGAAATTCCTCCTGATGTCATCGAAACGCTAAAGCAGGAAGGTACCAAGGTTTTAGAAAGCGCATTTAAAGACCTGCCGCCCCAGCGCAAAGAAAAGACTATCATGTGCTGCGAAACGGGCATGCCCAAAAAAATCATTTTGGCCAAAGAAGAAGAATTTGCACCCGACCTCATCATCATGGGCACGCGCGGCCTTAACGCCGCCCAAAGCGTCTTAATTGGCAGCCTCAGCCAATACATGGTCGAGCATGCCAGCTGCCCTGTGCTGATAGTCAAATAACAAGAGCCGCCCCCGGCGGCTTTTTTATCTTCAGAGCCACCTTTTTTCAGCGACATTCATAATTTTAAAAAAGCGAGGTTTTTTTATGGTACACATCATCGGCGCGGGTCCTGGTGACCCCGAGCTCATCACGATAAAAGGACGCCGCCTGCTGCAAAATGCCGACGTTGTAATCTATGCCGGCTCACTCGTCAATCCTGTCCTTTTAGAAATGACAAAAAAAGGCTGCGAAATCCACAATAGCGCCTCAATGACTTTAGACGAAGTCATCGCCTGCATTGAAAAGGCCGAAGCAAAACACTTGGACGTCGTGCGCCTTCATACTGGTGACCCCGCTATCTACGGCGCCATCCAAGAACAGATGGACGAACTGAAAAAGCGCCATATTGATTTTGAAGTCATTCCTGGGGTCAGCTCGTTTTTAGCCTCGGCTGCCGCCTTGCAGCAAGAATATACTCTGCCGGAAATTTCTCAGACCGTCATCGTTACGCGCAATGCCGGCCGCACGCCAGTGCCAGAAAGAGAAAGCCTCAAGGCGCTAGCAACACATCAGGCAACAATGTGCATTTTCTTGAGCATTCAAATGATTGAAGATGTCGTCAAAGAGCTTATTGACGGAGGCTACCCTTCCGATACGCCAATCGCTATCGTGCAAAAGGCTTCTTGGCCAGAGCAAAAAATTGTCCGCGGCACGCTTACAGACATTGCCGGCAAGGTAAGAGAAGCGGGTATTTCCCGCACGGCGATGATTGTCGTCGGACACTGCCTAGACACCGAATACGCCCTTTCCAAACTCTATGACCCGTCCTTTACGCACATGTATAGGAAAGCTCATGAATAGCCTGCCTTTTATCAGCGGTGCCCTGATTGCCTTGACACCAAATGGCTTATTCTTGGCAAAAAAAACCGCCGCTAGTCTTCCTTTTCCCTGCACGATTTATGCCAAAGGCATAGACGAAAAAGAGGGAAAGAGCTTTAATCGCTTACGCGATATAATGGGCGATATCATAAAAGAGCATGAAGCCATCATCTTCTTTAGCGCCGTAGGCATTGCCGTGCGCCTTATTGCTCCTTATATCGTCAGAAAGGATAAGGACCCTGCCGTCATCGCCATCGACGAGCAAGGACGCTTTGCGGTGAGCGTCTTATCCGGCCATCTCGGCGGCGCCAACGAGCTTTGCCAAAAAGCTGCTGCCCTCTTAGGTGCCACTGCTGTCATTACAACGGCAACCGACAGCAATGGCCTTTTGGCGCCAGATTTAGTTGCCAGAAAATACCATCTCTTGACCTGGCCAATCGAGCAGATAAAAGTCATCAATTCACATCTTTTGCAAAAAAAAGATATCATCTACCATATTGATGCCGATTTGCCGCTCATGCTCAGCAATTTTTACTGCCGCAAGCTAAAAAAACTCAATCTCGCCGCAAAAATATCACATCGTCATGAGCTGACGCCATTTTGTGCTTTCATTACAGCACAAAAGACGCTGCTTCCCAAAGACTGCTTGGCATTAATTGTGCCGCGCCTGTGCGCGGGCATCGGCTGTCGGCGCGGCACAAGCTGCGCCGAGATAAAAAAAGCTCTTACCGCCGCCTGTGCGGCCATAAATTGCTCCTTTTTCCACCTTGCTCACCTAGCAAGCACCGTGGTGAAAAAAAATGAAACTGGCCTTTTAGAGCTCGCCTCCCAGTATGATTTGCCCCTCGAATTTTACGATAATGACTACCTTAAAAATATCATTCAAGAGCATCATCTCGCCATTTCGCCTTTTGTTGAGCAGACAATTGGCATCGGCAACGTCTGCGAGGCTTCTGCCCTTGCTTGCAAGGAAGGAAAAATCATCCTGCCAAAAACAAAATTCAAGAAAGTGACGGTATCTTTAATATGGGAAAACTCTATGTCGTAGGCATCGGGCCTGGCAGCCATGAAGACATGACGCCACGCGCCTTAAATGCCATTCAAAACGCTGATACTATTGTCGGCTACAACACGTATATCAAATTAATTGCTTCTCTTATCGAGGGCAAAAAGGTCATCGGCACGGCAATGATGCAGGAAGTCGACCGCTGCAAAATGGCTATTGAAGAAGCCAAGACCAAAGAGCGCGTCGCTGTCGTATCAAGCGGCGATGCTGGCGTTTATGGCATGGCCGGACTCATTTTGGAACTTGCCTTAAAACTGCCCAAAAATGAGCGCCCTGAAGCAGAAATCATAGCTGGCGTAAGTGCCGTCAATGCAGCTGCCGCCGTCCTAGGTGCCCCGCTCATGCACGACTTTGCTGTCATTAGTCTCAGCGACCTTTTGACGCCGTGGGAACTGATAAAAAAACGCGCCGCCGCAGCCGCGCAGGCAGATTTCGTCGTCGCTCTTTATAATCCCAAGAGCAAAAAGCGCATTGAGCAAATAGAGCAGATCCGTACCATCATGCTCGAGCACAAATCGCCCCAAACGCCAGTCGGCATTGTGCGCGCCGCTTCGCGCGACGGTCAGTCCATGACCATCTCCGACCTTGAAAATTTCACCAAAGAACCCATCGACATGTTCTCGCTCGTCATCATCGGCAACAGCAAGACCTTCTCCCAGGAAGGCTTTATGATTACGCCGCGAGGCTATGAAGTATGATTTTTTTGGCTGCTGGCACTCAAGACGGGCGAGAGCTGGCACAAAAGCTCCTCGCCAGCGGCTTTTCAGTCCTCGTCTCCGTCGTGAGCGACTATGGCAAATCGCTTTTGCCAAAAGATGAGCATCTTTTGATAAACGGACACGTCCTCGATGAAACCGCCCTAAGAAAAGTACTGCAAACACAGGGCGTCGACACCTTCATCGATGCCACACATCCTTATGCTGTGCATATCTCGCAAACAGCGATGCGCGTTTGCGAATCGCTCAGGATAAAGTATATCCGCTATGAGCGGTCGCTTGAAATCCTTCCCGACTATGCCAAAATCTATTGCGTCAAAGACTATGAAGCCGCCGCCCAAAAGGCTTTTTCCTGCGGCGAGCGTGTATTTTTGACCACGGGCAGTCGCCATCTGGAGGAATTTGCCACACTTGCACAAAAAGATGAAAAGCGCGCCCTCTTTGCCCGTGTCCTGCCTGTTCCTGAGTCCTTAGATGCCTGCCTCAAGGCTGGCATCGCCCCTAAATACACCATTGCTATGCAGGGTCCTTTTACAGAAGAATTAAACCTCGCCATGTATAGGCAATGTAAAGCGCAGGTCGTAGTATTAAAAAATAGCGGCCGCTTAGGCGGCACTGACACCAAGGTAAAGGCTGCGCAAAAGGCGGGTCTGCACATTGTTGTCATCGACCGGCCGCAAATAAATTATCGCAATGTCTTTGGCAATTACCAAAGCGTCATCGACGCCTGCCGCAAAAAATAACTGCACGCACCCCAGGCCTTTGGCTCTGGGGTGTTCTTTACGAAAAAGAAAGGATTTACATGATTACCCTAGGAATAGAATCAAGCTGCGACGAAACCTCTGTCGCCATCTTAAAAGACGGCCGCACTCTTTTAAGCAACGTCATCTCGACGCAAATTCCCATCCACCAAAAATTTGGCGGCGTCGTCCCAGAAATAGCCTCCCGCAAGCACGTCGTGAATATCATGCCGGTCTTAGACGAGGCTTTAAAGAAAGCAAATCTCACTTTAAATGACATCGGCCAAATTGCCGTAGCCTATGGGCCGGGATTGGTCGGCGCACTTTTAGTCGGCGTATCGGCTGCCAAGGTCCTTTCCTTTACCCTCTCCGTGCCTCTTATCGCCGTCAATCACTTAGAAGGCCATATCTTTGCCAACTTTCTTTCCCACAAAGAGCTTGAGCCGCCCTTTTTGGCGCTCGTCGTTTCAGGCGGCCACACGGCCCTCATCGAAATGAAAGACTATAACCGCTTTTCTCTTTTAGGTCAGACGCGTGACGACGCCGCAGGCGAAGCCTTTGACAAAGTGGCACGCCTTTTGGGATTGCCATATCCTGGCGGACCGCAAATTGACCGCCTCGCCAAAGAAGGCAACCCGAATGCTATTGACTTTCCACATGCGCTCATGAAGGCAAAAGAACTCGAATTCAGCTTTAGCGGCCTAAAATCAGCTGTGATAAACTATCTGCACAATGCCGAACAAAAAGGCCAAAGCATAAATAAAGCCGACGTCGCAGCCTCTTTTCAAAAGACTGTTATCGATATACTCCTTCACAAAACAAAGCAGGCTGCCACGCAAACTGGCCTCAAAAAAATTGTCCTTGCCGGCGGTGTAGCTGCCAATAGCCGCCTTGAAGAAGAATTGCGCCAATTTTGCGCCCAAAATAACCTCGCCTTTTATTTTCCCGACCGCATTTTATGCACGGACAATGCAGCCATGATTGCCTGCCGCGGCTACTATCAGTCTTTAAAAGGCGATTTTGCCGACCTATCCTTAAATGCCGTTCCTTACTTGTCCTTGCAGGACAAATGAGGGGCAAAAACATAATTGACCTTTATGATATATACTGCTATCATAAAGATGAACTAAATTCATCTTTATCTATGGGGGATTTCTTTTAATGATTAGCGTAACAAAGCTGCTGTTTGCCACCGATTATTTCGGTGATGAACTGCGTTATACCAAAAATGCGCGCCATGCAAAAAACGGCGTACACGAAGGAGCAGGTCCCGTTGTCGTTTGGAACTGCACGCGTACCTGCAACCTAAAATGCCGCCATTGCTATATGGACTCCGACAACAAAAAATACCAAAATGAACTTTCAACCGAAGAAGCCAAAAAATTCATCGACGACCTCGCCGAATTTAAAGTTCCCGTCCTGCTCTTTTCGGGTGGCGAACCGCTTATTCGTCCCGATTTTTTTGAGCTTGCTGCCTATGCAATGGAAAAGGGCATTCGCCCGACCATTTCCACTAACGGCACTTTAATAACGCGTGAATACGCACAAAAAATAAAGGATATTGGCATTGGCTACGTGGGAATTTCACTTGATGGCCTGCGCGAAGTAAATGACAAGTTCCGCGGCCGCGAAGGTGCCTTCAAAGCTGCTATGCAGGGCATTGAAAATTGCGTTGCCGTCGGCCAGCGCGTCGGCCTGCGCTTTACGATAAACCAGCACAATTTCCGCGAGCTCGAAAGTATTTTCGACTTTATCGAGCAGGAAAATATCAACCGCGTCTGCTTCTATCACCTCGTCTACTCAGGCCGCGGCGTCAAGATGACCGATGAAGATGTAACGCCGGAACAATCGCGAAAAGCGATGGACATCATCATAAAAAGGACGCGCGACTTTGAAGAACGCGGCCTGAAAAAAGAAATACTCACCGTTGACAATCACTGCGATGGCGTCTATATGTATCTAAAGGCATTAAAGGAAGGCAACGAAAAACTTGCCGAACAGATAAAAAAATATACCTTCTACAACGGCGGCAATCGCTCCGGCATCGCCTTCGGCGAAGTCGACCCCTTCGGCTATGTGCACCCCGACCAATTTACGCAATACTATACGCTTGGCAATGTCCGCGAACGCAAATTCGGTGACATCTGGCAGGATACATCAAGCCCAATTATGGCCGGCCTTAAAAATCGCAAGCCGCTCTTAAAGGGCCGCTGCAAGGCATGCAAATTTCTCGATGTCTGCAATGGCAACTTCCGCACGCGTGCAGAGGCTATAAAGGGCGACTATTGGGAATCAGACCCTTCCTGCTATCTGACGGATGAAGAAATAGGAATTAAATAGGGGATATTATATGATTATTTCATGGAATACGACTAATGCTTGCAATATGTACTGCAAGCACTGCTATCGCGACGCCGGCTGCAAGGCGCAAGAAGAACTGAGCACTGATGAAGGAAAAAGGCTCTTAGAGCAGATTGCCAAAGCCGGCTTTAAAATTATGATTTTTTCAGGCGGTGAGCCGCTCACACGCCCCGACATTATCGAGCTCGTCGAACACGCTGTAAAAGTCGGCCTGCGCCCCGTCTTTGGTACCAATGGCACCTTGATAACGCGTGAGATGGCTCAGCGCTTAAAAGATGCTGGCACGATGGGAGTCGGCATCTCGCTTGACTCAATGGACAAGAAAAAGCATGATGAATTTCGCTCTTTCCCAGGTGGCTGGGAAGGGGCCGTGCAAGGCATGAGAAATTGCCGCGCTGTCGGCCTCCCCTTCCAAATTCATACCACCGTCATGGACTGGAATGAAGCCGAAATCGAGACCATCACTGATTTTGCCGTTGCTGAAGGTGCTGTGGCACATCACTTCTTCTTCCTCGTGCCGACCGGGCGCGCCAAAACGATTGAAGCAGAATCACTCCGCGCTCGTTCTTACGAAGACGTACTCACGCGCATCATGAAAAAACAGCAAGAAGTCTCTATCGAGCTAAAGCCCACCTGCGCCCCGCAATTTATTCGCATTGCCGGCCAGATGAACCTGCCGACGCGCTTTAAGCGCGGCTGCCTAGCGGGCCTTTCCTACTGCATAATCAGCCCGCGCGGCAAAGTACAGCCTTGCGCTTATCTCAACATGGAAGTCGGCGACGTGCGAAAGACGCCGTTTGACGAAATCTGGAAAAATAGCGAGGTCTTCAAAAAACTGCGCACGCTCGACTACAAGGGCGGCTGTGGCACTTGTGACTACAAGACCGGCTGCGGCGGCTGTCGCGCCCGCGCTGCCTTTTACCACGAAGGCGATTACATGGCCGAAGAACCTTGGTGCCTTTATCACGGCCGTACCGGACAATAATACCAAAAAGAGCCCTTGTCGCATTTGCGGCGGGCTCTTTTTTGACACGTTGACTAAAATCGTGCAATACGCTAAACTATAAATTGGAAAATTATCAATTAAAGGAATGAAATTATGGATACTGACCACCCGCGATGGCGTTACTCAACTAAAAAAAGAAGATAAGCAGGCACACTGTTTTAGCATTTAGTGTTTGTCCTGCTCTCTGGAAGGAAGGATTTTGACTAAATGCTAAAAATATATAAATCCTTAGAATCTGGCCCTTTAAAGGAACTGAGCCTGAAAACGCTCGAAAAAGGCGCTTGGATTAACGTCGTCGCCCCCACTCCCTACGAGCTAAAGCTCGTCGGCGAGCTTACGGAAGTCGAGCCAAATTTTTTGCGCTCAGCTCTTGATAACGAGGAGCGCTCCCATATTGATGTGGAAGACGACTCCATTATGGTTCTCACCAATGTTCCGGTGATGCGTGCGCCGGAAATGTATGATACCTTGCCACTTGCTATCATCTTGACAGAAGAATACATCATCACGGTCTGCCTGCACAATACGCCCGTTATTGATGATTTTAACCATCAGACGGGAAGCTTTCGCACCTTCAAGCGCACGCGCTTTCTGCTGCAAATTCTCTACAAATCGGCTACCTACTATTTGCGCTACCTGCGTCAGATTGACCGTCTCTCCGATGAAATAGAAATCGAATTGCGACAATCACTGCAAAACAAAGAAATTCTGCGCCTTTTAGAGTTGCAAAAAGGCCTCACATATTTTAATACCTCTTTGCGCTCCAATGCCGCAGTCCTCGACAAATTGCTGCGCATCCGCTCAAACCGCAGCATCCAGCGCGTCATCAAAGTGTATGAAGAAGATGAAGACCTTCTAGAAGATGTCATCATCGAAAACAAGCAGGCGCGCGAAATGGGCGATATGTACAGCACAATCCTCGCGCGCATGGTCGATGCCTTTTCTTCCATCATGTCCAATAACCTCAACCTCGTCATGCGTTTTTTAGCCGCCGTAACGATTATCCTGGCCATTCCGACCGTCATCTCGAGCTTTTTTGGCATGAATGTGCCAATGCCCTTTGCCGATGACGAACTAGGGTTTATCTACGTTGCAGCAGCTTCAGTACTCATTGCCTTCTGTTGTGCTGTAATGCTCTGGCGCAAGAATATGTTCTAAGGAGGAGTTATGCCACCCATCACCTATGCCCACTTAAAAAGCGGCGTCATCTTCGGGGATGTCGTCAATGATGAATACATATATATGCCCGCTTCCGAGCTCGGCTCCAAGGTGCCGCTTTGCGTCTTTGAAAAGGGGAGCGAAAGAGAGGACCTCTCACTTGACGCGGCCGTCCAAAAGATAGAGCGCCTTAGCCTGCGCCCTGTCGTCCACCCACGCCTTGGCAAAAACTCATGCGAATAGGAGGTGCAGCGGCTACTTTTAGCCGCCTAAAATGAAGGTCATAGGCTCATCCTCGTTTTTAAAAGAATTTACGCTTTGTGCCAACAATGCCGCCGACGAGGGCGAAATATACATCGTCCAGCGCGCCAATGGCAAAAATTCCGTCCTCATGTCAATGGAAAAATATAATGAATTAAACAAAAAAATCTATGCCTTGCAGCAGGGGGCTTCAGATTGAACCAAGAAGAACACGAACTCCTGCATAAAAAAGGCTTACCGCATACACACCACCACTCGCATACGCAGACGAAAGCCGTCATCAACCGCCTTGCACGTGCCATCGGACATTTAAACGCCGTCAAAAAAATGGTCGAAGACGGCAGGGATTGCAGCGAAGTCCTCATCCAGATAGCTGCTGTCAATGCCGCCCTAAAAAGTGTCTCACGGGTCATCTTAAAAGACCACATGGACCACTGCATTGTCGATGCCATAGAGACAGGCGACAATGAAACGATTAAGAAATTACGACGTGCCATCGATTCATTTATCAAATGACCGCTTAATGTTTTAAGCGGTTTTTTTATTGCTGTTTATTATTGAAAACCAATTATATTCATGATAAAATCAAATAAACGTATAATTATATAATAAATCATTCAAATCGAATATTTTTAATGTGATTATTTTTAGAAAAATTATTTTATTGTCATATTTCGCATTAATGTTGGTGGTGGTTTATTTATTCTTATCGCTAAAACGTTTTAAAGAGAAGCAGAGGCCTTTGAAACGCAAATAAATAAGAAAGAAGGAGACTGCCAATCCTCTGCAGCATGGACAAATCCTTGCCATGCTAGGCAGTAAATGCTATGGGATTTTTTGCCGAACCCCCTGACCTTCCCGTAAAAATGAGCAAGGAGGAAATAGACAAAAAATACAAATATTGGCGCCTCCAGCTCATGATTGTAAGCTACATCGGTTACGCTGTATTTTATTTCACGCGAAAAAGCTTCAATTTCATCATGCCGCAAATGCTCGTCGACTTAGGAATCACCAAAGGAGATATCGGCATTGTCGGCACGGCATTTTACCTGACATATGGCGCCTCAAAATTCATTTCCGGCGTCATCGGAGACCGTTCCAACACGCGCTATTTTATGGGCCTTGGCCTTATGGCAACGGGCATTGTGAATATCATTTTTGGCCTTTCTTCTTCTGTTCATATGTTTATAATTTTGTGGATGATTAATGCCTTTTTCCAAGGCTGGGGCTGGCCGCCTTGTGCAAAAATACTAAACAGCTGGTATTCACGCAATGAACGCGGCTTCTGGTGGTCCATTTGGAATACCTCACACAACCTCGGCGGCGCCATAATCCCAATTTTATCAGGCAGCATTGCCCTTACTTGGGGCTGGCGCTATGGCATGATTATTCCCGGCATTATTGCCATTGCCATCGGTATCATTTTGTGCATAGCCTTGCGAGACAGACCTCGCTCCATGGGCCTTCCTTCCGTCGGCCAATGGCGAAACGATAAAGAAGAAATTGCTTATTCCAACGCTGCTACGGGCCTATCGCGTTGGACAATCATCAAAGAATACATTCTCAAAAATCAAATTATCTGGGTTTTAGCTTTATCTTACGCTCTTATTTATATTATCCGTACTGGTATCAATGACTGGGGCAACTTATATCTCATCGAAACGCATAAATACAACCTTTTAACCGCAAATGCCACCGTAATGATGTTTGAAGTAGGCGGCTTCTTCGGCGCTATTGTCGCTGGTTGGGGTTCAGACCTGCTGTTTAAAGGCAGCCGTTCACAAATGAATATTATCTATTCCATCGGCATCATTGCTTCGGCCCTCTGCCTTTGGATGATTCCCATTCACGACAGGCTCGTCTTGTCAGCCCTCTTTTTTATAACGGGCTTCTTCATCTTTGGCCCGCAATTTCTCATTGCCATGGTCGCCGCTGAGCATTCCCATAAAAATGCGGCGGGAGCATCTACCGGTTTTGTTGGACTATTCGCCTATATCGGTGCCGCCGTAGCTGGATTTCCCCTTTCATTAGTAATAGAACGCTTCCATTGGAATGGCTTTTTTGGCCTTTTACTCATCTTATCCGTAGCATTAAGCCTCATGCTCATCATATCCATGCAGATACAAAAACGCCTCGAAAAAAAATAAGTTTCTTCATGAAAAGCCTTTTGTCTTCCAAAAGAGCGAACGCAAAAAAGCCTCCCAGCTAAAAAGCTGAGAGGCTTTTATTTACTTAATGGTGCGGAAGACAGGACTTGAACCTGCACTCACGAGGAACTGGATCCTAAGTCTTAAAAGTGCTATTTATAAGGTCTTTTTATAGCTACTGACATCACATCCCACCAAAAAACAATTTATCTTATCTTTATATATCTTCTTATATCTTTTTATACTTTTAAATTTGTGATGTCAAAGATGATGTCAGTGGATAATGTCAATATCTCTGTGACTAACCTTTTTCATTAAGAAGCGAAACAATGTCATTCTGCATTTTTTCTGTATTATGAGCATAACGAGACATTGTAAATGCGGCACTCGAATGCCCCAACCTAGTTTGAATTGCCTTTATCGGGATTCCTGCCTCTACTAATATGGTTGTATGTGTATGCCTAAATGAATGGAAGGATATCCTGCTATTCTTAATGTGCAATAATGTCTTTACCTTCGTAAAATTTTTTGACAAACTGCCTGGGGACATCATCTTGTTATAAGATTCTCCGGTGAAAACAAAATCATCTGCTGTTACTCTGTCGCCATTACTGAAATAATTGGACACTTGTCTCTTATATTGGTCATGCAACGCTCCCAGCACTTGCTTTGAAACAAGAATTGTCCTTACCCCCGATTCAGTCTTCGGCGAACCTACTTCCAATCTATTAAATAATATTTTGGCGGATTTAGTGATAGATATTGTTTTTTGATTAAAATCTATGTCACCCCATTTTAACGCACATATTTCTCCGCGCCTCATGCCTGTATAATAGGCCAATCTATAAATATTTTTAAATACGGGCGAAGCAACCTTCAATATTTGCAAAAACATATCTAAGGGGATAATTTCTTTTTCCTCAGCACGATATTTAGGCGCAGAAACAGCAATACAAGGATTCTTTTTGATTAAATCATCTTTATATGCCTGCTCCAAAATAGCATGCAGCAATGTGTAGATATATTTTTTGCTACGCTGCCCTGGCACCTTAGCAATTATATTGCGTATTATTTGAGGGTATATATCTCTCAATTTAACATTTTTAAGATAAGGCAAGATATGCTTATTGATACGTAAAACATAATTTTCATATGTAGTAGCCGCAACTTCTTCTTTTTTTATTTTTAGCCATTGATTTAACCAGAAATCAAAAGCCATATCAGCATATGATTTTTTGCCAAAATTAAGTTTCAAGCGTTTTAATTCTCTCAATACTTCCTCTTCTGTGTATCCATAAGCATAGAGCCTTCTCTTCTTCCCACTTTCTGGGTCTATTAATATAACCGATTTTTGATATCTGCCATCTTTCCTTTTTTTCAATTTTCCCACCCCTTAAAACAGCAAAATGACTATGATGCACTAGTACAATGTATTAAATTTTGCACTTTTGCCCCACAAAAGAAATCGCCGCCCTGCATCGGGCGGCTTTGTTTATTTTTTGGTATTGCTTGTTTATTGCATGATTTTGTTGCCGATATATAAATCTGCGCATCTCTTTGGAATGCGACGCACAGACGCACTTTTTAAACTGGTCGAATTCGCCCAGTTTTGACTTTTTGATGTTAAACAACTTGTAGAAAAATTTTATATTGCATTATAATTTCCTACGCAATTTTTTCATATCAGTATTTATAACTTTTTGCCATTGCTGGATAACCTTGTTAGGTATAAGGAGCTTTTTGTATTGCCCATTTTCTAGAGGCATAACCAAATAAATTGTTTGAGCAGTATATAAAGGCTTCAAAGTATGCCTGTTAACATTGAATGATATAAATGAAGAATTAGAAATTGTTGATATATGCTTTAATAATAATTTTTCTTTGCCGCCTGACACGGTAGTATATAAAAAATATGGTACTCTATGCCGAGATGCAAAAAAGTTACTCTGATTTAGCCAGCTCAATGAAAGTTCCATTTCTTCCCCAGCAGAAAATGTGTCAAAATATCTAGTTTTATCAAGGATAATCTCAATATAATCGTCTGTATTTTTTGTTTCGTAATCACTCTGAATAGATGTAGTATATTGGCTTATATCTGTAGATATTTTTAGATTATACTCATTTTCTCGTTGTGTAGGTTTATTAATTGCCTTATTATTGAAAGTAATTCTTTTAATTGGGGGAGAACCAACATTAGCTGATGTTTTTTCTTGAACCCCAGCTTCTCCTTGCCTTTGTGGCAATAAGTGATGTCTGCTTGAATCGGTTTGATTTATTGTCATAGCACTTGCTGAAAAGGTTTGCAACAATATCCCTAGCGCAACAGTACATATAATTGTCTTATTCATCGCATATTTCCCTCACTACTGAACCTCCCACGACTAAAGTCGCGGGGTTCTTGCTTCATTGACCAATGCTTATAACCGAAGTCATAAGTCTTACTTAATCTCCACAAGCTATCCCCGTAGTTCCTACGGTTCTTATATATGCTATTTAAGCTATTTTTAGTATTCTTAATCCTTCATGTAAAATATTCCGAGCCGCGTTTATATCTCTATCAAGCTTAATTCTTTATTTTTAGCGGAAAGTTTTTCTAATTTTTCTTTTTCTATTTTTATTTTTATTTGTTTCTTTATTTCTTCTAACTCTTTTTCTTCAGGAGAACTTAACCCTAATGCGTTTTTTAACCATTTCATAATAAGCTCCTACTTGAATATTTTATTTATTTTCCAAGCATTCTCTAAAAAATCTTTAATATATTGCGAATCTACATCAGAGGCATACGACATTAATGCAATTGCATACTCGTTTGCTTCTTTTTCTTTGCGCTGACAAGCGTAATAGGTACGCCCTGAAATCGAAAAGTATTTATATCCTCGATGGCAGGCATAGTGGCCAAGTTCATGTGCTATGACGGCATTTATTTGCCATTCATTTAGGTTTTCGTTGACCACTATATACTTTCGCTTTAATACTCGTCTCCACATGCCATTGATGCTGGCAGGAAGTTCAGCAGGGTAGATGGTGAAACCTAGTTCTTGCGCGATTTTTGTAGGATTAGCGGTGTCATGCCGCTTGACTAAGTTTTTTACGCGCAAGGGTATATTAATCATTTACGCTTATTTTTCTCTTTCGCATCGTAATAGAGAGCTTCAATTACCCTTGCTATTTTTTCCTTATCTTCAGGCGTTGCTATCTGCCCATTGAGCGTGTATTCTTCTTGTTCTATAAGCTCCAAGAGCTTTTTAGGTTTTTTTTTGATATTTACATCATAAGATGAGTTTGTTACTCCCGCCATTGATAATAATTCGTCAATAGACATTCCAAAAGCACTTGCTAATTTTGATATAACTGTCAAAGAGGGTTTTTCTCTTTCTCCCTTTTCAATTCTGCCAATCTCGGTATTACTCACGCCAGATATTAAAGCTAGTTTTCTCTGACTCCATTCTTTCTTTAATCTTAATTCATTTATAGTTTTAGCAAAATTTGTCATAATCGCCCTCCCTACATTAATTATAAATTATTCGTCACTAAAAAGATACAATATAAATAAAAAAGTGTTGACATAAAGTTACAAAAGATGTAAAATTTAAGTGTCACCAAAAAGGTTTAAAAGAGGAAGTGAGAACATGAAAGCCCGTAAAGAAAATCTTTTGTCCATGATGCAAAAAAATAACTTAAACATTTCAGGTTTTGCTAAAGAATTAGGGGTAAGCAGAGGAACTATCTCTATGATTATTCATGGAAAGCGTAATGTTGGTGGGAAGATAATAGGTGCTTTTATAAAAAAATATCCAAAAGAAGATATTAAACAGTATTTTTTTTAATATTATTGATACCTTTAAGTGTCACCAATGAACTTGTATATCTATGATACCGCTGAAAGGAGATGAGATACATAAGGGAGTTAGCGACGATATTTGTCGCTATGTAGTCGATTGGCGACGATATCTTAATTTCTATCCATATGCGATTGCGGATTGTCTGTTCTGCCAACTAGATAATCCAGAGACACATCTAGATAATCAGCAATAGCGATTAAGACATCATAGCTGGGCTTTCGTTCATCTAATTCAAAATGCTGGATTGCTCGAGAGCTAATGCCAACATTTTCGGCGAGTTGTTTTTGTGATATTTTGCGGCTTTTCCGCAATGCTTTAAGTTTTTCAGCAAAAATAGACATAAAAAACCTCCGAAAATATTGACACGAACATATGTTCGCATATATAATCAAAATATAAATACGAGCAAATGTTCGTATCACAAAATAATGGGGTGGTGAAATGTATAGCACATTAAAGAAAGCAAGAGAGTTAAAAGGGCTCACTCAGGCACAAATAGCAAAGAATTCATTAATTACAGAAAGGTGCTACCAATACTATGAATCTGGGCGCAGATATCCAGAGGTTCGGACGGCAATCCGAATAGCAAAATCATTAGGTAGCAGAGTTGAAGATTTATGGTGTAATTGACGGCAATCAGTTACACCTCAGTACATCATATCAAAATATTTAATTAATTTCTATGATACCGCTGAAAAGAGATGAGATACATAAGGGAGTTAGCGACGATATTTGTCGCTATGTAGTCGATTGGCGACGATAAAAGAAAGTGAGCGAAAAGGGGGGATTAAATTGTCGAGAGGTGCGACAAAGGCCGCTGATAGCATCTATTACAAAGCAAGGGTTGATGCTGCTAAACAAAATGAACGGCTTTGCTCTCGTGAGGGAGCTTCAGAATTAATAGGCGTAGATAGAACTCGCCTAGCAAAAATCGAATTGGAGACGGTAACACCATATCCTGATGAGGTGTTGTTGATATCGGACATATACAATGCGCCAGAGTTGTTAAATCATCACTGTACACATTGTTGCCCAATAGGGCGGAGAACTGTTGTACAGGCTGAATTGCAAGGAATAGATAGAATAACAATTAGCTTGTTATCTGCCGTCGGTAATTTAGAGAGCGTCAGCAGAGTGATGATAAGTATTGCTGAAGATGGTACGCTCTCAGCAAATGAAGTACCAATGGTTAAACAGATTATAAACACACTAGGAAAAATAGAAAAAGCAACCACAGAATTGAAAATCTTGGTTGCTAAAACAGAAGGAGGAATATAGATGGAAGCCGCTGTCCCAGCCGCTGTCCCAATATGGCAGAAATATCTGCTGACCCCTGACGAAGCTGCGGCTCTATCAGGATTAAGCCCGAGTTTTATACGCCATGCCGGGCTAAGGGCAAAAAATGATGGCTATAACTTTCCGTGCTGCTGGATTGGCATGCACATGAAAGTCAACAGAATCCTATTTGAAAAATGGCTCATCGACAAAACAGATGGGCATAGAGATTTTAAGACTGAGTGGCTTATCAAAGAAACAGATAAACCACGTCGAGGGAGGCCAAGAAAGGTTAGATGAAAATAACTGAAGTAGCGAAGGAAACAGAGAAAATTTTGTCTATCAATATTATGGATGATAGGCAGATTATAACAGTGCTGATTATATGCGCGTTGCTTATAGCAGCCGCAATAATCACAGGAAGTTAACAAATGTGTTGATAAGTGCATAGGAGAGATAGAAATGAGAATGATGGAAATGGCAAAAGAAACACTCTGCAATAAGGGATATGGTGTACGCCGGATAGCAACCCAGATGGGCTGGGAAATAGCACTGTGCCGCTATCAAAAGAGGGTGGATGAAAAGAAAAAAGCCAAGCACTGTATAGGGCGTTTGAGCAAGCGTGATGTGATGATGCGGTATATCACTGGCCATTATACATTTAAGCCTAAGCTCATGCAGGCAGCGCGGTTAAAGAGCCTGCTGGCGGTGGCACCGCTGGCGACATGGATGACAGATGCGGCCAGAAAAGGTGCTAACGAAATGTTTTGGGCAAAAAAAATTCCGAAGGCTGGTAACCTTCGGAGCAAAACAAACGACTGATTAAATTATAGCATGGATAAGAAGAAAAGTAAACGTCGCCTGATAATTAATCGGGCGGCATTGGAGTATGCACATGAAAACAGTGCCAGGAACAATAACGAAGATAGATGCTAATGGTATCCAGTGCCATATACGGCGTCACGACTTGCTAGATATACGTCTGCCACAAAGCAGGCAGGTAGAAATATGTGTCCCAGATGACCGGCATATCTCGCCAGCACAGAGGCGTAAGATATACGCCTTGATTGGCGATATTGCTTACTGGCAAGGGGATATGCCAGAAGTGACAAAAAGCTATATGAAATTCTTCTTCGCAGCGGAGCACGGCGGGAATTATTTTTCATTGTCTATTTGTGATATGACCACAGCACGGGAGTTTATCACATATTTAATCGGCTTTATGCTGAGATATGACGTGCCAAGCCGAGTGCCACTATATGATGTAGCAGAGGATATGAAGCGATATGTTTATGACTGCTTTATCAACAAGCGGTGCTGTGTGTGTGGCAAGCGGGCACAGCTACATCATGTAGAGCGAGTAGGCATGGGGCGCAACCGATGCGCGATTGAGCACTTGAATATGTTGGCTATGCCGCTATGCCAAACGCATCATCATGAATGTCATAGCATACCGCAAGATGAGTTTAATCATCTCTACCACATAGAGCCAATTATGATTGATGACAACATATGCAAGCTATATAAATTACACACGGAGGAGTAATCATGGGGAAGTTTCTGATAGACGAGGCACCGCAAATGTATCAGCCGACATTGGCACGGATAATAGGACTCAATGAGGCGATATTTGTCCAGCAGCTTAAATATTGGCTCAATATGAGCAAAAATACGCATGATGGTAGGAGATGGGTTTATAACTCACAAGATGACTGGCTCAAGCAATTCCCGTTTTGGAGTAAGCGCACATTGCAGCGCATACTCACGAATTTGATGGAGCAAGGAATAATAATTTGCGCCAATTTAAACAAGAGCAAATTCGATAAGACAAATTGGTACTCTCTGGATGAAGAGCGCCTGGGACAAATCGTCGATGATTTTTTGTCTGCAGAAAGAGAAAAAGCACCGGAAGATGATAAAAAACGTGCCATCGATAACGCCAAAATGGCGTCTTCAGATAACGCCAAAATGGCGTCTTCAGATGACGCCAAATTGGCCACACCTATACCAGAGAATACCATAGATAACCAAGAGATAAGATATGACGCGCGCGAAATGGCGCAATCGGATGACTTCTCGAAAGTGGCTAAAGCATACAGCGATAATATCCATCCCTTAAGCGGGAGCATTGAGGCCGATAAGCTGGGAGAGCTGATAGACAGATACGGTGGCGATCTGGTCATTAAGGCGATAGAGCGGGCGGTAAACTATAACGCTCGCACCTTGGCGTATATATCGCGTGTGCTTGATAACTGGCATGACCACGGCTTTAAAGAACCAAAGGCAAAGACAGCGGGCGGCCCTAAGCCACAGGGAGACATGAGCCGCATACCAGAATGGCTGAGGAGGCTTTAAAATGAATGGGATAAAGGGACAGCTTACTGAGATGCTGACACGGCTAAAGAGCAAAGGGCTGATAAAGGCGGTGCCTGATGCAGAGCCGCAGTACAAGTGCCAGCGGTGCAAGGATACGGGATATATCACGGAGTTCGTCGATGGAGTGCCATACGCGCATCCATGTGCTTGCCTTGTCCAGCATCAGGTGGCAGCCAGACTACGCCGGTCAGGCATCAGTGCGGCAGACTATGCACGGTACCGCTTTGATAACTTTAGGACGGACACGTCAGAGAGCACAGCCATGATGCGCATGGCAAAACAGTACCTTGCCTGCCGAAGGAAGGGCGAAGGCTTTGCCGTTGTAGGCAAGAGCGGCACTGGTAAGACGCATATCTGCATAGCTATCTGCCATGCGCTGACAGAGCAGTACGGAGAAGAGCATTATTATTTTTCTTACCGCTCAGAAATTCAGAAGATTAAGGCGGCTATGTATAAATCAGGCGAATATGAACGGATTATGGAACATTGGCGCACGGTGCCGAATCTGTATATCGATGACCTGTTCAAGGAAGCCAGAATACAGCTGCAGAAGGTATACGAACTACAGTCGCAGGACCGGCAGATAATGTATGACCTTATTAATGCGCGGCTGATGTCCAAGCGGGCGACGCTATTTTCGAGCGAGCTGACGATGGGAGAGCTGCTAATGACCGATGAGGCGATAGGCAGCCGCATCTGCCAGATGACGCGCAATTATATATATAAAACCACGGGCGATAATAGGCGTTTGGCGGTATAGGAGGAGCGTATGGTACTGCTAAAAATGGATAGACCTTATAGGTGCAAGGATTACCCTCTTTGGCAGAGCAAGGCGGTATATGCAAAAAATAAAATCATTGGGGTTAGCACAAAATGCTTACTAGGAGCAAGAAATTATAATAATTGTCCAATGTTGCCAATGAGAATAATTCAAACTCGGAAAAATCGGAGGAAGAAGAAATGAATAAAGTGATACTGATTGGGCGTATTGCCAATGACATCGATGTCAAATACACACAGACGGGAAAAGCCGTGGCAACCTTCAGCATAGCAGTAAACCGTGTAGCGACAAAAGGGAAGGAAGCACAGGCGGATTTTATCCGCATTGTTGCCTGGAACGGAACGGCAGAAGCTTGTGGCAATTATATGAGCAAGGGCAGTAAGGTTGGCATCTGCGGGCGGCTGCAAAGTCGCAGCTACGATAAGGACGGCAAGAAGCAGTACATTACCGAGGTGATAGCTGATAATATCGAATTTTTGGACAGCAAGAAAAACAAAGGCAATGATATAGCTTCCAGTATGGGGACAGATATACCAAACGAAGAGGTCCCATTTTGAGGGGGTTAGGCAATGTATTTAATAGATAGCGTGCGGGAACTAAAGGGCAAGACGATTGCTGATGCCATATTGGTCGGCAATTATCGCGCCGGGGATTATCAAATAATTGTAACGAGCGATGGCGGCGTGTATATGCAGACGATAAGCAGTTCGCGCATAACAGTGCCAGATATGCAGGACCGCTTAGACGAGTTATTTGGCAATGATGAGCTGCGCAAGACGCTATTAATGGCGGGCATCAAGTCAAGGGATGTCAGCAAATATGTGGGGGCCATGATTGATTACAATAGGCGCACACGGCGACGGGCGGCCGCATGCAATAAGGCAATAAGGGATGACTGCCAGCAGATGGATGCTTGCGATGATTGCGGAGTGCCATTTTGCCCGATTGGCGGCATTGAGGAGGATGTCAAATGATGGAAGTTACATATACGGAGCGGCCATGCAGTATTTGCGGCTGTAAGCGTGAGGTAAGGCATATTGATATAACGACCATAGCGGGTGGCATACGGAAATAAATATGTGTAGTGGCTGCCGGGCGGAACTGGCAACTAGAATTGACTGCGTTGATAATCGCACTGGAGATTATATGGGGGTAAAGGTGATATGGATTATGCAAAAACGATATGCCTAATCGTCACAACTTGTGAGCAATATCGTGACGATTGTGAGCAGTGCCCGTTTTGGGTATCAGATATTAGCGGCGGTAACTGCGCCCTTGGAAATAGGCCAGATGCGTGGTGTGTACCACTACTTGAGGGCTGCATGAGGAGAGCGGCAAGCG
>JAHHSR010000023.1 GCA_020025075.1 Pectinatus sp. | reverse complement strand
AGAGGCCGAAAGTACTTGAGGGGAGACCCTCCGGGAGGATAGGTAGTTGCCGGTTTAAAAAAATGATATCAGGTTATCTTGAGATAGCCTGATGTCACTTTATATTTTGTTGGGGTATCGCCAAGCGGTAAGGCACGGGACTTTGACTCCCGCATGCGTTGGTTCGAATCCAGCTACCCCAGCCAAGATGGTTCACTAGCTCAGTTGGCAGAGCACCTGACTTTTAATCAGGGTGTCCCGAGTTCGAATCTCGGGTGAGCCACCATTGCATATTTATCCTGTAGCTTTTGCTACAGGATTTTTTGTTGTAAAAAAGTAAGCAGTTATTTTATTATAAGACAAAAAGCAACGGGTCCGGCTGCATAAATGCGCCAGACCCGTTTTATTTCTGCACCTAAAAGGTGTGGCTAGTGCCTTAAAACTGGCAGGCATTCCAACGCCACTGCCAATTTTCAATGTAAAGATTAGCTAATTTTTGGTCACCGCGAATAATTAGCAGATTTTCAGCATTTTTCCTCTGGGCAGCATTGGTAAAGTTGAAAGAACCTGTGATTACCGTTTCATTGTCAATAATCATGATTTTATTATGGGCAATCTCAAAACCATAATCTATTTTTACAGGTATTTTTTCATCCCGGAAAAACTTATAGGAAGAATATTTAGCCGTTTTTTGGCTCTTATCCAAGATGACGCGCACTTCGACGCCACGTTTTTTGGCGAGCAAGAGAGCGCGGGCGATTTCTTTATTGGTAAAGCTATAAGCCTGTACCATTATTGATTTATGAGCCTCGTTGATAGCCTTAACAACGGCCTGCTCAGCGCCACCATTTGGGCTGAAGGCAACTTCAATTGTCCCCGTGGCAGGCACGGTATGCGGTATGCTCAAAGAAGCGGGTAATTTGGCAATTGCGCTTTCTGCATCGGCATGGTGTTCATAATCATTGCGATGGTTGCTGCAGCCCGTCATGAAGCCAAGTCCAAAGACCGTAATGAGAGCAATGCTGGCAACGCCATATTTTAAGAATTTTTGTTTCATTTTAGTTCTTCCTCAGCACGCATGAGCAAAAAGCATAAATCGGAAAGGCGATTTATGTAGATGCGAATATTATCGTTAATTTTTTCTTCACTGGCAAGCGTTAAAATATTGCGCTCAGCACGCCGAGCTGTTGTGCGCGCTAGGTCAAAGAAGCTGCCCGGCAAGGTTTTTCCGGGGGTAATAAATTGCGTAAGCGGCGGCAATTTTTCTTCGAGTTGATTAATAATTGTCTCCACTTGGGATATTTCTTCATTTGCGATGCGGTTTGACGCATTGAGGCTAGCTAAATCAGCCATGAGAGCCATGTTGAGTTTTTGTAGCTTTAAAGTAGTTTCTTTGATGCTTTCTTTGCCACTTGTTGCTCTCGCCAAAGCCAAAGCGGAATTTAGCTCATCTATGGTGCCATAGGCATCGACGCGCAGCGAATTTTTGGCGATGCGTTCGCCGGTATAAAGGCTTGTCATACCGTGGTCGCCAGTTTTGGTTGTAATTGACATGATTTATTAGCTGCATTCTTTATGCAGCTGCTCCCTTCTCTTATATTGGCAAAAAAGGCGGCCTTTTTATAGGCCGCCTCTCTTGCCAATATTATTATAATGCCATCAAGCAAAAATTTCTACTTCAGAAAAGAAAATATGAATTTCGCGTGCTGCGCTTTCTGGGCTATCAGAAGCGTGAACGGCATTTTCGCTCTTGTCTTTAGCGTAAAGACGGCGAATGGTTCCTTCTGCCGCTTTTTGCGGGTCAGTAGCACCGTGCAAATCGCGTACCTTTTTTATTGCACCTTCGCCGCCTAGGACCATGGCGACGAGCGGTGAGCTGGTCATGAATTCGACTAATTCAGGATAAAATGGCTTATTAATGTGTTCTGCATAGTGAAGAGCGGCTATCTTTTCATCCATTTTCATCAGTTTCATGGCCATGATTTTAAGGCCATTTTTTTCATAGATGCGAATGATGTCGCCAATGTGATTTTTTTTGACTGCGTCTGGTTTAATTAATACTAAGGTCTTTTCCAAATCATTTCATCTCCACAACATTATTTTGATAAGAAACGGCTAATTTTTGATAACGTATGGCCGCCTGGTGGATTGCCTCTATTTCATCGTGATGCAGTGCTCTTTTTATCCGGCATGGCGAGCCGAATATGAGAGACTTATCGGGTAACTTGACATTATGCGGTACGATAGTTCCCGCACCAATGACGGAATTGGTGCCGATTGAGCAAAGCCCCATGACGATTGTTCCCATACCGATGATGCAGTTATCACCGATTTGATTACAATGGATGACGCAGTTATGCCCGATAGTCACATAAGAACCAATCTCTGTGGCAACACCAACCATAGTATGAATTGTGCAGTTATCCTGAATATTAGTACATTTTCCAATTCTCACAGCATTTAAGTCACCGCGAATGACACAATTATGCCAAATGCTACAATCATCGTCGATAGTAACATCGCCGATGATTGTTGCAGATGGAGCGATAAAGACATTTTTGCCTATCTTGGGTTCCTTGCCGCGATAAGAAAAAATTGGCATATCACTCCCTCCTTTTATTTAATGACCATGACAGGGATATCGGAATGCTCAATAACTTTTTGGCTCTTGCTACCGATGAGCGCTCCTTTAAATAAGCCAAGACCCCTGCTGCCCATGACAATGAGGTCAGCATTTTCTTGATGGGCGAGGTTGATTACAGATTCATGTACGGAGCCCTCTTTAATATGTTTTTCAGCCGTGACATTTGAAGGCAGCTTTTGCCAGATTGCATCAAAAATTAAATTGCTAGGAATATTTTTATTGACATGGCTGTGTACATAGATAAAATCGAGATGTGCGCCGCATTTGCTGGCTAAAGCAATGGCTTTGTCAACGGCCTTGCAACCATAAACGGAGCCGTCGACTGCGACAACAATTTTTTTAATGCCTTCCATCGTAATTCCCCTTTCTAATGGCGATTATTCATTGTGGAACATCTGCTCTTGCTAAAGCTCATGATATTGGCAAGTGGTGATAGCATATAATTAAGAGCCATCACAAAGACAATCTATTACTCTTATCATTTATAATTATAACTCATTTTTGCGAATTTTAGAATAAAATTTTTCTATATTGAAAAGTATGTTAATTATTTTTTAGCAAGTAAGTCATTTGAAAATGCTTGCTCAAAAAAGTAGCTAAAGAGCGGTAAATAGTGTAAAAAATGAAAATGTTGATGGGCATGGATAAAAATTCTTTAAAAACGCGCGCTGAAAAGAGAAGCCAAAATGCTTTTCCGTAGAGCATGGCAAGCCAGAGCGTATTAAAGCCTAGATTGACAATGAGATTGACGAAAATAAAAGGCAGGCATACACGCCAAAGTGAGAGCGGCTTTTTATGCAAAAAAAAGCCGTAGATAAAGCCGGCCAAAAAATTGCTAAGGTCAAAACCGGGGAAAAAAAGAGAAGGATTGAAGAAAAGGCAGCCGAGCATGCTCGCTAGGCCTGCTAAGATGCCGCCTTTCAAAGGTCCGTAAATGGCAGCATAAAGTGCAATTGGGATAAAGGAAAAACTGATGTGCATAAAGACGAATTGCAGCGAAAAAATATGTGAGAGCAAGATAGTAAGTGATAAAAAAAAGCCGGAAACAACGGTAAAGTGGGTTGAAAATTTAGACAAAAAAATACACCTCCAAGATGTTTGCCACAAGAGATGCACTCGTGCAGCAGCGGGATGCAGCGGCCGTATCGTAACCAATGGTTTTCGTCCACCCGACAACTCCCCGTTCAGGTGGCACTTGACGCACGGCGCCTACTCTGCCCAATATAAGAAATTTAGCTATATAGTAGCATTTTTATTTTTATCTGGCAAGAAAAAAGGTCCGCCTAAATGGCGGACCTTAGATTAATTTTTTTCGGCTAAAGAAGAGGCAATAGATAAAAATGCCCTTTCGGAAAGCTCTTCCAAGCGCTCGTGGCAACCCTTGAGATAAAGGTAGCCAAGGAGAGCCTCGAAACCAGTGCTTTCGTGATATTGCTTGACACTGGCAGCGCGCGGCGCATGGGATTTAGCGTGAAAGCCGCGTCGGAATACATCGGCTTCTTCTTCAGTAAAATCGTCCTTTATCGCATGATAGGCACTAGACTGTCCCACAGCCGAAACAAATTTGGCGCTCAAATCGTTTAAAAGACGCACATGATTTTGTTCAAAGCTTAAAAGGCGCAGCCTGATATACTGATGAAAGCAGGCATCACCTAAAAGGGCTAAGACTAAAGGCGAAATTTTTTCAGCTTCTACTTTGTCATAGCGTTCAAGAAGCTGTCCGCTGGTATCTTTTTTTAATACGTTGCGACGCAGGTATTGGTATTGCTTAAAGTTCATCTTTTTTCCATTTAGCCCCTGTTGGACTGTCCTCAATGCTGATGCCTATCTTTTTCAGGCGATCGCGAATCATATCGGCTGTCGTCCAATCTTTGCTTTGGCGTGCACTTTGGCGTAAATCAATGATAATGCCCATGAGATTATCGATAAGAGCATTGTCAAAGGTTTTTTTCTCTTCCGATTGTAAAATGCCGAGGATATACGCCAAATCATTGTAAATGGCAAGAACTTCGCGCAAAGCAAGGGCATTGCCGGATAATTTCTTTTCGCGCAGCGATTGGTGGAGGATATTTATTTTTTTGGCCAAATCGAAAAGATGAGAAAGTGCCAAGGAGGTATTGAAATCGTCAGACATTGCGGCCATAAAGGCATCTTTTTGTTCCTTAGCTTCTGCAAGCAGCTTCTGACTGAGCGCTTCTTCCTGCTCGGTGGCATCTTTGAGGATATCTTCAAGAGCAATTTTAGCATTTTTGAGGCGCAAGAGACTAGCCTGGGCTTCTTTGAGGCGTTCATCGCTGAAATCGAGCGGGCTGCGGTAATGGGTAGAGATGAGGAAATAGCGCAAGGCTTCAGCCGGATATTGAGCGAGAATATCCTTGACGGTGAAGAAGTTATTTAAAGATTTGCTCATCTTTTCCTTGTTGATGGTTATGAAGCCATTGTGAAGCCAGTAGTGGGCAAAGGAATTTTCATCATGGCAATAAGCTTGCGATTGAGCAATTTCATTTTCATGGTGTGGGAAAATGAGGTCGCTGCCACCGCCGTGAAAATCAAAAGTCTTGCCCAGATATTTTAAGGACATGGCAGAACATTCTATGTGCCAGCCGGGGCGACCCTTACCCCACGGGCTTTCCCAAAAGGGCTCACCGGGTTTAGCGCCTTTCCAGAGAGCAAAGTCCATTGGGTGATGCTTGGCGTCGTTTACTTCGACGCGCGCGCCCGCCTGCATGTCTTCTAAGGCACGACCGCTTAGCTTGCCGTAGCCAGAAAATTTTTCTACGCTGAAATAGACGTCGCCGTCTAAAGCATAGGCATAGCCGTCTTTGACTAGCTTATCAATCATAGAGATGATTTCGGGAATGGTCTCAGAAACGCGCGGATAGATATCGGCGCGCTTTACATTGAGCTTATCCATAACTTCAAAATAGCCGTCAATGTACTTTTGTGAGATTTCTTTCCAGGTCGAATGGCGTTCGTTGGCAGCCCTGATGATTTTATCATCAACATCGGTAAAATTTTGGATATAAGTGACACCGTAGCCAAGTTTTTGGAAAAAGCGACGAATGACATCCCAGGTAACGACGGGGCGGGCATTGCCGATATGCGGGTCATTATAGGGGGTGATGCCGCAGACATAAATGCTTACTTTACCCGGCACCAAAGGAACAAAGGGCTCTTTGGTCTTGGTCATGGTATTAAATACTTTAATCATGCTATATTGCTACCAGATAATCCTTTCACCGACAAAGCGTCCTTTAGCCTTGCAAAGGTCAAAGGGCATCGTGAGTAGCGCTCCTTTCTTATTTATGAAATGGCTGCGGCCGATAAATCGAGCCGCAGCCATAGGGTTACTGCAGTGAAGCCATGATTTTTTCGATGCGTTTGATGACGCGGTCATGCCCGATGACTTCGATGAGTCCAGCCAAATCTGGGCCGTGCATCTGGCCGGTGATGGCAATGCGCAATGGCATATAAACCTTTTTTCCACCGACTTTTAAGCCTTTGATGATTTCCTTGAAAATGGGATGGATGTGCTCAGCATCAAATGTCTCGATATGAGCAAGTTTTTCCTTAAATGCCGTGATGACGGGTTCAACCGTTTCATCGTGCATAATATTTTCTGCTTCTGTATTTTCAATTTTTACATCGTCATTGAAAAACAGGTCGGCATAATCCAAATATTGAGCACCATAGCTCAAGTGGTCACGGATAACGCTCGTGAATTTTACGAGCTTTTTCATCTCATCTTGTGGAATGGCCTTGACAAGGTAATTTTTTTCTACCAGATGAGGAATGGCCATCATCGTGATTTCTTCGGAGCTGAGTTTTTTCATATACTGAGCATTGAGCCAATTGAGTTTATTAATGTCAAAGACAGCAGGATTTTTAGCTACATGGTCCATCGAGAATGCTTCGATGAGCTCATCTAAGGAAAAGATTTCCTTTTCATCTTGCGGCGCCCAACCCAAAAGGGCGAGGAAATTGACAAGCGCTTCCGGCAAGTAGCCCAATTTTTTATACTGTTCGACGGAAGTTGCTCCATGGCGTTTACTCATCTTTGTATGGTCTTCGCCTAAAATTAAGGAGATGTGAGCAAAAGTTGGCATTTCAAAGCCTAGTGCCTGGTATAAGACGGCCTGACGAGGGGTGTTGGAGAGATGTTCCTCAGCGCGGATGACATGCGTTATCTTCATCAAAGCATCATCAATGACGACAGCAAAATTATAAACTGGAACGCCATCAGCCTTGACGATGACGAAATCACCAATGCCATTGGAGTCAAAACTCATATGGCCGCGAATCATATCGTTGAACTCAACAGTCTGGTTTTCCGGCGTACGGAAGCGAATTGTCGGTTTTCTGCCTTCTTTTTTGTATGCTTCTATTTGTTCAGGCGTCAAGTTGCGGCAATGGCCCTGATACAAAGGCATCTTGTTTTGTTTTTTCAGCGCTTCGCGTTCGGCGTTAATCTCATCTTCGGTGCAATAGCAGTAATAAGCCTTTCCCTCATCGACGAGCTTTTGCGCGTACTTTTTGTAGATATCAAGGCGTTCCATCTGGCGATAGGGGCCATATTCGCCGCCGACATCAATTCCTTCATCCCAAGTAATGCCGAGCCATTTCAAAGCTTTTTTAATATTTTCTTCCGATTCGCGTGAGGAGCGCGCTTGGTCGGTATCTTCAATGCGCAGGACAAATTTCCCATCGGGATACTTTCTTGCAAAAAGCCAGTTAAAAAGAGCGCTGCGCGCACCGCCAATGTGGAAAGGACCCGTAGGGCTTGGTGCAAAGCGCACTCTAATTTGTTCAGACATTTTATCATCTCCTAATAATACTATAACTTTTATTGTAACAAAAATATCCTTTTTCTACAATATTATCATATTGGCCATTTAGCATAAAAAAGCGTGAAAATAAGCAGAAAAACTTGTTCGTAGTGGAGCGTTTTATATAGCATTGCCGCTTTTTCATAAGGAAGAACTAAGCGCGCTACCGTTTTTCAATGAGAGCGATGGCATTGGCGGCAATGCCTTCTTTATGGCCTGTAAAGCCAAGGCCTTCTTCGGTAGTTGCCTTGACACTGACTTTTTCTATTGGCAAGGAAAGTGCAGCAGCGATGTTTTTTCGTATGGTGTCGATATAAGGGCGCATTTTGGGCTCTTGGGCGATGAGGGTAGCATCAATATTGCCGATTACAAAGCCAGCTTCTTTTAAAAGTGTCGCCGTTTTTTGCAGCAAGATGGTACTTTTAATGTTGTGAAAGGCAGGATTATTGTCAGGAAAATGCAGGCCAATATCACCTAAAGCGGCAGCACCTAAAAGAGCATCGCAGATGGCATGCAGCAGGACGTCGGCGTCAGAGTGGCCCAAAAGGCCTTTTTCATAAGGTATGGCAACACCGCCAATGATAAGCGGGCGGCCATTTACAAGGCGATGTACATCGTATCCGGAACCAATTCGCATGTAAAATATTCTCCGTTAATTGTTTTTTTGCTCAAAAAGAGCCTTGGCAAATAAGAGGTCAGCAGGTGATGTTATCTTGATATTGAAAGGGTCTCCTTCTACCGTTTGGACGGGAAGATGACAGTGTTCGAGCAAGGAGGCATCATCAGTACCTTGAAAACTATCTCGCTCGGCGATGGCATATGCCTTTAATAAAAGTGTTTTTTGAAAGCCCTGTGGAGTTTGGACGGCTTTTAGACTGGCGCGCGGCGGCGTATTTAAGACGAAATTATTTTCATCTGTCTGTTTTATCGTATCGGTAGCGGTGATGGCGGCAATGGCGGCGCCATTTTGGCGCGTACCTTCTATTACCCGTTTTATTACATCTTTGCTTACGAAGGGGCGCGCCATATCATGGACGAGGACGAGCTGTGCCTTTTCTGAGGTCGCAATGAGTCCATTATAAACAGAGTCCTGGCGTGTCTTGCCGCCTGCAACGACTTTATAGGACAGAAGATTGTCATGTTTTTCTAAGATACTTTCGATGAGTTTTACCTCTTTCGGTGCGGCGGCGATGATTAGCTCGCCTATCTGGCCAAAAGAGGAAAAGCGCTTTAGAGTATGAATGAAAAGAGGTTGCCCTAAAAAGTCGGCAAAAATCTTATTGAAAGGCAGTCCTGTCCGCTTGCCGCAACCGGCAGCGGGAAAGATGACTGAAATCATTTTTTCACTCCCTTGCTGTAATAAAAAACCGCGACTTCAAGCCGCGGCCAGTTACTTGTTTTCCTTTGGTTTGGCAAAAATCATGCGTCCCGCCGCAGTTTGCAATACCGAGGTGACGGCAACAGGTAACGTGCTGCCGACAAAACGGCGTCCCGCTTCGACAACAATCATTGTGCCGTCATCAAGATAGGCAACGCCTTGACCTTGTTCTTTGCCTTCTTTGACGACCGTAACGGTCATCGTTTCGCCAGGAATGACGACGGGCTTTAAGGCGTTGGCAAGCTCGTTGATATTCAGGACGGTAATTCCTTGCAGGTCAGCGACTTTATTGAGATTATAGTCATTTGTCACAATTTTGCCGTCGACTTTTTGCGCTAATTTTATGAGCTTGGAGTCGACTTCTGCAATGTCATCAAAGTCTGTGGCGTCAATTTTTACGAACATGTCAAATTCAGTCTGGATGCGCTTTAATATATCAAGTCCGCGACGTCCTCTGGTCCGCTTTAATAAATCAGCAGAATCGGCAATATGTTGCAGTTCTTCCAAGACAAAGACAGGAATGAGCAGCGTCCCTTCGATAAAGCCACTTTGACAGATATCAGCAATGCGTCCATCAATGATTACGCTGGTATCGAGAAGCTTGTAGTCGGCCGCATGTTTTCCTTTGGGCAGGTTTTCTGTTTTTTTCTCTTTGCCCGCTGCTGGCTGCTCGCGGAAAAGGCGGGGAAAGCTGGCAATTATTTCATTGCGTTTTTTGACTGTGATGCGGATGCCGACATAGCCTAAGACAATACTGAATATAATGGGCAGGTATTTCCCGACTATTGGCACGCCATAGCAAGCCATACCCAAGAGATTGGCGATGATAAGGCCAATGACGAGGCCGCAGATACCCGCTAGGGTGTCCTGGATATTAATCTTGTTGAGCTGGCAATCGACCCAAGAATAAATGCGCCGCAAAAGCAAAACCAGATAAGGTGCGGCGATAAAGCCGATTATGCCGCCCAAGAGCATTCCGGCCAAATTGATAAACAGATGAGCTAGTGTGATGCCAAATATGTTTAGATTAAAATTGAATATTTCCGTACTGATGACAAGAGCGATAAAAGGTGTAAGCAGTCTTACGATAGCAAGGCCGAACAAGGCCATGAGAATTACTATAAGAATACGAAGAAATTTTTCCAGCAAAATACACCATCCCCAAAAATAAAATAAAAGATAAATAAGTACATCTGCCAAGTCATAGCAGAAGAAAAGTCGTAGTGGTCATTTTTTTATTTTAACATAAAAATTAGGTGGCGCATATAGAAAAAATTAATTATTTAATTAATATCTTTTTCAGGGCATCTTTGACCGTGGCGACGCCGATTAAAGATATGCCAGCAGGTGCTTTTATTTTTGCAGCATTTTTTTCGGGCAAGACGATGGTTGTAAAGCCGAGCTTTGCCGCTTCATTTATTCTGATGTCTGCACTGCTTACGGCCCGGACTTCGCCGGAAAGACCAACCTCGCCAAAGACGGCGGTGCGCGGTTTTAAAGGGCGATTGCTAAAACTCGAGGCTAGAGCGAGGCAAAGTGCCAAGTCACAAGCAGGCTCGTCAATTTTTATGCCGCCGGCGATTTTGACGTAGACATCACAGGCGCCAATGCTCAAATTGACGCGCTTTTCAAGCACGGCTAAGAGCAGCTGCAGCCTCTTTATATCGACAAAGTCGGAGGTGCGCCGCGGCGGTACATATGGCGTTGAAGCGACGAGGGCCTGGATTTCAACGAGCAAAGGACGCGTTCCCTCCACTGTGGGCGTGACGGTAACGCCGGGATTGGTAACATTATCTGATAAAAATAGCTTTGATACATCCGGCACATCGATAAGACCGCTATCGCGCATCTCGAAAAGACCTATTTCATTGGTACTGCCAAAGCGATTTTTGACGGCGCGCAAGATGCGGTATTGACAGTTGCGTCCCCCTTCAAAATAAAGAACGGTGTCAACTATGTGTTCTAAGACGCGCGGCCCGGCTAGGGTACCATCTTTGGTTACATGGCCGATAATCAAGATAGCGATGGCATTGTCCTTGGCAAGGCGCAAAAGCTCGACGGCACATTCGCGCACCTGGCTGACGCTTCCCGGCGCGCTTTGGATGTCAGGGCGGAAGATGGTCTGGATGGAGTCGATGATTAAAAGCTCGGGCTTCATTTCTTCGACGCTGGTGCGGATGTTTTCGAAGTTTGTTTCGCTTAGAACGAAAAGTTCTTTTTCAAGCGCCCCGATGCGTTCGGCGCGCAGGCGTATTTGCTGCATGCTCTCTTCACCGCTTACGTATAAGACGCGATGTGTTTTGGCGGCAAAGGCGCTTACGCGCAAATTGAGGCTGGATTTGCCAACGCCGGGGTCTCCGACCATGAGAATTAAAGACCCCGGAATGATGCCGCCGCCGAGCACGCGGTCTAGTTCACAAGAGCCGCAGCTAAAGCGCGGCGCATCAGCAAGCGAGATGTCAGCAAGGGGCTTTGGCTTATTGCGCTCGCGCATAGAGAGACTGTGTACGGCACTGCCTGATGAAGGCTGGGGGCTTATCGTTTCTTCGACAAGTGTATTCCACTGGCCACAGCCGGGGCAGCGGCCTACCCATTTGGGAGAATCGTAGCCACATTCTTGACAGACAAAGACAGTTTTTTTCTTTATGGGCATAGTTAAATTGGCGCAGCCTTAAATTGCTGCTACTCCTTTTTCGATTATATTTTTCGCAGAAGGCGCCAAAAGAAGCGAAAAAGCCAGATTGGCATCCAAAAAAAATTGAGGACGAAATTAATGAATTTCCCTTTTAAAGACAAATCATTTTCTAAGACATTTTTTTGCTTTCGCTTCATTTTTGTGCCTGAGTATCTTTGCCATCTGTCATATCAGACAGCGATTTTAAAGTGCTGCGCAGCCATTTGCTGCGTTCAGAGGTGGCCATTTTGTCTTCGAGCAGGGCAAAGGTCTGTGCCAAAATAGTAGTTTCGCGTCGCGTTATGAGCTCATGGCGCAGCATATAAGTCAAAAGATGGTGCAGGTCAGTTTGGGAAAAATCATCGGTAATTTTTCCAGCCAATTCAAGATAGATAAGATTTTGGGCCGGTCGGCGCTCGATGCGAATAAAACCGCCTAGGCCGCGTCGCGATTCGACCAAAAAGCCCTTTTCTACGGTAAAGCGCGTGCTGAGGACATAGCTTATCTGCGAAGGGGCACAATTTATGGCGTCGGCAATATCCGCCCTTTTGAGAATGACATCGCGTTTTTTCTCATTGCAAAGCTGCTGGAGAATATATGTTTCAATTAAATCAGCGATATTGCTCATGATATTAAAAGCTGCAAGATGCAGCGTCTCCTTTCTAAAACTAATCTATATTATTATTATATTTGACTTTTTGACATTATTCAAGAGAAAAATGACCCGGAAGATATTTTCCGGGTCAAGCTTTTTAAGCGATGGCAATAGTTACATTTTCGCCGTTTATGTTCCATTCTTTGCTGGCCTTAGGATTAGTTAAGGCTGTGACAAAAAGTTCATCGGCAAGAACGATTTTTTTGATTTCTTCTGCATTCTTTTCAGCTAAAGAGGCAATTTTTTCATTGCCGGTAAAGCTTACCTTGATGCGGTCGGTGACTTCAAAATTATTTTCTTTGCGCATCGTCTGAATCTTGCTGATGATTTCGCGCACGAACCCTTCCTCGATGAGTGCAGGGGAAAGGCGCGTGTCTAAGGCAACCGTCACTTTGTTGTAGCTTTGGGCGGCAAAGTTGTCCTTTTGCTGCGTCGTGATTTCGATATCCTCTGGCGCAAGCTCAAAACTGCCTTCGGGCAAGCTGATGCTTAAATGCCCGTCTTGGCTCAGTGCTTCTTTAGCGGCAGCGCCATCTAACTTGAGCAAGGCAGCCTTTATTGCGCCGATTTTTTTGCTGGCTTTAGGACCGAGTACCTTGAAGTTAGGCTTTATGATATAGCTTAAATACTCACTCATATCATCGCAGAAGATGAGCTTTTTGACATTTAACTCGTTAGAGGCAATCTTTTGATAATAAGAAGAAAGCTCTACAGGAACCTTGGCGTACATCGTGCCGATGGGCTGGCGGTTTTTGATATTTGAGGCATTGCGTGCCGCACGTCCTAAGGTGACAATTTCCAAGGTCAGTTCCATCTTTTCTTCCAAATCTTTATCGATAAATTTTTCGTTGGCCTGCGGGAATTGGCAAAGGTGAACACTTTCCGGTACATTTTCGTAGGAATTGCGGACGAGATTCTGGTAGATAATATCCGTCATGAAAGGAATCATCGGGGCGGCTAATTTAATGAAAGTAGCAAGGCAGGTATAAAGGGTCATATAGGCATTTATTTTGTCGGCGCTAAGTCCCTTACCCCAGAAGCGCTCGCGGCTTCTTCTTACATACCAATTGGAAAGTTCATCAATGAATTTTTGCAATGTCTTAGCCGTTTCGGTGATACGGTAATTTTGCAGGTTATTATCAACGGTCAAGATGAGTGTGTTAAGGCGGGAAATAATCCATTTGTCCATAACAGTCAGATTATCGTAATCCAGCGTGTGGTTTTTCGGCGTAAAGCCGTCGATATTGGCATAAAGGACGTAAAAGGCATAGGTATTCCAAAGTGTGCCAAGGAATTTTCTTTGGCCTTCGCGCACAGCATCATCGTGGAAGCGGTTCGGCAGCCAAGGGGCGCTGTTTTCGTAAAAATACCAGCGAATAGCGTCGGCGCCGTGCTGCTTTAAGGCAGCCATTGGTTCTACGGCATTGCCCTTTGATTTACTCATCTTTTGGCCATTTTTATCTTGGACATGGCCGAGGACGATGACATTTTTATAAGCGGGCTTATTAAAAATCAAAGTGGAAACGGCTAAAAGCGAGTAGAACCAGCCACGCGTCTGGTCGACGGCTTCGGAGATAAAGTCAGCCGGGAAGGATTTATGGAATAATTCCTGGTTTTCGAACGGATAATGCCATTGGGCAAAAGGCATGGAGCCGGAGTCAAACCAGCAGTCGATGACTTCGGGCACGCGGTGCATCTGTTTGCCACACTCAGGACATGCGAAGGTTATGGCATCGATGAACGGGCGGTGCAGTTCTATGTCCTGGGGACAAGTGGGAGCGAGTTTTCTCAGCTCTTCGATTGAGTCTATGGCATGGCGGTGTCCACATTCGCATTCCCAGATGTTAAGTGGCGTACCCCAATAGCGGTTGCGGCTGATGCCCCAGTCTTGGACGTGTTCTAGCCAATCGCCAAAGCGCCCTTTGCCGATAGTAGGCGGAATCCAGTTTACTTGCGCATTATTTTTAAGGAGGTCTTCCTTAACGGCGGTCATCTTGACGAACCATGATTCGCGCGCATAGTAGATGAGCGGCGTATCGCAGCGCCAGCAATGTGGGTAGCTGTGCTTAAATTGCGGTGCATCAAATAGGAGGCCGCGGTTTTTCAGGTCTTTTAAGATGAGATTGTCGGCTTTTTTGATAAAAACGCCGGCAAAATCTGTATCATCTGTCAGGCAGCCCTTGCTGTCGACGAATTGGACAAAAGCCGTGTCGTATTTATGGCAGACGCGCGAGTCATCTTCACCAAAAGCCGGAGCAAGGTGGACGATACCCGTGCCGTCATCGCAAGTTACATAGCCGTCGCAGGCGACGAAAAAGGATTTTTTCTTGCTTTTGCCGACGGCATAAGGATAAAGTGGCTCATATTCTTTAAATTCAAGCTCTTTGCCCTTTAGCTCGGCAACAATTTTATAATCTTCGCCCAGAACTTTTTCAACGAGTGCTTTGGCTAAGTAGTAGGTGTAATCTCCTGAGATGGCTTTTACATAGTCTATGTCGGGGTTGACGCAAAGTGCTATGTTGGAAGGCAATGTCCAAGGTGTAGTAGTCCAGACGAGAAAATAGGCATCTTCATCTTTTACCTTAAAACGGGCGATGGCAGAGCGTTCCGTGACATCTTTATATCCTTGCGCTACTTCGTGAGAAGAAAGCGGCGTACCGCAGCGAGGGCAATAGGGAACAATTTTATGACCTTTATAAAGGAGTCCTTTTTCCCAAATTTGCTTTAAGGCCCACCACACCGATTCGATGTAATTATTATCATAGGTGATATATGGATTGTCCATATCCGCCCAATAGCCGACCGTGCGAGAAAATTCTTCCCACATGCCTTTATATTTCCAGACGCTTGAACGGCATTTGTTGACAAAGGGTTCAATGCCGTATTTTTCGATTTGCTCTTTGCCGTCAAGGCCTAATTCCTTTTCGATTTCAAGCTCGACAGGTAAGCCGTGCGTATCCCAGCCGGCTTTGCGCAGCGACTTATGCCCTTTCATGGTTTGATAGCGGGGAATCATATCCTTTATGACGCGCGTTAAGATATGGCCGATATGCGGCTTGCCGTTAGCTGTTGGCGGCCCATCATAAAAAACGAAGGTATCGCTGCCCTCGCGCTGGTCGATACTTTTTTGGAAAATATTATTGTCTTGCCAAAATTTTTCCATTGTCTTTTCCCGTGCGGGAAAATTGAGATTGTTGTCAACCTTTTCGTACATAAGATAGCCTCTCTTTTCTTTAAAGTCAGTATGGGTGTTGTTTTAGCTGCCGGTACGCAAGCGGCCTAAGAAAGGGGTACTTTTTGCGGTTTGGCTAAATAAAAAGCCGGCGCCCCGAAAAACAGGGTGCCAGCTATTGCAGTCACGAAACCACCTATTTTCACATACCATCATATGCAACCCCTTTAACGGGAGGACCCGGCACAGCTTACTTTGCTTTCAGCCTGCAGCTTCAGAAGTGATTTTTCAGGGCATCATCTCGTACCGGACTTTCACCATCTCCAGCTCGCTGTAAACTGCAATACCCCTATTTTTTTCGTCATTGCTTTTTTATATTAACTTTAGAAACAACGCAAATTTGTTTTTATTATACAGGATAAAAGTTTGTTATTCAAGCTAGGACAATGAATTTGTTCTTTTTGGCAAAGATGGGCTTAGTGCGCCACCTTGCAATTTTTGTTTATTGCTAGTAGAATAATAAAGATGAGTGAGTAAAAACCGAATCCAACTCAGGAGCGGGGGAACCAATTTTTTGGGGTGAATGTGTTGTTTAACAAGGGGCGGTTTCTTCTTCTGTCCCTAATCCGGCAGCTAACCTCGTAGGTAATAAAAAAAGAGAGGAGTGTCTTTTTGAGTAAGATATTACGCTTACTTGTAATATCAGCAATTTGTATGTGCTGGTTTTCTGTTGCGCACGCTGATGCTTTTCGTCCTGGCGACCAGGGCACCCAGGTGGCGCAGATACAAGGAGAACTTGCAAATTTAGGGTATGATGTTTCGGTTGATGGTGATTTTGGTCCTGCTACAGAGGAGGCCGTTAAGGCTTTTCAGTCATCTGTTGGCCTTGCGGCTGACGGTCTCGTCGGCGACCAGACTTATCACGCTCTGATGGGGCGTCCGATGCCTCGCGTGAGCCGCGGTTCTAACTATTATGTGCGCCGCGTCATCCAGACATCGCTAAGTTACATTGGCGTGCCGTATGTTTTTGGCGGTACGACACCGAGCGGCTTTGATTGTTCGGGCTTTACCAAGTACGTATTTGCCAGTGCCGGTATATCGTTGCCGCGCACGGCGGATGTTCAGTACGAAGTCGGAACGCCAGTCGCTTACAATGACTTAATGCCCGGCGATTTAGTGTTCTTTTCAACGTATACTTACGGAGCATCCCACGTAGGAATTTATCTTGGCAACGGTAGATTCATTAATGCTTCATCGAGTCGTGGCGTCGCTATTGATTCGCTTAATAGCAGCTACTGGGGTTCTCGCTATATAGGAGCTCGTCGCGTTATATGATTTGTTTTGAATTAGAGGGAACTGAAGTGTTTCCTCTTTTTTATTTATATAAATGAGGGGGATGCGGGATGAATGATAGCGAAAAGATGGTAAATCTTTGCCGCACAGCGGGCGTTTTGACAGCACGGCAAAGGGATAGGCTTTTAAAACTTTTGTCTTTTTTGCCATTTTTGGCCGATTTGAGCATGAGCTGCGTAGAACTTTCTGCTCGTGATGAAGAGGACCGGCTCATAATTTTAGCTGAATTTGCCCCGCAGACGGCATATTTGCCGCAAGAAGTTTTTTGCGGCGCGGGCAGTATCTTTTCGCGACAGGAAAAACTTCTCGCAGCGCGCACGATTGAGCAGGCAAGGCCTTTTAGCGGCAGGCAAGAGTGGAGTATTGGCCACTTTTTGCCACTTGAGACTTTGCCGCTTTTTTGGGAAAAACGCGCTTATGCTGCGCTTTCTTTTATTTTTTCTGGCGACGAAAAAGACCAAAGAAGGGTGTTTGGCAGTGTTTTGAGTGCTGCTCTAGCTTCTTTTCATACGCTTTTGCCCGCCTTTTATGCGCGGCTGGAAAAAGATGAAGGCGTAATCATAGCTTCTAGGGAGCAGCGGATAATTTATGCCAATTTTACAGCTCGCCATCTGTGCAAGATGATGGGAATTGAAAATCTCTTTGGTTTGCGCCTTTTTGACAAAAAATTCAGAAATCCACTTTTAAAAGAAGTGCGCCGCCACGATGAACCTTCTAGACGAGAGCTATATTTTCAGGGCGGCATGGTTTTAAGCTGGCAGCAATTTTCCTTGAGTGAGGCAGGTAATGAACAATTTTTTATCGTCCGCCTTAAAGATTTGACTTTTTTGCGCGAGCAGGAAAAAAAAGAGCAAATTCAGGCAGCCGTACTCAAAGAAACGCATCACCGCGTGAAAAATAACTTGCAGCTTGTGGCGGGTTTATTGCGCCTGCAAGCGCGGCGCAGTGCAGATGAAAAGGTAAAAATGGCTCTTGGTAAGAGTGTGGAGCGCATTTATAGCATTGCCTCATCACATGCCCTTTTGCTAGAAAATGGTGGCAATTTAAAGACCGATGAACTCGTTGAGCGCCTATCTTTTTATGCGGCACAGGCCTTTTTGCCAGAGGATTTTGAACTAAATCTGCTTACTACGAGCACGGATTTAGGCAATCTTGCTGCGGGAAGTTTATCTTTGGCACTAAACGAGCTTATGACAAATAGCATGCGTCATGGATTTTGGGGCCAAAAGAAAGGCACGATTGCCTTTTCTGCTCAGTGGCGCGGTGATATATGCTATTTTGAATATTATGATGATGGCTGTGGTTTAAAAGAGAGCCTGGATAAGAAAAAATCATTGGGCATGAGCCTTATCAGAACACTTATTGTCGATGATTTAGGCGGTAAGATAAGTATGGTGGGCAATAACGGCATACATGTATATATGGCGATACCGAGAAAAAAGGGTGATGACAATGCGCGTGCTCATTGCAGATAATGAATCTATTTTGCGTTTTGATTTAAGGGAGATGCTCAGTGAAGCTGGACATGATGTGGTGGTGGAAGCATCTGATGGAATTATGGCTATTGAAGAAGCGCAGCGGGTGAAACCGGATTTAATTATTATGGATATTTGCATGCCGCGGCTTGATGGCCTTTCTGCTGCCGCCAAAATAGCCGAGCTTGAAATAGCCCCCGTTATTTTGCTCACGGCTTATAGTGACGCTAAGATGATTAAGGATGCAGCAAATTGTGGCGTGATGGGATACCTTGTAAAGCCACTGGCGGAGAAGAGCCTCTTCCCGGCGATGGAAATAGCTTGCGAACGTTATGCGGTTCAAAAGGCGCTGAAAGATGAAGTGGGAAAGCTCAAAGACGATTTAGCAGCGCAAAAGCTTATTTCTCGTGCTAAAGGTATAATTGGCTCTATCTATCATATTGATGAGATGGAGGCATATAGGAGACTGCAAAAATACAGCATGAAGACGGGAAAATCTTTAAAAAAAGTTGCAATGGAAATCATAAATTCCGCTCCTAAAACATGATTATTGGTGCAAATTATAGAGTACAGTGAATCAATAAATATAATTTATCACGATAATAAATATTGTGCTAAAAATCACAATTTTGATTGACAAGAGGAGTAATAAAATCTATACTATTATTTGTAAATATTAATAGGATAATTAAAAAAATATTAAGAGAATGAAAGAATTGTTTTTTATATTTTATAATTTATATTCAAAAGATATATAAATATAATTTATAAAATATAGAAAATTGGCCAGGAATTTTTTCAATCTATCGGACAGAGATTGGCCAATTTGTCCGAACTTAAATTGATTTTGGAAGTATCTAAATATCTATAAGATCATTCAAGAGGAGTTGTTTTACTAACATGGCAAAAGTAAGAATTACTGAAACAGTCCTGCGTGACGGTCATCAATCCCTTTTAGCAACGCGTATGCGTCTATCCCAGATGATGCCGCAACTCAAAGCACTTGACGAAATCGGCTATAAGTCGATTGAAGCATGGGGCGGTGCTACTTTTGATAGCTGCCTGCGCTTCTTGGGTGAAGACCCTTGGGAACGCCTTGACATTTTAAAAGCTAATCTCAAGACTCCAATCCAGATGTTGCTGCGTGGCCAGAATATCTTAGGCTACAATCACTATGCAGATGATGTCGTCCGCGCTTTTGTCAGAAAGGCTGCAGAACATGGTATTGGCGTGTTCCGCATTTTCGATGCACTCAACGACCCGCGTAATTTGAAAACTGCTATTGATGCAGCTATTGAATCCAAAAAGCATGTTGACCATGAAGTAGAAGTTCAAGGTTGCCTCGTCTATACGATTGGCGGTCCGCACAACACGAAGGAATTTGCTAAGTTGGCAAAAGTCCTTGAAGATATGGGTGTTGACTCCATCTGCATTAAGGATATGTCCGGTCTCTTGAAGCCGTACACGGCTTATGAACTGGTCAAAGACCTCAAAGCAGAAACGAAATTGCCGATTCAGCTCCACACGCATTATACAAGTGGCTTTGGTTCGATGGCTTATCTCAAAGCAATCGAAGCAGGCGTAGACGTCATCGACTGTGCACTTTCTCCTTTCTCTCTTGATACTTCGCAGCCTTGCACGGAAACAATGGTTGCATCGCTTGAAGGCACTGAATATGATACGGGTCTTGACCGTAAGGCCATGACGCCGATTGCTAAATATTTCCTCGGCGTAAAGCAAGAAATTATCAAAGAATTTGGTCTCAAGGGTTATTTCGATGTCAACCCGAATGTTATCGACTTCCAGATTCCTGGCGGCATGCTCTCCAATCTCGTCAACCAGCTTAAAGAACAAGGCATGGAAGACAAGTATCAGGATTTGCTTGATGAAATGCCGCGCGTTCGCGCTGATGCTGGCTATCCGCCGCTTGTTACTCCTTCCAGCCAGATTGTTGGTACGATGGCAACAATGAATGTTATGACGGGCGAACGCTACAAAATGGTTCCTAACGAATTTAAAGACCTCGTTCGCGGTAAATTCGGCCGTACTCCTGTTCCTGTTAAGCAGGAATTGCTTGATAAATTGAAGATTAAACCGGAAGATGTCATCACCGACCGTCCGGCAGACCATATTCCTGCAGGTATGGATGCATTCCGCGCTGAATTGGCTGCTAAGGGCTATCCGAATGCAACAGAAGAAGACGTCCTTTCCTATGCACTCTTCCCGCAGGTTGCTGAAGAATTCTTCAAACAGCGCACGGTTAAAAAATTGGCAGAACTTGGCCGTCCTAATGCTACTGATGAAGATGTTTTGCTTTATAACCTCAACCCTGAAATTGCTGAAAAGTTTTTTAAAGGTTAAGAGATAAAAAAGCGGGCTGCTTTTAGCAGCCCGTTTTTTGTATATATTTTCAGAGCCTATTGCTTTGACATGCCCAAGAGATTAGTGTTTAAGACTGCCTGCCATTGCTGCAAAACATTTTGCGGAATAAGCATTTTTTGTTGAGGATTTGGTGCCGGATTGACAAGATAAACAGACTTTGCCGTAAATAGGTGATTTAGGTCAGCCTTTTTAACTTAAACCGCCAGAAGTCCTCCACCTCTTAGGTGGGGGATGAAGGCGG
>JAHHSR010000022.1 GCA_020025075.1 Pectinatus sp. | reverse complement strand
TAGTTGCGCCTTACTCACGACTAAAGTCACGAGTATGCGGCGCAATTTCAATCAAGGGCCTTTTTGACGACATTCGTCATCTGATAACTTGTTGCCGCCCCCTGCGAGATGGCCGCATAGACCTTATCGATATCAAGGCCTGATTTTTCGGCATAGGCAAAAGCCTCACAGGCACCCATCAAGGCTCCGGCAATGGCTATCTGATTGCAGGCCTTGGTCTTTTGTCCTGCACCGGCGCTGCCTTCATGGACGATGTTTCTGCCCATTTTTTCAAATATCGGCAAGGCAGCCCAAAAATCCTCTGCATCGCCGCCGACCAAGATGCTCAATGTCGCATTTTTAGCGCCGATATCGCCACCCGTGACGGGTGCATCAAGGGCGTGAATTTTGCGGCGCTTGGCACACTCGTAAATCTTTTGCGCCAAATCAGGCGAAGAGGTCGTCATGTCGATTATATAAGAGCCTTCTTTTGCTTTTGACAAGATACCGCCTTCACCGAAGTAAACTTCCTCGACATCGGCCGGATAACCGACAATAGTAATGGTATATTCGCTTTGAGCGGCACATTCGCCCGCAGAAGCGCACCATTTGGCGCCTTTGTCCAAAAGCGGCTGGGCTTTGGACTTGGTCCTGCTATAAATGTAAAGCTCGTGGCCTGCCTCTAGCAAATGGCGTGCCATATGGCTGCCCATAATTCCAGTACCGACAAATCCTATTTTTGCCATGCCAACACTCCTAAATAATCAAAATAATCAAAAAATTATGTTTTTTCTCACCAAACATATTGTACTACAAAAGGAAACTTCCCGCAAGAAAAAAGATGGCCCCGCTTTTGCGGAGCCGCTGCCAACGCAGGATTGATGGAAGTAAAACTCTATAAGCATACGACTTCGCCCCAGTCATTAGACGAAGACGCAAGAAGAAAAGCAAAAAAAAGAGCTTCTTTCGCACACGAAAAGAAGCCAATTATCCTTTAATCGGAATAATCCCCTCCCCTTCAATCGCGGGTGATGTATAAAATACAATGGTGATTGTCAATTAGGCAGTTCTCCTGGCTCTACATCATCACCTAACCGCTCCTTCTCAGGATTGCTCCCAATGGAATAACTGCGGGTTTGCTCCGTATTACAGTGGCGGGACCGCACCGGCTTATACCGATTTCCCTATTAAGTCATCTCTGACACCTAATCCACTCAATATTCAATTGACAAGATAAATTTTAGCATTAATAATATCTTTTGTCAAATATGCTAGAAGGATGATGAAAATGGAAAAAAACGTGCTCAAAATCCACCTTGCACAAAGTTCGGCCAAATTTTTTTGGCAAAGCTGCCAAGACGACGGCCTGCAAAAGCTCTGCACGGCTTGCCCCAAATATGGCAAGTGCTGGTCGTGTCCGCCCCTGAAAAGTTTCTGGCGGGATTTTCCGCAAAAGCACCTCTATCTCGTTGGCGCACAGCTTCTTTATCCCAAAGAGCTCCTTGTCAAAAGCTTTGACAAAGACGAAATGGCAGGCTTTTTTGCAGCGCACCTGACACCACTTAAAAATAAGATTACGCTCGCCCTCATAGAGCTGGAAAGCCTCTTTTTGCACGGCGTAACCTTTAGTTCTGGCGGCTGTGAGCTTTGCCAAAAATGCACCCGCCTTGACGAAAAGCCCTGCTGCAAGATAGAAAAAATGCGCTATTCCATTGATGCTTTGGGCGTCGACATGGGAAAGTGCGCCGCAAATTTTTTGGGCGTGCCGCTTTGCTGGGGAGAAAAAAATCACTTGCCCCGCTACCATTTTCTCATTCACGCTCTTTTGAGCGACGAAGAAAAGCCGCTGGCACAATTTGCAGCCTTTTTAGAAGCAGCGCTCAAAAGGCAGGGTATAGATGCCCCTTTAAAGTTTTAGAGCCGCAATAAGTAATTTGTGTAAACGACAGGCTTATTGTGGCGCAAATAGATGCGCGGCAGGCGGCGCGGCATCATGCAGAGGATTTCATAATTTATCGTTCCCAGCTTAGCCGCAAGCTCGTCGGGCGTTATTGCATCGTCACCTTGCGTGCCGTACAGCACGACTTCATCTCCTACCTCGACGCCTCTTATGTCGGTAATATCAATCATGCATTGGTCCATGCAGATGTTGCCCACTACCTTGGCACGCTTGCCGTGTACGAGCACTTGCGCCTTGCCCGAAAGCATTCTCGTATAGCCATCGGCATAGCCAACGGGCAATGTCGCAATGATGCGCTCAGAAGAGGCGATAAACTTGCGGCCATAGCTTATTGAATCGCCTTTTGCGATTTTTTTAATGTAGGTGATGCGACATTTAAACGACATGACCGGCGCCAAAGTCGTATTTTTCATATTCACTTCCGGCGAAGGGGAAAAGCCGTATAAGATAATACCCGCCCGCACCATATCGCAGTTATATTCCGGCAAATCAATAATGGCGGCGCTATTGGCACAGTGGCGCACATTTATTTTTACGCCGCGCTTTTCCAGGGCCCCGCAAATGCCAATAAATTTTTGGTACTGTTCACGCGTAAAGCTCTTATCGGCCTCGTCAGCCGTGGCAAAATGCGTGAAGATGCCATCAATAATCACATTGGGCAATTTGCTTATCTTGACAATTTCCTCTATGGTCTCAGGGCTTGGCCGATAGCCAATGCGTCCCATGCCCGTATCAATCTTGATGTGAAAGCGTATCGTGCGCTGCTGGCGCACGGCCTCTTGTGAAAATGCCGCGGCACAGTGATAGTCGAAAATCGGCACATCGATGCCATAGAGCACCACTTCAGGCGCCTGCTCGGGCAAAATCGTACCCAAGATAAGAATGGGCGCCGTAATGTTATGGCGGCGCAGCTCAATCGCTTCATCAAGCTCAGCAACAGCAAAGCGGTCGGCACCGCGATTTTGCAAAAGCTCGGCCATCTCGCAAGCGCCATGTTCGTAGGCATTGGCCTTCAAAACGGCCATAATCTGCGTCTGCGGCCTAACTATGCGGCGTATCTCGCTCATGTTGTGAAGAATTTTATCCATATCTATTTCCAGCCAGGCAGGACGTATCTTTTTGATATTCTGCATGAAGTCTTATCCTTCTTTTCTAAAATGATAATTTATTTTAACAAAAATTTTTCTTAAAAAAAAGATTGACAAGCCTTCGACTTTATAATATACTAACAAAGTAGCTTGTTCGGGGTTATAGCTCAGTTGGTTAGAGTGTCTCGTTGACATCGAGGAGGTCACAGGTTCGAATCCTGTTAACCCCACCATATCGAAATTCAAAGGCTTTACGCTTTAGCGTAAAGCCTTTTTTGTCATCTTTAACATAAATCACTACCCCGCCTCAAGCCCGAAGGCTAGGCGGGGAGATGTCATAGGCTCTGCTTGGCGCTTCCGGCCAATCGAGTCACAGCCCGATAGTAGGCATCTTTTTCTTCAATGTTTTCCCTTTTATGGGCAATCGCTTCGTGTTTTAGCGCAAAGGTCTGCATATCTTCAACCGCTTGGGCGAGATAACTTGCTGCATGTTCAATAAGCGCCTTAGAAAACGACGAATCCGAGATAAGCGGCAACAATTTGTGCAAATGGTTGAGGCAGATACCCTGCGAGGCAAAATAGCGCACCCTGCCGGCTTCTTGCAAGAGGCTTTCAGAAAGCTCTTTTAGGCACTTTGCCTGCTCTTCTTCCAGCATCGCACAAATACTGCAATGCTCCTTATCTATCACGAGATTTGCAATATCCTTTTCCCCATCTGACAACTTCTTCTTCATCTGCAAGACGACGTTTTGCGCCAAATCGCTGTAAATCAGGGAGGCGGCATAGGGGGACAGAATATTGACAAATTGCCACGTGTGCATTTGGCAATAGCCCCCGCCCGAGACAAATTCCTGCCGCGCCGCCGCATCTTTTTCCAGCGCGTACTGCCACTGACGGAAAAAAGCAAAACACGTATCGCTCAAGTGCTGACAAATGGGACAGCCCGTCGTATGCCAAGCCGCTTCGCCAAGCCAGCCATCTTCTGAAATGGTATGTACGAGATGCTCTGAAAGCGCCGGCGCTTGTGGCAAGATAATGCTTTTTTGCGGCAGGTCAATCTCACCGCGCAAAATCTTTTCAAAAGATTGCAGCTCTAAGCCCAGCCCATCATCTTCTGCCACACCCAAGGCCAAAAACTGCTGCCAGATATCTTGCGCCTTTTTAGAAAGCTTGATGAGCATCACCTTGCTGCGCCGCTTTGCCAAAAATTTCGCCAAATCTTCCTCGAGGGCCTTAATGCCACTTTGCGCATATTCCTCTTCCGAGCCTTCATCTTTGGCTAAAAGCCCCTGCCGTGCCGAGACGGCAAAAATAGGCAAATCCCGCCCCAGGCGCTTTTTCACTGCCGCAGCACAAAATTCGGCTACTTCTTGCCGCTCAGAAGGGGAGATGGCATCAATTTTATTGATGATAAAGAAGATTTGCGGCGCGGCCTCGCCCACCTCGCAGAGAAAATCGAGCTCGGCTTCGTTAAGCGGCGCATCCGCGCCCGTGACAAAAAGCGCGGCATCGCACTTGGGCAAAAACTCGCGCGTGGCAGCCGTATTAGCAGCAATCGACGAGCCCACCCCTGGCGTGTCGACAAATTCCACGCCACGGCGCAAAAAGGGCAAGGGCAGCTCAATTTCTGCCCGGCGCACCTTCTGCTCGTTAGAAGGATTGCCTTTTTCCGTTATGTACTCTGCAAGCTGCGAAAACTCGATTTGCTTGGGCAACAAAAGGCCCTCCTTTTCGATTATTGCCTGTGCTTTAGGGCCGTATTTGATTGTCGTCACAACGCTCGTCAAAGGCAAAACGCCCGTCGGCAAAAGGGCCTTTCCCAAAATCGCATTCATCAGAGAACTTTTGCCACGCTTAAACTGCCCCAAAACAGCGAGGCGAAAGCAATCGGCAGCCAAGGCGGCAAAAAGGTCTTCTAAGGCGTCTTTTAAATCTTCCGCCTGCTCCACCTTTTCCATCTGCTGCATCTGCCTGCGCAAAAACGACGCTAATTTTGCCTTCAAGCTCGTATAGCGCTCCAGCGAGGCCAAATCCGGCTGCATGGACTGAAAGAGAGCTGTTTGCATGCAATCACTTCCTATAATTAAGTCTTTCACATATTTTTCATTATACGCCCGCGCCAAACGCCAAGACAACTGTCCGCGGCAAAACTTTCCTTGCGCCAAAACAGGGTCATGCTATAATAAAAAAAGAAAACAAAAAGGGAGACATTGCTATGTTTAAGAGCATTTTGGGGCATTTTCCCCATAAAGAGCAAGCAGCTGCCATATCTTCTACCCTTACCGACCTTGAACTTGGCCGCATATTCTCCGCTATCGAAAATTCTTTTGGCTCTTTGCCAGAAAGCGTGCAGCGGCTTTATCGCCAGCCGCTTACTGACCGCAATGAAATAGCCTATCGCCAAGAAATTATGCGCGACATTATTGAAGGCAATCTCTATCCGGGGCTTTTCTCCTTCGTGCAAAAGATAAAAAAAGCGCTTTCTGCCAAGGAAACAGCCAAAAAAACCTACTATCGTCCCAAAGGAGAATGTACCTTTTTGGAAGGTGCCTACTGCTTTGTAGAGGCCATAGAAGAACTCATTGCTTTTTTGCAAAATCGGTCGCTCCAATCTGATGGCATGAAAAACTTTCTCGACTATCTTGAAAAATACAGCTCCGGCCCGCATTTTACGGGACTAAAAAGAGCGTCCGGCGAGACCAAAAATTCACTTACTGCGCTTTCTTATACGCTTTTTATCCGCGAAAATACGATTGAGGTCAACCTCTATGCCGGACAAGCCTATCAATCTCCCAAAATCAAGGATTTTTTTCAAAAATTTGCCACTTCCTCATCAGATGCCCCATTGCCAAAAGAAAGGCAAGATGACCTGCCCTTAAATCACATCGACGAGCAAATCTGTTCTTGCCTTGCCAAGCTCTGTCCGAAACCCTTTTCACTTTTACACGATTTTTACCTTTCCTACCATCATTTTCTTCCTCCCTTGCTCTTTAACTTTTACCTTGACAGCCAATTTTATCTAAGCTACGCCAAATATATGCAGGATTGGCAGCAAATCGCCTTTTGCCTGCCCCAGATGCAAGATGAAGATATTTTCTGTTTTACAAGCGGCTATAATCTCTCCCTCTCCCATGAAGATGCTGCCGCTATTGTTGCCAATGACTTCTCGCTAGGCGAAGATGAAAAAATCGCCATTGTCACAGGCCCCAACCAGGGCGGCAAGACGACTTTTTTACGCCTTATCGGGCAAATTGCCTACCTTGCCTCCTTGGGCCTTTTCGTACCCGCAAAAAGCGCAGCCGTCCCTTGCTTTGATGCTATCTACACCCATTTTGAAAGCCGCGAGGACAAAGATGCGCTCAACGGCTGCCTCCAAGATGACCTCGTCCGCATCCACTCCATCTTGGAAAGCGCCACCAAGAAAAGTCTCATTCTCATCAATGAAATGTTTTCCACTACGGCACTAGAAGATGCCCTCATCTTGGGAAAGAAAATTTTGCAAAAGCTAGATGAGCGGCAATGCCGCACTATTTACGTAACTTTCTGCAAGGCCCTGAGTCATTTCAATGAAAAGACCGTAAGCCTCGTGAGCCAGACGGACGGGGAGAGCCGCACTTACAAAATAAGCCGCCAAGCAGCAGACGGCAAGGCGCACGCCCTTTCAGCCGCTCAAAAATATGCTCTTTCCCATGACGACATCTTGCGGAGGATAAAAAATGGACGTTCTTCTTCTTTATGAAACAAAAGAGCAAAAAGCAGCCGCAAACAAATCCCCTGGCGCTATCTGGACGCGCGAGGACCTGAAATTGGATTTCCTTTCGGAACTAATGAGCAATGGCGATGATTTTTTGCTTGAAAACATAAAACCTCTCTTAGACCCTGCCGGCTGCCCTTTTTCCACAGCTCTTTATCGCCAGCAGATTTTAAGCGATTTTCTAAATAACGAATCCCTTTGCCGCAAATTATACGATTTTGTCAGCGAAGCGCTCGTTGAAAAAGCGCCGCATTACCTTTTTTTCAGCAACAGCCCCGAACGCGTGCTAGAAGATGCCGTACGCTCGCTAGAAGAGTTTTGGCCGTCGCTTAAAGGGCTCGGGCAATTTGCGCCACTTTTTGAGGGTCAGTGCCATTCCAAAGGGCTTTTGCGCTTTTGGCAGATGATTGAAAAAGAGCTGACGACCCCTTATCTCGAGCAGATGAAAAACTTCCTGCAGGAACTGCACTTTGAAGACGGCCTTATGGCCGCAACCAGCCTTGATTTATCTTTAAAGCCGACACATTATGAGCTATGTCAAAGAGAAATGCCAAAAGACGAAGGCATTATCGACCATCTTGCGCATCTGTTTCACCACGATAACAGCCATATCATCACGATTTCCGAGCGCGATGAAACGGGCTTTCGCATTTTAAGCGAGCTGCGCGGACATGCCGTCTATAATATTGCCAAGGTTATTGCCAGCGTGCGCGACTTTGTTCACGCCTTTTTTCTCGACTTAAAAAAACAGCTTGCCTTTTATATAGGTGCCTTAAATCTCTTTGACAAACTGCAAAATCTAGGGCTTGCCACGTGCCTGCCGCAATTAAAAGAATCAGGCAATGCGCTTTTGGCGCAGGGACTTTATTGCCCGACACTTGCCCTGCAGCAAAAAAATGCCATCGTAACAAATGACATTGATGCCTCTAATCAGCTGGCCACATTAATCTTTGGTGCCAACCAGGGCGGCAAGACGACTTTTTTAATTTCTTTGGGACAAGCACAAATCATGGCCAGCTGCGGCCTCTTTGTCGCCTCTAGCGCCTTTTGTGCAACCGTACGCCCTGTCTTTACCCATTTTAAGCGCGAAGAGGATGCCAGCTTAAATCGCGGCAAATTTGAAGAGGAACTAAATCGCATGAGCGAAATTATAGATGAAATTCGGTCAGGCAATCTTCTTCTCATGAATGAGTCATTTGCCGCGACAAGCGAACTAGAAGGCTCACAAATTGCCCTGGAAGTGCTTTCCGGCCTCAACGATTGCCAGGTTCATGCCATTTTCGTCACGCATTTTCACTATCTAACCGCTACCTTATATAAAAAGGGCTATGCCTATTGTGGCTTTTACGGCGCCGAAAGACTAGATGACGGCGCGCGCACTTTTAGGATAAAGCCTTTAAATCCCGAGGCGACAAGCTTTGGTACCGACCTTTACGAAAAGATTTTTTCCGAGCCGATTTAAGAAAGGATAGACGCTTCTCACATGGTCCTCACAATTGATAACTTAAGCAAGAGCTACGGCGAAAAGCTCCTGTTCGAAAACTTAAATCTCGCCATCGAATCGGGTGACCGCATCGGCGTTGTAGGCATTAACGGCGCCGGCAAATCGACATTTCTCAAAATCGTCGCCGGCCTGGAGCAGCCCGATACGGGTACTTTCAGCACCATGCGCGGCTTGCGCATTGAATACCTCGCCCAGGACAGGAAAATGCAGCCCGAGCAGAGCATTCTTGCCCAGACCTTTTATGGCGCTGCGCCCGTCATGCAGTCCCTGCGCGAATACGAGCTGTGCCTTAGCGCAGCTCAAAAAGCGCCTTTTGATGCCTCCCTCAAAAAAAAGCTCGATGAACTGTCGCTAAAAATTGACGACCTCGGCGGCTGGCATATCGAAAGCGAGGCCAAGGCCATTTTGACCCGCCTTCACATCACGGATTTTCATGCGCCGGCAGCGAGCCTTTCCGGCGGCGGGCAAAAGCGCGTCGCCCTTGCCGGAGCGCTCATTCACGACTGCGATTTATTGCTCTTGGACGAGCCGACTAACCACCTTGACAGCGAGGCCATCATCTGGCTTGAATCATATCTTAAAAATTTGCCAAGTGCCGCGCTCATCATCACGCATGACCGCTATTTTCTTGATAATGTCACCACGAAGATATTTGAACTCGACAAGGGGAGCAGCTACCTTTATAATGGCAATTACAGCCAGTTTATTACGCAGCGCGCTACGCGCGAGGAACTTGCCCTGGCAGCGGAAAAAAAGCGGCAAAGCTTTTTACGCAACGAGCTCAAGTGGATAAGAAGGGGGGCACAGGCCCGCTCCACCAAACAGAAGGCGCGCATCAAAAAATTCGAGTCCGTAAGCGAGCAAAAGGCACATGTTGCCGATAAGACAATCGAGATAGGCCTCGGGTCAAGCCGTCTCGGCAAAAGCATTATCGAACTTGAAAACGTCTCTTACAGCTTGCCCGACGGGCGCCCAATCATCAAGGATTTTTCTTATACCGTTACGCGCGGCGACCGCATCGGCATCGTCGGCGCTAATGGTGCGGGCAAGACGACACTTTTAAATCTTCTTGCCGGTCTCAGCGAGCCGACCGAGGGAAAAGTAAAAATTGGTCAAACCGTAAAGATTGCCTATTTCAAGCAAAAAAATGTCGACCTCGACGAAAAACTGCGCGCTATCGAATACATCAGCGAGGCCGCCCGCTTTCTCACCTTGGCAGATGGGAGAAAACTTACCGCCAGCTCCCTCATGGAACTATTTCTTTTTGACAAGACGCTGCAATGGACGCCAATTGAGCGCCTCTCCGGCGGCGAAAAGAGGCGGCTTTATCTTCTGCGCCTTCTCATGGAAGCGCCCAATGTGCTGCTCTTAGACGAGCCGACAAATGACCTCGACTTACAGACGATGGCTATCTTGGAAGACTTTATCGACGACTTTTCCGGTGCGGTCATCTTCGTCTCGCACGACCGCTTTTTCGTCGATACCCTGGCCAAAAAGCTCTTCATCTACCAGCAAGATGCAAGCCTAAAGCCTTATACGGGAGCTTACTCGACTTATTTAAAGGAAGGCGATGGCAGCGTTTTAGCCAAAAAAGAGGAAAAAGCCGCTCCGAAAACTTCTCGCATCCACACAAGGCAAAAGCGCCTTTCTTATAAAGAACAGCTTGAATATGCCAATATTGAACAGACAATCGCCATTGCCGAAGCAGAACTTGCCGCAGCGCAAAAGCAGCTCGGCATGGCGGGAGCCGATTACGAAAAAGCGGCAAAATACAGTGCCGTGCAGGATGAACTGCAAGAAAAGCTCGATGCCCTCTTGGAGCGCTGGACTTATCTTGAGGAAATTGCCTCTCAAAGCAAACAATAAAAAGAAAGAAGGTCTTTCCATGAATCAACAGACAAGTGAAAATGAAGATTTTTGCCTCAATATGATTACGACTGCCAATGCTGCACGCCGCGGCTATTTAAGCGCCATTCAGCTCGCCAAAAAGGGGCGAATCAAAGAAGCCCTCGCCACGATAAGCGCTTCTGATACCGATTTTGATAAGGCACATGATATGCACATGCAGCTTTTGCAAAAAGAAGCCGACAATGAAGGCACTGGTCTTGACCTACTGCTCATTCACGCCGAGGACATCATGATGAATGCTGAAATTATCAAGGTGCTTGCGCTCGAACTAAGCGAATTGTACGCCAAACTGCTCGATAAGAGCCTCGATTTTGACAACGAAGAAAACAGCCTGCAGATGCTCTGCCGCAATGTGCAGCGCGAAGGACAAAAAAATTCCGCCCGCGCGCAAATTCAGCCAGCAGAAGACAAAAAAACTGACAGCCTCTCTTAAAAGCTATTCAAATATAATACGAAAGGAGAAGCTACTAGATGTAATCGGCTTTGGCAGACTGCTTGGCAGCAAATTACGCCTGCGCTTTTTCGCTCAAGCTAAAAATCCATCGTGCCGAAAAAGCTGCCCGCAAAAGATGGCAGCAAACATCTAAACAACGATACTTATCTTTGTTTTAGTAGCGCTTAAACATGAAAATAACAATTGCCCCTTCCCTGCTCGCCGCCGACTTTTCCTGCCTTGCCGATGATATAAGACGCCTTGAGGACTGCGGCATCACCGAGCTGCACCTCGACATTATGGACGGCCATTTCGTCAGCAATATCTCATTTGGCCCGGGCCTCATCAAATGCCTGCGCCCGCACTGCGACCTCTACTTCGACGCCCATCTCATGGTTGAAGATGCAGATGCCCTTTTAGAGCCGCTCATCGATGCCGGCGTCAACTCAATTGCCGTCCACGCTGAAGCGTGCCGCCACCTTTATCACACGCTCGAGATGATAAAAAATGCCGGGCTTGACACCGGTGTCGTCTTAAACCCTGCCACGGACTTTAAAAATCTCTCCTATGTCGCTTCCGATGGTCTTTTAGGCCGTGTCGTAATCATGTCCGTCGAGCCGGGCTTTGGCGGGCAGTCGTATCTGCCCATGAGCACAGGCAAGATTGCTTCACTGGCCAAATGGCGCGATGAAAACGATTTTTCATTTATCATTCAGGTAGATGGCGGCGTCAATGAAAAGACCATTCCAAAAATCATTGCCGCTGGCGCTGACGACCTCGTCATAGGCTCTGCCATGTTTAAAAATCGTGACATCGAGGCCAATGCCAAAAAATTCTTTGCCCTGACGCAAAAGTAAATTGATTTTTCCATCAATGTCTGCGAGGATTTTCTATGCCTATGCCATTGAACAAAAAAAATAAGCGGCACCGCTCATCAATCGCCCGCATCCGCGAGATGATTGGCGTCTTGCGCCGCTATGGAGCCATGTATGGAATGACGCCGCCCAAGCTGCGCTCCATCTTAGAAGCCCTCGGCCCCACTTTTGTCAAGCTCGGACAGGTCATTTCCATGCGGCCTGACTTTTTACCGGCTGAATACGTGCTTGAGCTGAGCAAATTGCAGACCAAGGCCAATCCGCTTCCCTTCTCCGTCATCAAATCCGTCCTTGAACGCGAGTATGCGCAAAAACTGCCCGACATCTTCGCCTCCTTTGACGAAAAGGCGCTCGGCTCGGCCTCCATCGCCCAGGTGCACCGCGCCACCTTGACTGATGGCAGGCGCGTCGTCATCAAGGTGCAGCGCCCCGGCATCTACGATACAATGGCACAGGACATCATTCTCTTAAAGCGTGCCGTCAAACTCTTAAAGCTTATCGCCGGCTCTTCCGAGGTAGTCGACTTTACCGCCATTTTAGATGAGATGTGGACGATAACAAAGCAGGAAATGGACTTCATGGTCGAAGCCGACCATATAGAAGAATTCCGCCGCCTCAATATTGCAGAACCGCTTGTCACCTGTCCCGTTGTCTACCAGCGCCTCACCACGGCGCGCGTTTTGGTCATGCAATATATAGATGGCATCCGCATCGACGACACAGAAGCGCTGCAAAAAGCAGGATATAGCATAGAGCAATTAGGGCGCAGCCTCGCCAAAAATTACATCAAACAAATCATCAAAGATGGCTACTTCCACGCCGACCCGCATCCGGGAAATATCTGGGTGCAAAATGGCAAAATCGTCTGGCTCGACCTCGGCATGATGGGAAGGCTGACTTCCCAAGAGCGCAGTGCCCTGCAAAAAGCTGTCTATGCACTCGTCCAACATGACACCTTTGCTTTAAAGACGGCTATTTTAGCGCTCGGCATGCCGCGCGACAAAGTCAATCACATTCGCCTTTACGAAGATGTCGATATTCTCATGATGCGCTATAACGACCTCAGCTTCGATGAATTAAATCTTGGCCGCTTGACGCGAGATATTATTCACATCTTGCGCCGCCACAATATGGAAATTATTCCCGGCCTAAGCATGTTCGCACGCGGCATCATGACCATTGACGGCGTAATGCAGCTCACCTGTCCAAAGGTCAATTTCATCGATTTATTCCGTGAGCAGATGAAAAATGATTTTTCCAGCTCTTTCAGCTGGCGCCATGAGCTAAAGCGCCTGAGGCGCGAAGGCGCCCTGTCGCTTTGGCGCATCTTGCAACTGCCTGAACAATTTTCCGACATCCTAAAAATGACAATGAGCGGCCAAACCAAAGTCAACTTGGACTTAACCGGTTCGGAAGAGCCGCTGCGCCAAATTGACCACATGATTAACAAGCTCATTCTCGGCATCATCAGCTCGGCTTTTTTGCTTGGCTCATCGATTATCTGCACGACGAATATGACGCCAAAGTTTTTAGAGATTCCCCTTTTGGGCGTCTTTGGCTATCTGGCTGCCATGTTTCTTTGTGCCAGGCTCATTTTTAATATACTCTTTCACAAATAAGCACTCGGAGGTGTATCCTTTGCGCGGTATCCGTGGCGCGACAACACTCGCTGCCGATGAAAAAGACGCCGTCTTTGCATCTGTGCGCGAATTGCTCAGCGAAATTTTAAGACAAAATAAGCTCTCAACAGAGCAAATCGGTGCGGCCATTTTTTCGGCCACCGAAGACATTACGGCGGCTTTTCCTGCCGCCGCCGCCCGCTCGCTGCCAGGCTGGGATTTGGTGCCCCTTTTTGACACGCGGCAAATGGCTGTCAACGAAAGCCTTAAAAGGTGCGTGCGCGTCCTGCTGCTCGTCGACCTCGATTTGCCACAGGCAAAAATCCACCACGTCTACCTGCATGGGGCCAATAAACTGCGCCCCGACCTCGCCGCCGACTAGCAAAAAACTCCCCATAGTGATTAGCCTAACCTGCACTATGGGGAGTTTTTTCTTAACGGAAATACTCTACGCCAGACTCAAAGATATATTGTTCTTGATTGCGCAAAACATTTATTGACAAACCATCTAAGGAACGTTCGTTGTGGGCCATTTTTCCCAAGACACGTCCATCGGGACTTGTAATGCCCTCAATCGCATCCACGGAGCCATTGGGATTATAGCGACTATCCATCGAAACGTTGCCCTCGCCATCAACATATTGCGTTGCAATCTGCCCATTTTTACGCAGTTGCGCCAGCATTTGAGATGAGGCAAAAAACCGCCCTTGCGCATGAGATACAGGAGCCATGGCCAAATGGCCAAGGCCAGCCTTATTAAACCAAGGCGACAAATCCGAGACAACCTTTGTCTGCACGATGCGCGCTACGCGCCGTCCAATTTCATTGCAGCTCAAGCTTGGCGAATCAACCGTCATGCGACAAATGTGGCCATATGGCAAAAGGCCCAACTTCAAAAGTGCCTGAAAGCCGCTGCTAAAGCCGACAATTAAGCCATCTTGACGATAAAGAAGTGATTGAACGGCATCTAAAACCCTAGGTGCAGAAAGCGCGGCAGCGACAAAAGTGCTGCAACTATCTGCCTGCTCATGCCCTAAAAAGCCGCCGGGCAAAGCTAAAATTTGCGCTTTTCGTATCTTAGTAGCTAATGTTTCAAGCGCTTCTTTTACCGATTGCTCGGTGAGGTTCTTGAACACGACCGTCTCTACTGCCGCTCCAGCTTTCTTAAAGGCCGCTTCAAGATCATATTCACAGCTCGTTCCCGGAAAGACAGGAATAAATACCTGCGGTTGAGGCAGATGCCAAGTGCCACGCAAGGGATTTTGGCAATGAAATTCGCTGCTAAAAGGTTTGGAAAAGCCGCGATTGCTGCTCAAGGAAATATCATAGCTCGGCAGCGAAAAAACTTTTTCCGCCTTGAGACCCAAATTGTTGTTCAACATATTGCGCGAAGACATATTGCTCTTAGCTGTTACAATGCGCGTCGGGAATACTTCTTCTAGTACATCATTATAACTTTCTACAGCTTCTTCCACCGTCACGACGTCATTGCCACAGACAATGCTCGGAACCTTGTGAACTTTGCCCAAAAGATAAGCGTGCGTATCTTTTAACTCGTCGAGTGCTGCGCCCGCACTAACCTCAATAAGCAAGGCGCCATATAGCGGTGCAAAGAGCTTCTGCAAATCGTGATTTAAACTGTCGTTGAAGCGAAAGCCCAAGTTTTCGCCCATGCACATCTTGCTCACTGCGGCTGCAACGCCGCCCTTGCCAATGCTAAGTGCCGAATAGACCTTCTTGTTCTCTACCAGCTCGCGCACGGCAGCAAAATTGCGCTGTAGCGCCTTGCAGTCTGGCAAATCGTAAGCATCGTGTGGCAAAGGCAAAATGTAGACCTCATTGCCGGCCAGCTTAAATTCCGATGAAATGATATTTTCCGCTTCGACCGGGCAGACAGCATAAGCCAAAAACGAAAGAGCATCGGCCTTGCCTTCCGCGGCACCGCTTAAGGACTCATTGCCCCCTATTACAGCTGTACCAAAGGAAACCTGTGCCCAGTAAGCCCCCAAAAGGGCCGCCAACGATTTTCCCCATTTTTGGCCGTCTTCACCTGGCTCAGCAAAACGCTCTTGCAGGCAAAGACGTGCCCGAGCATAATTGCCACCCATCGCCACTATTTTGGAAAGCGCCTCAATTACAGCATAAAAGCCGGCATGAAAAGGACTCCACTGCGCAAGATGCGGGTCAAAACCACAAGAAGCAAGCGTAGCTGTCTCACAGTCCTCTGTTGGCAAAAGTGATGCCATGCCATCGCTAGCGCTCCTTTGCCAATATCCACCTAAAGGCAAAAGTAAGTTCTTCGTTCCCACAGTAGCATCAAACTGCTCGATGAGCCCTTCTTGCCCGCAAACATTATAATCGCGCAGATTTTCAAGCCATAGCTGTGCAAAATCCATGCCGCGGCAGTCTTGGATAATTCCTCCCATAAAGTATGACTTTTTAGCATCAGGCATCTCAATCTGAACCTTTATGGGCTGTTGTGCCTTACTGCTAAAGAGGATTTCGCGCGGCAAATCGACAATGGCTTCATCCTTGCAGACAACATGCAAAATTTCTTCATCAATTACCGTGCCGGCAATAGATGCCGTAAGATTTTCAGCGCCGCAAAGCTGCATAAGCTTGGGCGCATCCTCACGTTTCAAAAGGACGACCAAGCGTTCTTTGACCTCGCCTAAAGCAAGCTGAGCGCCATCTTCGACTTGATATTTATCCTGCAAAAAGTCGAGATTTAAATAAACCCCTGCTGCCAATTCTCCCGCCGCAAGGCAAATGCCCCCTTCTTCAACACAGCGACAGCGCTTGATAAGAGAGAGCGCTTCGCGATTATGCAAAAGTCTTTGCAAGCGCCTTTCAATAAGGGCGTTGGCATGCTTGACACGAGAACGGCTTTGCCAATCAGCGCGCGCATTTTCCTCGGCAAAAATACCGCCATGACCCGGCGCACCGCCGATTACGACAATGAGGTCCCCTTGCTCAGGAGGCTGCGTATTGAGGTCTTCTTTGCGCACTGCACCAATGCCCAGTGCCGCCTCTAGGTGCTCTGCGCCATAGCCTGGATGGTAATATTCACGCACATAGCCAACGGGAACGCCAATGCGGCTAGCATAAACGCTGCTGCCTGAGGCTGCCTCGCGCGTAGCTTTAAGCTGCGGGCGCCCGCCTTGCCAGAAAGGGTCCTTGGCATTTGGCTCACCACAAGCCGTAATCCGCATGGCCTGATAGACATAGCTGCGCCCTGAGAGCGGGTCGCGCACGACAGAGCCGAGGCAACGTCCTGACACCTCTCCTTCCGGTGCTAAGAGCGAGCGCCCTGCCTGCTCATTTTGAAACAGCACCAGCCAATCTTCCTGCTTGCCGCCGACCATGGCGGGGACGATTATGCCACTTAAATCACTATCTTGCGAAAAGTCAACGTCCATGAGACCATTTTGGCGCTTCAATTCCCATAGGCCCATCTGCGCCACATCCTGCAGCGTCATGGCCTCCTTTTCGCCTTTGATGCACCTATTGGCCTCATAATGGCCAAATGCCTCAGAAAAAATCTTTTTGTAATTGCCCTCTGCAAAAGACACCGCCTCAATCGGGCGCACAAAATGCCGCTTTTGGCGCCTCTTGCGCCAAAAGGCGTCAATTACTAAAAGCTCCATCTCCGTCGGATTGCGCTTTTGCTTATCGCGAAAATAATTGCGGCAAAAGGACAGTTCCGCCACCGTCAAAGAAAGCCCAAAGCGCTTTGCAATGCCTAAAAGCATGGAGTCTGGCAAATCAATAAATGCTTCCACCTCTCCGGCAGGCTCCGGCGTTATCGGCGCAGTCCTTCCCTGCACCAAAGATTGCGGCTTGTCTAAGGATATCTCGCGGTATTGCTGGGCGTTAATGCAATACTTTTTCACCTTTTCAAAGGCTTCTTGCCCAATGGAATTAGAAACGCTTACGACACAGGATGTGCGGATTATTGGGCGCTGCTTGCCTATCACAATCTGCACGCACTGCTCTGCTAAATCCGAAAGCTCATCATACTCGCCCGGCAACACTTCATACGCAAAGACAAAATCGCGCGTCAAATCCGGCAGATTTTCCTCATAAAGAACATCGACAGCAGGGTTGGCAAAGGCAATATCGCGTACTTGGGAAAAATCCTCGTCGCTTATATTCTCCATGTCATAGCAGCGAAAAAGCCTGACATAACGAAGCTCCGGCAAATCCAAAAAAGAGCGCAGCTCATTGCATAGCCGCTGTGCCTGCACATTGAAAAAACCCGGCCGCCTCTCTACATATATTCTCTTAACAGGCATAACTTAAACCTCCCGCGATTTCAATTAGATGAGCTACTTTTTTCTAAGCCAAATTGCCATTTATTAGAGACATGACCATCGACAAACATGACATTGACGCGTTCGTGCTTTTGATTTTCCCAGCTGTAAAGCTGCGTTATACGCCCATCGCCATATTCAGACTTAGAAATTAAAAGTCCCCTATTGGAGAGCAATTTTTCGACCTCTTCATAGCTCATACCCATCTTAATTTGTTCATATGCCTCCGCATCAAATTTTATTTTCTTATTGTGCGGCCAAAGTTCACATATGTCGAACCCATTTATCGATTTTGCATACAGCTTATCGTCGCGGAAAGAGCACGTAATCTTAATTTCATCATCCGTCCAGACATAGGTATATTCCTTCACCATGCCTATCTTATTCGTGTGAATGAGGCGCCCGCACGAATGCATAATTTCTTGTACGCCCTCGCATGAATTACCAAGCTGTATATTGGAAAAGCGCCGATATTCCTTTTGCGCTATCTCAATATCGTGCGGGTCTGAAGCATGACCTAAATTATCAAAGAAAAGCCCACCATCATCGAGAAAGTCTACAGCTAAAATTGTCAGGCAGATGACGGCAAATAAACTAAAAATAAGAAATTTATGTTTTTTCATTTCGCCCACCTGATTATCAAAATACTGGCAAATTTCCAGCCAAAATACCAAATCAAAGCTAATTATAGTGCACTTTTTAGACAGATACAATATTTCTTCTGCCCTTATGGGGAAAAATCATCACCAAAAGCTGTCCTTTTCATAAAAATGCGCGCCCATCTGTCGGATAAAATAACGCCTTAGGCATTATATCTTCTTAGCCAATTTTACTATAGCGAAAAGAATGCCAAGAAGTCAAGCTCATAGCCGAAAAGAGCTTTTATTTCTTATGCAAATCAAAGGCACTTCCATTGCCGCACGCATATTTTTTAGTTTGCTCTCTAGCCACATTATTTACATTACTATTCATCTTCCAGTAAATACAAATTTTTTTTGCACCATTTATGAAAATAATATATATTTTTTTTATTTTATAGGTGTATTTTATAATATATATCTATAATATTTTGACTACTATCACGCCTGTTTTTGCGCTATAATCATAAAGAGAATAATAATGTTCAGTTGATGACAAAAAGTCATTATAGAAAAAGAGCAACTGTTCATATGGAGGTAAAACTAATGGACTTCATCAAGAAGGAAATCATCGACCGCGTGGGGATTATTACCCTCAATCATCCCAAAAAGCTCAACTGCCTGTGCGAAAAAATGGTAGACTCAATTATAGAGGCACTAGATGATTTCAGCGCCAAAAAAATTCCTATCGTCATCTTGCGGGCCAAAGAAGATGCCAAGGTCTGGTCAGCCGGCCATGATGTCACGGAAATGCCGCGCAAGATGCGTGACCCACTCAGCTATTATGACCCACTAGAAAAATTGCTGCGCGCTGTAGAGGAATATTTAGGGCCTGTCATCGCCATGGTTCACGGTAGCGTCTGGGGCGGTGCCTGCGACCTCATCATGACCTGCGATATCACTATTGCCGACAATACCGCCTGCTTTGCCATGACGCCAGCCAAAATGGGCGTTCCTTACAATTTGACGGGCATCACGCATTTTATGAACCGCCTGCCCATCAACATTGCCAAAGAAATGTTCTTCACGGCTGATCCCGTACCCGCCAAGCGTGCCCTTCAGGTTGGCATCATCAACCACCTCGTCCCGGAAGATGAGCTTTTCGATTTCACAATGAAAATGGCTCATTCCATCAACACGCGCTCGCTTATGTCCATTGAAGTCATAAAGGAAGAATTCCGCATTCTTTCCAAAGCATATCCGATAAGCCCCGCCTCTTTTGAAAGGGTGCAAGGACTGCGCCGCAAGGTTTACGACAGCCACGATTATGAGGAAGCAATTACGGCTTTTATCGAAAAGCGCCAGCCCCATTTCGAAGGACAATAATATTCCTTTGCCGCAAATATTTTTTAGGCCCACTTCCCGCGAGGAAGGGGCCTTTAATTTTGCAAAAATTTAAGGCGCGCCGATGAAAATCATTGGCGCGCCAAAAACTAATCAAGCATTAGACCTTAAACTTTTGACGATATTTTGCAAATCCCCTGCCATCTTGGAAAGGTTTTGGCTGGCATTTGCTATTTCTCCAATTGAAGCCGATTGCTGCTCTGTTGCAGCAGAAATGGTTTGCGTTTCTTCGGATGATTTTTTGCTTTCTTCATCTATTGACTGGACGGCAGATACGACTTTTTGCGCACCTTGCGTAACATTTTCAACGGAATCAGAAATGCCTTTAATCTGCTGCGTCATATCCATGACCATTTTTAAGATATTAAAAAAGTTTTCTCCGGCCTTGGCAACAACCTGAGCACCAAGGGAAACTTCCTCTTTTCCATCAGTCATATAGCTTACGGCATTGCTCGTTTCCGACTGCACTTCTTCAATCAAATCTGTAATTTGCTTTGAAGCATTTTGCGATTGCTCAGCAAGCTTTCTAACCTCTTCAGCAACAACAGCAAAGCCTTTCCTGCTTCGCCGGCACGCGCAGCTTCAATGGCGGCGTTTAGGGCAAGCAAATTCGTCTGGGCGGCTCTATACCAGAGATGACATCGACAATCTGCCCTATCTTCTTGGATTTTTCCTCGAGCTGACCGATGACTCCTGCCGTACTATTCGTCTTATCTTCGATTACCTTCATCTGGTCTATCGTCTTTTGAATTGCCTTGCCGCCTTCGCCCGCCGTCTGGGCCGTATTTTCTGCCGCTGCTGAAACTATCTGCGCCTGATGGGCTATATTATTCATCTCATCTGCAATTTGTTTGGTAATCGCATTCGTTTCATGTGTCAATGTCAGCTGCCTTTCAACACTGTCAGCAACCTCAGTCACCGAATTTGCCACCTGATTGGAAGCCTGCGCCGATTGTTCAGCACTGGCAGAAAGCTCATCTGATGATGCTGCCACCTGCTCAATAGCCTGCATTGATTGACTGATAAGCTCTTTCATATTATTTTTCATTTTATCAATGCCACGCGCAATATCACCAAACTCACTTCTATCGCTTAAGCTCCTTTGGCTTACCAAAGCTGAAAAATCACCATTAGAAAGTTTTTCCAAATAAAACGTAATCTTTCTCATATAGTCATTAATATTATTAATAACTATTTCTCCAATAACAAAGCTGATGATAGCAGAGCAAACAATGATAAGCACCAAAATCATGCTTGCCCGATGACCCATCTCTTGATTTTGCTTATCAAGCAGCTTTGCGTGATTATTTATGTTAATAGTAAGTTCTTTGAACAGCTTATTATAGGCATTTTCTTTTGGCAAAGCCACAGAGAGATAAAGAGAGATAATAATCATAGGCCTGCTTATTTTGATTATTATAAGCCATCTCTATCGCCTTGCCGCGGGATTCAAGATATGACTGCCTTATATCACCAATCTGATTGATAATCTTTCTCTCCTCAGGCGGCAAATTCATCTTCGCAAGCTCATTGTAAGATGTGGTGAATTCATTTGTCCTTGCCTTAATATCCTGCATCAAAGCATTATTGCGGGTCATATCGCTGCTGAGCATAAGTCCTTGAACCTCCCCCACTTATAGAAGTGGGGGATTCTTGAGAAGTCTGATACACGA
>JAHHSR010000021.1 GCA_020025075.1 Pectinatus sp. | reverse complement strand
CCGCTCTCTCGAGCGCAAGAAATATTATACATGGATTAATATAACCTGTCAACACTTTTTTAAGAAAAAAAGCAAAGAAAAATTTCAAATGCCTGAAAAAAGGTTTTTTGCCTATTAACAAGTAGATTTTATCTAATTTTTTTCTATTTTTTGAAGAAAAAAAGATTGAAAGCAAATTTGAAAATGCTATAATGTGAGTGAAAAAAGTTTCATAGTAAACAATAGGACTTGCATACAAGTCCAGCAAAACAAGCATCAATATTTTAAGGAGGGGTTTCATCATGTCTTATTTATTTTTCATGCCGCCTGTCTCATACATCGGTAAAGGTGCTCTAGAAAACGTCAGAAAACGTCATTAAAGAAAGCAAGGTCAAGAATCTCAAAAAAGCTCTAATCGTAACAGATGGAATTTTGGTAAAAATTGGATTAGTGGAAAAATTAACACATGTACTGGACGAAGGCAATATAAAATATGCCATTTTCGATAAGGTAAAGCCAAATCCGACAACTGCCAATGTCGATGAGGGTCTCAAGATGTACAAAGAAAAAGATTGCGACTTTTTCATTTCTTTCGGCGGCGGTTCTTCTCACGATGCAGCTAAGGGCATGGCGCTCGTTGCTGCAGACGGCGGCCAGATTAAAGATTATGAAGGCGTCGATAAAGCCAAGAAACCGCAAGTTCCTCTCATCTCTATCAATACGACGACAGCTGGCACGGCCTCAGAAATGACGAAGTTCTGCATTATCACCGATGAAGAAAGACATATCAAGATGGCTATCGTCGACAAAAACATCACACCAATTGCAGCCATCAACGACCCTGAGCTCATGACCAATATGCCCCGCGGCTTAACGGCTGCAACCGGCATGGATGCGCTTACCCATGCTATTGAGGCATATGTTTCTACCATAGCAACTCCAATAACTGATGCTTGTGCCGAAAAGGCAATTAAATTGATTTTCAAAAATTTGCGTCAAGCCGTAGAAAATGGCAGTGACATCAATGCCAGAAACAACATGGCCTATGCGGAATATTTGGCAGGCATGGCCTTTAACAGTACCTCCCTTGGCTATGTCCATGCTATGGCTCATCAACTCGGCGGTTTTTACGATTTACCGCACGGTGTCTGCAATGCCGTTTTGTTGCCGCATGTCATACGCTACAATGCACCTGCCGCAAAGGAAAAGCTTGCTGAGATTGTGCCGCTAATCAGTCCCGATGCTTCTATCGGCACTTTAAATTCAGACCAGAAGACTGATTTTATCGTTGATGAGATTTTAAACCTCTCCCATGATGTCGGCATACCAAAAGGCATAAAAGAATTAGGCGTCAAAGAAGAAGATTTCCCCACCTTGGCTACAAATGCTTTAAAGGATGCCTGCGGTCTTACTAACCCTCGCAAGGCTAGCTTAGAAGATATCATTGGCATTTACCGTGCCGCCTTATAAAGTTCTTGCCGCCCCTTGCACCAATGGTGCAAGGGGCGTTTTTTATTTAGAGCAAAAAAAAACCCCTGCACTCAGCAGGGGCACCAAGCATCACTTGGCGCACTCCCGCCAAAAGGCGGGAGCAGCGCGAAATTCTTCGCGCCTGGTGACAAAAGCCACCTTCTGCAACAAATACCAACAATCCCACCACCTCAAGAGGTGGAGGAATTATCGGCATAAAACAGGCCAGCTTATTTTACTAATTCGAGAATAACCATCGGCGCAGCATCGCCACGACGCGGGCCCATCTTCATGATGCGCGTGTAACCGCCCTGACGTTCTTTGTACTGCGGAGCAATTTCGTCGAATAATTTTTTGAGTACCGATTCATCGAGCAAATCAGCTGCAACTTGACGACGAGCGTGCAAATCACCACGCTTTGCCAACGTAATCATCTTTTCAGCGAGACCGCTGATTTCTTTCGCTTTAGCTTCCGTCGTTTCAATGCGGCCAGCTTTAAAGAAAGCTGTCAGTACGCTACGGAAAAGCGCACGGCGGGCGCTACTATCGCGACCTAATTTTCTATAAGCCAATTTTTCTCCTCCTATTCGTCCGTATGTGCAAGGGAAAGTCCCAGCTCTTTGAGCTTGTTGATAACCTCATCGAGAGATTTTCTGCCGAGATTTCTAACCTTCATCATATCATCTTCAGTTCTCTGCACGAGATCAGCCACTGTATTGATCTCAGCGCGCTTTAAGCAATTAAAGGAACGAACAGACAAATCGAGTTCGTCAATTGTCATGTCCATGACCTTACTTGCGTTTTCTTCTTCAGCATCCATGAACGGGCTTTCTTTTTCGCCTTCTTCTTCAGAAGCGCCTGCCATGCTCTGGAACAGCTTGAAATGTGCAATTAAAATGCCAGCAGACTTGCTTATCGCTTCTTCCGGACGCAATGAACCATTAGTCCATACCTCTAAAGTCAGCTTGTCATAGTCCGTAACATTTCCAACACGTGTATCCGTTACAGTATAATTTACTCTTTGGATAGGGGAAAAAATTGAGTCAATGGGTATAACACCGATAGGCTGATTCGGTTTTTTATTCTTGTCGGCCGGTACATAACCACGTCCTCGTTCAACGATCATCTCGATGTGCAAGGAGCCGCTTTCATCAACCGTGGCGATATGAAGGTCAGGATTCAAGACTTCGATGTCAGAGCCCGTCTTAATATCAGCACCTGTTACTTCCTTTTCACCCGTAACGTCGATGTAAATCGTATGCGGTTCATCATCGTACATCTTGAGGCACAGCGACTTCAAGTTCAAAATGATGTTGGTTACGTCGTCACGCACACCCGGAATAGTAGAAAACTCATGGAGGACACCATCAATCTTGATTGACGTAATTGCAGCGCCCATCAAAGAGGACAAGAGAATACGGCGCAACGAGTTGCCCAAAGTCGTCCCATAACCCCTTTCCAGCGGTTCGCAGACGAATTTGCCGTACTTTTGGTCTTCACTGATTTCCACGATTTCAATTTTCGGCTTCTCGATTTCGATCATTTAAAATTCCCCTCCTCTATTTCGTACTTCAAAAATGCCACAGATGCAAAAAATGACATATTATCTGGAGTACAATTCGATGATCGCCTGTTCTTCAACCGGAACATCGATTTCATCGCGATTAGGGAATCTGGTAACAGTTCCACCGAGTTCTTTTGCCGTGAGCCAAGCAGGAACGCTGAGGCTGTTGCCACCTTCGGCAATGGCCTTAAACATTTCGCTGGAACGGCTCTTTTCAGCAACTTCAATAACATCGCCGGCACTGACGAGAGCGGAAGGAATGTCCAAACGCTTGCCATTTACCGTGATGTGGCCATGCACAACAATCTGACGAGCCTGACGGCGCGTATTGGCAAGGCCAAGGCGATAGACGACATTGTCAAGGCGTCTTTCGAGCAGGATAAGAAGGTTTTCACCCGTGATGCCCTGCATCTTCTTCGCTTTATCATAGTAAAGGCGGAACTGCTTTTCCAGCACGCCGTAGATGAATTTAGCCTTTTGCTTTTCCTTGAGCTGAATACCATATTCACTAACTTTGCGGTTGGTGCGGCGTACCTGGCGCTTCGACTTCTTGCCGAGGCCGACTACAGCTGCTTCGATGCCCAGCGAACGGCATCTTTTCAAGGACGGTACTTTATCAATTGCCATTTATTTATCTTCCCTCCTATTATACTCTTCTGCGTTTGGGCGGACGGCAACCATTATGCGGAATCGGCGTAACGTCTTTGATGATGTTTACTTCGAGACCAGTTGCCTGGAGCGAGCGGATTGCTGCTTCGCGTCCTGCGCCAGGACCTTTTACATATACTTCAACCTGCTTTAAGCCATGTTCCATAGCGGCCTTAGCTGCTACTTCAGCGGCCATCTGAGCGGCAAACGGCGTGCTCTTGCGGGAACCTCTAAAGCCGAGGCCGCCAGCACTTGCCCAAGAAAGGGCGTTGCCGTTCTTATCGGTAATCGTTACAATTGTATTATTGAAGGTCGAACGGATATGAGCTACGCCATATTCAACGTTCTTGCGTTCTCTTCTCTTCGGACGAGATTTACCTGCTGCCAATTCTACTCCTCCTTATCAATCTTTCTTCTTGCCCATTACAGCCTTTTTCGGGCCTTTTCTGGTGCGAGCATTGTTTTTCGTATTCTGTCCGCGGACAGGCAATCCTAAGCGATGGCGTCTGCCACGGTAGCAGCCGATTTCGACCAAGCGCTTGATGTTCAAAGAAACTTCACGGCGAAGGTCGCCTTCGACGACATAATCCTTTTCAATGATTTCACGCAGCTTTGCGATTTCATCTTCCGTCAAATCGCGTTCGCGCGTATCAGGATTGATGCCCGTCTTTTTCAAAATGTCCTTCGAGGACTTCAAACCGATACCATATATATATGTTAACGCAATTTCAATGCGCTTTTCGCGTGGTAAATCTACGCCGGCAATACGTGCCATATATCAAAGCACCTCCTATTATCCTTGTTTTTGTTTATGTTTAGGGTTTTCGCAAATGACCATGACACGACCTTTGCGCTTGATTATTTTACATTTTTCACAAATACGTTTCACTGATGGACGTACTTTCATTGCGATTGCTCCTTTCGGCAATTCTTAAAGCGTGGCTGCCGCCTATTTAAAACGATAGGTGATACGGCCCCGCGATAAATCATACGGTGTGAGCTCGATTGTGACCTTGTCGCCTGGCAGGATACGAATGAAATTCATGCGTATTTTACCTGAAACATGTGCCAAGACTACATGGCCATTTTCCAGTTCGACCTGAAACATCGCATTGGGCAATGCCTCGAGCACTTTACCTTCAACTTCAATTACATCTTGTTTAGACATGAATTTGCTTCCTTTCGAATAAAGGTTGGGCGAAAAAATTTTCAGGCAACCTTCTTCAGGAACCATTCTTGCCCAACTTTAAGTTTGTCAACCGCGCAGTGCAGCAATAATATCACTGTAGACCGCTTCCATAGATTGACGGCCATCGACTTCTTTGTAGAGGCCATTTTGCTTGTAAAAAGCAATGAGCGGCTTCGTCTGTTCGTCGTAAACGGCCAAGCGATTTTTCATTGTCGCTTCACTGTCATCGGCACGTTGGTAAAGCTCACCTCCGCAGGCATCACATATACCTTCTTTAACGGGCGGCTTGAATTTTATATTGTATGTCGCACCGCACTTCTTGCAGATGCGGCGGCCGACTGCTCTTTCGACCAATTCAGCTGACGGCACATCAATATTGAGCGCACAATCAAGTGCCAAATCTAATTCTTTGAGAATTTTTTCCAGCGCTTCTGCCTGCTCGACCGTTCTTGGAAAACCGTCGAGAATAAAGCCTTTTTTGCAATCGTCCTGTGCCAAGCGTTCTTTGACAATCCCGATGGTAACATCATCGGGAACGAGCTTGCCAGCAGCCATGCACTCTTGAGCTCTCTTGCCGAGCTCTGTCTGATTCTTGACTGCTGCTCTGAACATATCACCCGTAGAGATGTGTGCTACACCGAACTCTTCAACAAGTTTTGCCGCCTGTGTACCTTTGCCGGCACCAGGAGGTCCCATTAATAAAATATGCATAGTGCCTCCTATTTCATAAATCCTTCATAATTGCGCATGACTACCATGGATTCAATCTGCTTCATCGTATCAAGCGCTACGCCGACAACGATAAGCAGCGCCGTTCCACCGAAATATACGCCTTCGATATGCGTAGCATGAGCAACTATCGAGGGGAGTATCGCAATAAATGCCAGAAATACCGCACCGGCGAGCGTAATTCTCGTCATGATGCGATCCAAATAATCGGCAGTGTCCTGACCCGGACGAATTCCCGGGATAAAGCCACCATATTTTTTGAGATTGTCTGCTAAATCCGGTATTTTAAGTGTAACAGCTGTATAAAAATAAGTAAAGAAAATTATCAGTAGCGTGTAGATGATTGAGTTGGAGAGCGTGCCCCACTGGAAATAAGAGGCTATCGTCTTCACCCAGCCCACCTGAACAAACTGTCCTATCGTAGCGGGGAACATCAAAAGTGACGAGGCGAAGATAATCGGAATGACGCCTGCCTGATTGACCTTGAGCGGCAAATGCGATGAATTACCGCCATAGACCTTATTGCCGACAAGCCGCTTTGTATAAGATATCGGTATCCTGCGTTCACCCTGCTGAATGGCAATAACAAAGACCACCATTGCAAGAGCGATAATGAGGAAGAGGAATACGTCAAAGTAATTTATCGTGCCCGCTCTGAGATACTGGTAAATAGTCGCCAGCGAATGAGGTAATGCGGCAACGATACCGGCAAAGATGATGAGCGAAATGCCATTACCTATACCGTGCGAGGTAATTTGCTCGCCCACCCACATGAGGAAAATCGTGCCGGCCGTGAGCGTCGTCGCGATAATCAGGATTGAGACAATGCTCGGATTAATTATCGCCGCCTTCAAGCCAATTGACATGCCAATTGCTTGCAAGAAGGCTAAGACAACGGTCAAATACCGCGTCAGCTTAGTCGTTTTTTTCTGTCCTTCAGCGCCTTCTTTTGACCACTGCTCTAATGTCGGAACTACGACAGCAAGCAGCTGCAAAATAATGGAAGCGTTGATATATGGCGTAATACTCATGGCAAAGATAGAAAACTTGCTCAGGGCACCGCCAGAGAACAAATCCAAAAGACCAAATAAATTACCACCGTTGAACAGATGTTCTAATGTCGTGGGATCAACGCCGGGAACGGGTATATGCGTCCCCAGCCTGAACACAGCGAACATGATTAAGGTGAAGATGACTTTCTGCCTTAACTCAGGAATTTTAAAGACGTTCCCAAGGGCTGAAATCAACTCAAATCACCTCAATTTGCCCGCCTGCCGCTTTAATTTTTTCTTCAGCAGATTTTGTGAATCCCTGTGCCTTGACGTTCAGCTTCTTGGTAAGTTCACCTTCGCCAAGAATGCGGATGCCGTCATAAACATTCTTCAAGATGCCTGATTCGACCAATGCTACTGCGTCGACTAAAGCGCCATCTTCGAAGCGTTCCAGCATGCAAACATTAACTTCAGCATAGCGCTTAGCAAATACGTTTTTGAAACCGCGCTTCGGCAATCTGCGGTAAATAGGCATCTGGCCGCCTTCAAAACCCGTGCGGACACCGCCGCCAGAACGAGCCTTCTGACCTTTATGGCCACGGCCTGATGTCTTGCCAAGGCCCGAACCGATACCGCGACCAACGCGGATACGAGTTTTCTTGGAGCCTTCAGCTGGTGCTAATTCATGTAATTTCATCGTCATCTGGCACCTCCTTATGCTTTGATTTCTTCTACCGTGACGAGATGACGCACTTTGTGCAGCATACCACGAATAGAAGGATTATCATCATGTTCCACTACGGAACGAATTTTCTTTAAGCCAAGAGCCTTGACGGTGGCTCTTTGATCCTGCGGATGACCGATTAAACTACGGGTAAGAGTAACTTTCAGTTTTGCCATTGCAATAACCTCCTTAACCCAAGAGTTCCTGAACGGTTTTGCCGCGCAGCTGGGCAACCGTTTCTGCTTTTTTCAGTTCCTGTAAACCCTTAATGGTTGCGCGAACCATGTTGTTCGGGTTGGAAGAACCGAGCGATTTCGTCAAAATATCGCCAATGCCGCAAAGTTCAAGTACGGCACGAGCCGGACCACCGGCGATGACGCCAGTACCTTTTGCAGCCGGTTTGAGCAATACCTTGCCTGCACCAAAAATACCCGTAATCTGATGCGGAATGGTCTTGCCAACCAACGATACTTCAATTAGATTTTTCTTGGCATCTTCAATGCCTTTTCTTATGGCTTCCGGCACTTCGCTGGCTTTACCAAGTCCTGCGCCGACATGGCCATTGCCGTCACCGACAACGACTAATGCGCTGAACGAGAAACGACGACCGCCTTTTACGACTTTTGCGACACGATTTATATATACAACTTTTTCTTGCAATTCAAGCGCGCTAGCATCTATTCTGGCCATCAATTAACCTCCTGTTCCATTTTTAGAATTTAAGTCCCGCTTCACGAGCAGCATCTGCTAACGCTGCTACGCGACCATGGTATAAATAACCGCCGCGGTCAAAAACAACTTCCGTAATACCTTTGTCCATAGCCGCTTTGGCTACAGCCGTGCCGACAGCTTTTGCAGCTTCGACATTGCCGCCGTACTTTTCGAAACCTTTATCTTTGGAACTAGCTGCTGCCAGCGTAACGCCATGAACGTCATCGATGACTTGAGCATAGATATTACTCAAGCTGCGGAATACGTTGAGACGAGGTCTTTCCGACGTGCCAAAAATGTGATTGCGCACGCGCAGATGGCGTTTTTGGCGAATCTTATTCTTATCCTGCTTATTGAACAAGTCAATCGCTCCTTCCCGTTAAAATTATTTAGCCGATTTAGCGCCGGCCTTACCGACTTTGCGGCGAATGTGTTCGTTTTCGTACTTGATGCCCTTGCCTTTATAAGGTTCCGGTTCGCGATAACCACGAATCTTTGCGGCAACTTCGCCAACAACTTCCTTATCAATGCCGAATACGACAATCTTATTAGGTGCCGGAGCAGTTAACGTGATGCCTGCAGGCGGTTCAACGATGACAGGATGCGAAAAGCCCAAAGAAAGATTGAGGCTTTTGCCCTGCTGCGTAGCTCTGTAACCAACGCCGTTGATTTCAAGATTCTTCGTGAAGCCTTCCGTCACGCCAACAACCATATTGTTGATAAGCGTGCGCGTGAGGCCGTGTAACGATCTATGCATTTTATCGTCGGAAGGACGTTCAACCGTGATGGTGTTGCCTTCGACTGTTATCTTCATATCTTTATGGCACGTGCGCGAGAGTTCTCCCTTCGGGCCCTTTACGACAACGTGGTTGTTTTCGTCAACTGTAATCGTAACGCCGCTCGGAATCGCGATCGGTGCTCTACCAATTCTTGACATTTGTCCACCCCCTGGTTCAATGAATTACCATACGTAAGCTAATACTTCGCCGCCAACGCCAGCCTGACGAGCCTGCTTGTCGCTCATAATTCCCTTAGAAGTGGAAATAATGGCGATGCCGAGGCCACCCAAAACGCGTGGCAACTGGTCTTTTTTCGCATAAGCGCGAAGACCGGGACGCGAAACGCGCTTTAAGCCGGTGATTACCTGTTCGCGGTTCGGACCATACTTCAATTTGATGGTGATTACACCCTGTTTACCATCTTCGTCAAAATTGAAGTCCTTGATGAAGCCCTCTTCCTTCAAAACAGTGGCAATAGCCTTCTTGATATTGGACCCGGGGATTTCAACCTTATCATGTAAAACGGAGTTTGCATTGCGCAAACGTGTAAGCATATCTGCAATCGGATCAGTCATTCCCATAAATCGATATCCTCCTTTCTTTCGATGTTACCAGCTGGCTTTCGTTACGCCAGGAATTGCGCCTTTGTAGGCTTGTTCTCTAAAGCAAATACGGCAAATGCCGAACTTGCGCATATAAGCATGCGGACGACCGCAAATCTTGCATCTATTGTACTGACGAGCTTTATATTTCGGGGCTCTGCTCCACTTTTCAATCAGTGCCTTTCTGGCCATTAAAAACTTACCTCCTCTTTTTATGCGCTGAACGGCATACCCATGAGTCGGAGAAGTTCTTTTGCCTCTTCGTCAGTCTTTGCCGTTGTGACAACGATAATATTCATACCGCGGACTTTATCGATTTTATCATAATCGATTTCCGGGAAAATCAGCTGTTCTTTCAGGCCGATGGAATAATTTCCGCGGCCATCAAATGCGTTTCCGTTTACGCCACGGAAGTCGCGCACGCGGGGCAATGCGATGTTCATGAATTTATCTAAGAACTGGTACATGCGAACACCGCGCAAGGTAACCTTGCAGCCGATGGGCATACCGGCGCGCAATTTCCACGCAGCCAGGGATTTCTTAGCTCTGGTCAAAATAGGCTTTTGGCCAGCGATAATTGTCATATCTGCAACAGCAGCATCAAGTGCTTTGGAATTGCCAACTGCTTCACCAACGCCCATGTTGATGACAACCTTAGCAATTTTAGGCATCTGCATGACATTTTTATAACCGAATTTTTCGGTCATGGCCGGAACTACTTCTTTTAAATACTTTTCCTGCAATCTATCCACCAATATTGCCTCCTTCCTCTATTATTTTGCGCGGTCTAACTGTTCGCCGCATTTCTTGCAGACACGAACCATCTTACCGTCGATTTCTTTTTTGGCAACGCGGGTTGGCTTGGAGCAAGCGGGGCATACTACCATAACCTTGCTGGCATGCATCGGAGCTTCCTTCGGGATGATGCCGCCCTGAGGATATTTCTGGCTCGGCTTGGTGTGACGCTTAACCTTGTTGAGGCCTTCTACGACAACCTTGCACTTAGCGGGCATAGCCTTCAAAATTTTACCTTGTTTGCCCTTGTCCTTGCCGGACAGGACGACGACTGTATCGCCTTTTTTAACTTTCAATTTCGACTGCGACAATTTTGCACCTCCTAGCTATTAGAGTACTTCCGGAGCCAGCGAGATGATTTTCATGAAATCTTTATCACGCAGTTCTCTGGCGACAGGTCCGAAAATACGGGTTCCTTTTGGCGTTTTATCTTCTTTGATGATGACAGCTGCATTTTCATCAAAACGAATGTAAGATCCGTCTTTTCTTCTGAGTCCTTTTTTCGAGCGCACAACTACAGCTTTTACCACATCTCCCTTTTTGACCATGCCACCAGGAGAAGCAGATTTTACAGCAGCGACGATGATGTCGCCGATGTTGGCATATTTGCGATAAGAACCGCCCATGACGCGAATGCACATGATTTCTTTCGCGCCAGTGTTGTCGCCAACATTAAGCATTGTCTGTTGTTGAATCAATTACTTTACCTCCTTTGTCAAAATCCTCGAACGTGTTTATTTCGCTCTTTCAAGAATTTTAACGACTCTCCAGCGTTTGTCCTTAGACAGCGGACGAGTTTCCATGATGGAAACGGTATCGCCGATATGAGCTTCATTATTTTCATCATGAGCTTTAAATTTTACAGTCTTTTTGACGGATTTTTTATAGAGCGGATGCTGTTCAAGGTCTTCCACTGCCACGACAACCGTCTTTTCCATCTTATCGCTTACAACCTTACCAATCTTGGTCTTGCGTTCGTTTCTTTCACTCATCAAAAGAGCCTCCCTTCCTCATGCATATCGCCAGCCCTATTAGGCGTTGGCCTTGAGTTCCTGTTCGCGTTGAATTGTCTTGATACGAGCAATGGTCTTTTTGACATCTCTGATACGCATAGGATTTTCCAACTGGCCAGTGGCAAGCTGGAATCTTAAATTGAAGAGCTCTTCTTTAAGTGAAGCAAGTTTCTGGTCAAGCTCACCGTTGGTCATTTCGCGTAATTCCTTAACCTTCATTTACTTCACCGCCCTCTTCGCGTTTGATAAATTTCGTCTTAATCGGCAATTTGTGGCCAGCAAGGCGCATAGCTTCTTTGGCTACTTCTTCGCTAACGCCACCCATTTCAAACATGACGCGGCCCGGCTTTACTACTGCTACCCAGTATTCAGGCGAACCTTTACCACTACCCATACGGGTTTCAGCCGGTTTAGCCGTTACTGGCTTATCCGGGAAAATCTTTATCCATACCTGACCGCCACGTTTGATGTAACGGGTCATAGCAATACGGGCAGCTTCAATCTGGCGGTTGGTAATCCAAGCCGGTTCAAGAGCCTGCAAACCAAATTCACCATTTGAAACCTTGTTGCCACGATGAGCTTTACCCTTCATGGTGCCACGGAATTGTTTACGGAATTTTGTTCTCTTCGGTATTAACATTAAGCTTCGCTCCCTTCAGCAGCAGCTTTAGCAAGCTGTTTCTTTTCCGGAAGGATTTCGCCTTTGAAGATCCATACCTTGATGCCGATACGGCCATATGTGGTATGGGCTTCAGCCGTTCCATAATCGATGTCAGCGCGTAACGTATGAAGAGGAATACTTCCTTCACGATACGATTCGCTTCTAGCGATTTCAGCACCACCTAAACGACCGCCAACGGTAATTTTAATACCTTTAGCGCCCATGCGCATGGTGCGACCTACAGCCTGCTTCATAGCACGGCGGAAAGCAATACGGCGTTCAAGCTGCGATGCGATATTTTCTGCAACCAACGTTGCATCCATATCCGGCTGCTTGATTTCTGCAATATTTATATCAATTTTCTTATCAGTCAATTTGGTCAAACTCTGCTTGAGCTGTTCGATGCCCGAACCGCCGCGGCCGATGACCATGCCCGGCTTTGCCGTATGAATTGTAAGCTTCAAACGATTTTTGAAGCGTTCCGTTTCAATGCGCGATACGCCAGTCGATTTGAGGCTGTCTTTCAGGTATTCGCGAATTTTAATGTCTTCATACAGATTGGCAGCATAATCTTTATCGGCATACCATTTTGCGTCCCAAGTCTTGACGATGCCGATACGCATACCATGCGGATTAACTTTCTGACCCAAATCTATTGCCTCCTTTTTATCTTTCTTTCACAATGATGGTGATGTGCGAGGTGCGCTTTAAGATTTTAAACGCCTGTCCTCTTGAACGCGGGTGGATACGCTTCAAAGTAGGTCCCTGGTCGACGCAAGCCGTCGCTACATACAGGGCATCAACATTCATATCGAAATTATTTTCGGCATTAGCCACAGCCGATTTTAAGACTTTATTTACTACATCAGCACCGGCCTTAGGTGTGAATTTTAAAATTGCAAACGCTTCTGCTACATTCTTGCCACGGATGAGGTCAATAACTACACGTGCCTTGCGCGGAGCGATGCGAACATATTTTGCTACTGCTTTAGCTTCTAACACTAAAGTCCCTCCTTTCGGCGATTATTTAAGCGAAGTCTTGCGTTCTTCGCCAGAATGACCTTTAAAGGTGCGCGTCGGAGCAAATTCTCCGAGCTTATGTCCAACCATATCTTCTGTTATATATACGGGTACATGTTTGCGACCATCATGTACGGCAATTGTATGACCTACAAACGAAGGTAAAATTGTGGAGCTTCTCGACCAAGTCTTAACAACTTTTTTGTCGCCCGATTCATTCATGGCGTCAACCTTCTTAACGAGGCTTTCATGCACATAAGGTCCTTTTTTGATTGATCTTGACAAAGTGTATCCTCCTTTCGTCCCTCTGGCTATAAATTATCTTATTTTGCGCGGCGATTAACACGGCGTTTGACAATGAATTTGTCTGAAGGCTTCTTATGACGCGTCTTGGCACCCATAGCACACTTGCCCCATTTGGTAACAGGATGCTTGCGGCCGACAGGGCTTCTGCCTTCCCCACCACCATGTGGATGGTCATTCGGGTTCATCGCTACACCGCGGTTAGCCGGGCGAATGCCGAGCCAGCGGGAACGACCTGCCTTACCAATCGAGATATTTTCATGTTCAAGATTGCCGACCTGACCAATGGTTGCACGGCAATTGATGTGAATCTTACGCAATTCGCCAGACGGCATACGCAAGAGAGCATAGCTGCCTTCTTTAGCCATGAGCTGAGCTGCAGCACCAGCGGAACGAACGAGCTGTCCACCCTTGCCAATTTTCATTTCAATATTGTGAAGCATGGTACCGACAGGAATGTTGGCAATTGGCAGAGCATTGCCGACCTTGATGTCTGCATCAGGACCGGAAACAACTGTGTCGCCAACCTTGAGACCATTCGGTGCCAAGATATATCTTTTTTCGCCATCGGCGTAATTAAGCAATGCGATGCGAGCGCTGCGGTTCGGATCGTATTCGATGGTTGCGACGCGAGCCGGCACACCGTCCTTATTACGCTTGAAATCGATGATACGGTAAAGGCGTTTGTGACCGCCGCCTTGATGTCTTACAGTCAAACGGCCCTGCTGATTACGGCCGCCTCTTTGCTGCAAGCTTTCTGTCAGAGACTTTTCTGGTTTTTTAGCCGTGATTTCTTCGAAGGAAGAAACAGTCATGAATCTTCTGCCCGGAGAATACGGTTTAAATTTCTTTATTGCCACTCGATTTTACCTCCTTTGTCAAGATTTATGCTTCGAAGAATTCAATCGTTTCGCCAGCAGCGAGTTTTACGATTGCCTTTTTGTAGTCCGAACGCTTGCCAACATTGCGGCCCATGCGCTTTTTCTTGCCAGTCACGTTAATCGTGTTGACGCTGACTACCTTTTTCTTGAAGATTTCTTCAATAGCTTTGCCGATTTCAACCTTATTAGCTGTCTTGGCAACTTTGAAGACATACTTGCCCTGAGCCATGAGCTCAGTCGTTCTTTCGGTTACCAGCGGCTTAATGATGATATCTCTTGCTTCCATTATGCTAATACCTCCTCAATGCGGGCAATAGCGTCTTTCGTGATGAACAGCTTATTATGATTTAAGATATCATAAACATTCAGTCCATTGGAACTGATTGCTTTTACGCCCTGAAGATTACGGGAAGATTTTTCCACATTTTCAGCAACATCAGCGGTGACGAACAGTGCCTTTTCTGCGACGCTGAAATCATTTAATAATTTAACGACATCTTTCGTCTTAGGAGCTGCAAAATCGAGGCTTTCCAAAACGATGAAATCGTTGCTGTTGACCTTATCAGTCAATGCGCATTTAATCGCCAAGCGGCGCTGTTTGCGCGGCATGGAGAAAGAATAGGAACGAGGATGCGGTCCAAAGATTGTGCCGCCGCCAACCCATAACGGGGAACGGGTGCTGCCGCTTCTAGCGCGACCAGTGCCCTTTTGACGCCAAGGTTTGCGTCCGCCGCCGCGAACCATACCTCTTGTCTTTGTTGCATGTGTGCCAAGACGTTGCGATGCGAGCTGCATGACAACTGCCTGATGCACAAGTCCTTCATTTATTTCAACGCCGAACACTTTTTCATTGAGCTGCATTTCGCCGACTTCCTGTCCAGCCATATTAAATACTTTTACTGTAGGCATTAATAGTTATCCTCCTTCCGATTATTTTTTATTCGGTTTTACTGTTTCTCTGATCATGACAAAGCTGTCTTTCGGACCAGGGATAGCGCCCTTGACGAGCAAAAGATTGCGTTCACCATCAACACGGACGATGCTAAGACGCTGTACGGTAACTTGGTCTGCACCCATACGGCCCGGCAATTTCTTGCCTTTTAAAACGCGTCCGCCATGACCGCTAATCATAGCGCCCGTAGAACCGGGTTCACGATGCGATTTGGAACCATGTTTCATAGGACCGCAAGCAAAGTTGTGACGCTTGATGCCGCCGGCAAAACCTTTACCTTTTGAAGTGCCGATTACATCGACGAGGTCGCCTTCAGAAAATATATCAACGCCGATTGTATCGCCGACGTTATATTCAGAAGCATTATCCAAACGGATTTCACGAATGAATTTTACGGGAGCTACGCCCGCTTTTTTGAAATGGCCCTGCATCGGCTTGGTTACTTTCTTTTCTTTGATGTTACCGAAGCCAATCTGTACTGCATTGTAGCCATCATTTTCCATCGTTCTATTTTGAAGCACGACATTTTTGCCGGATTCAACTACGGTGACGGGAACAACGCCGCCTTCCGCGGTAAAAATCTGTGTCATGCCGAGTTTTTTACCTAAAATTGCTTTCATCTCTTGCCACCTCCAATTACAGTTTCATTTCAATATCTACGCCAGCTGGCAAGTCAAGATGTACCAGAGCGTCGACCGTCTTATTGCTCGGTTCGATGATGTCGATCAGGCGTTTATGGGTTCTCATTTCGAACTGTTCACGCGAGTCTTTGTTGACATGCGGGGATCTCAAAATGGTGTAGATGTTTTTTTCGGTTGGCAAGGGAATCGGGCCAGAAACCTGAGCACCAGTTCTCTTAGCTGTTTCAACAATCTTCACAGCGCTCTGATCGAGTGCTTTGTGATCATAAGCTTTCAAACGTATACGGATTTTTTGTTGCTTGGACAAAATATTTTCCTCCTTATCGCCCGAATTCTCCGACTCGGACATTTCTCCGCGTTAGTTCCCTCCTAGAAAAGAGCAATCTACCGCGTCATCGCATTAGCAAAAAAAGGCTTTATATAAGGGCGACAAAGACTGCCGCCCTTATATAAATGAGACTTATTTATTTTTATTCTTCGATTTCAATTACGCGGCCTGCACCGACGGTATGGCCACCTTCACGAATAGCGAAACGCAAGCCCTTTTCAATAGCGATTGGGGTGATGAGTTCGATATCCATTTCGATGTTATCGCCAGGCATAACCATTTCAGTGCCTTCCGGCAGTCTGACAACACCCGTAACGTCCGTCGTGCGGAAGTAGAACTGCGGGCGGTAATTGGAGAAGAACGGGGTATGACGGCCGCCTTCGTCCTTGGTCAAAACGTAAACCTGAGCTTTGAATTTCGTGTGCGGATGAATGGAACCCGGCTTAGCAAGAACCTGGCCGCGTTCGATTTCAGTACGGTCGATACCACGGAGCAGAGCACCGATGTTATCACCTGCAACAGCATTGTCCATGCTCTTTCTGAACATTTCAATACCGGTTACGGTCGTTGATTTCTTTTCATCGGAGAGGCCGACGATTTCAACAACGTCGTTGAGTTTGAGTTCGCCTCGTTCAACACGGCCCGTAGCAACAGTACCACGACCAGTAATCGTGAAGACGTCTTCAACAGGCATCAGGAAAGGAAGGTCGGTGTCACGAACCGGGGTAGGAATGTATTCGTCAACAGCAGCCATGAGGTCGAGAATTTTCTGTTCGTTTTCAGCATCGCCTTCGAGAGCTTTCAATGCAGAACCGGTAACGACAGGAATTTCATCGCCAGGGAAATCGTAGGAGGAAAGAAGTTCACGAACTTCCATTTCTACGAGTTCCAAAAGTTCAGGGTCATCAACCTGGTCGGACTTGTTCAAGAATACGACCATAGCAGGAACGCCAACCTGACGAGCGAGCAGGATGTGTTCACGAGTCTGAGGCATAGGGCCATCAGCAGCGCTAACGACGAGGATTGCGCCGTCCATCTGAGCTGCACCAGTAATCATGTTCTTAACATAGTCAGCATGGCCCGGGCAGTCAACGTGTGCATAGTGTCTGTTGTCTGTTTCATATTCAACGTGAGCGGTGTTAATTGTAATACCGCGTTCGCGTTCTTCCGGAGCCTTATCAATCATGCTGTAATCTTCAAACTGAGCGAGGCCCTTCTTGGAGAGAACTTTCGTGATTGCAGCTGTTAAAGTGGTCTTACCATGGTCAACGTGACCGATTGTACCGATGTTAACATGCGGTTTAGTTCTTTCAAACTTCTGTTTTGCCATTGTGGATTTTATCCTCCTTTATTCACCTTTGTTTTTAGCAACAATTGCTTCTGCTATATTTTTAGGAACTTCTTCGTAATGGGAAACTTCCATTGAGTAGTTTCCGCGACCCTGTGTACGAGAGCGCAAATCCGTAGCATAGCCGAACATTTCGGAAAGCGGCACCATACCGTTGATGACCTGCAGGCCATTTCTCGGTTCCATGCCTTCGATGCGGCCACGGCGAGCATTGAGGTCACCGATGACATCACCCATATAATCTTCTGGAACAGTAACTTCGACTTTTACGTACGGTTCAAGCAGTACGGGGTCAGCCTTCTGAGCGCCATTTTTGAAAGCCATAGAACCAGCAATCTTAAAGGCCATTTCCGAGGAGTCGACTTCGTGGTAAGAACCATCATAGACGATAGCCTTGATGTCAACCATCGGATAGCCAGCGACAACGCCGTTTTCCATTGCTTCTTTGACACCGTTTTCAATAGGTCCAATATATTCCTTAGGAATAGCGCCACCGACGATTTTGCTTTCAAACGAGAAGCCATCGCCAGGTTCTTGCGGGATAAGTTCGAGCCAGCAGTGACCATATTGACCTTTACCACCGGACTGACGAATGAATTTACCTTCGCATTTAACGCCTTTTCTGATTGTTTCGCGATAAGCAACCTGGGGTTTGCCGACATTACATTCAACGCGGAATTCGCGCAGCATGCGGTCGACGATAATTTCAAGATGCAATTCGCCCATGCCGGAGATGATGCACTGGCCAGTTTCCTGGTCGGTAGCGACGCGGAAAGTCGGGTCTTCTTCGGCAAGTTTCTGAAGGGCAATGCCCATCTTTTCTTGGTCAGCTTTTGTTTTCGGTTCAACGGCAACGGAAATAACGGGATCTGGGAATTCCATCGATTCGAGAACAATCGGGCTCTTTTCATCGCAAAGCGTATCGCCTGTACCCGTATCTTTAAGACCTACGGCAGCAGCGATGTCGCCGCTATAAACGATTTCAAGTTCTTTGCGGTGGTTAGCATGCATCTGAAGAATACGGCCGATACGTTCTTTTTTATCCTTCGAGGAGTTATAAACGTAAGAACCGGACGAGAGGGTACCAGAGTAAACGCGGAAGAAAGCGAGCTTACCAACAAACGGGTCAGCCATAATTTTGAAGGCCAACGCTGCAAACGGTTCTTCATCGCTTGCTGGGCGTTCTTCTTCTTCTTCCGTTTCCGGATTGATACCTTTTATAGCAGGGATATCAGTCGGAGCCGGCATAAAGTCGATTACTGCATCGAGCATCGGCTGAATGCCTTTATTTTTGTAAGAGGAGCCGCAAACAACTGGGCAAACCTTACATTCGATAGTAGCCTTTCTGATAGCCTTTTTGATTTCTTCTACAGAAATTTCTTCGCCTTCAAGATACTTCATCATGATATCATCGTCTGTTTCAGCGATGACATCGAGCATTTTCTGGCGATATTCTTCCGCCTGTGCCTGCATTTCTTCAGGAATCGGACCGAAGGTTTCAAGTTTGCCTTCCTTATCTTCATAGAGGATAGCCTGCATGTTGATAAGGTCAATCATGCCACGGAAATCATCTTCGCTTCCGATAGGAATCTGAATGGAAACCGGATTGGCATGAAGGCGTTCCTTCATCATCTTTAAGACATTGTAATAGTCAGCACCAACAATATCCATCTTGTTGACATAGACCATGCGCGGAACATTGTAGCGTTCCGCCTGACGCCAAACCGTTTCGGACTGAGGTTCAACACCGCTTTTACCGGAAAGTACGGTAACGGCGCCATCAAGCACTTTCAACGAACGTTCAACTTCTACCGTGAAGTCCACATGGCCCGGTGTATCAATGATGTTGATACGATGTTCTTTCCAGTGGCAGGTAGTTGCTGCAGAGGTAATTGTGATACCTCTTTCTTGTTCTTGAGCCATCCAGTCCATCGTAGCAGCGCCGTCATGAACTTCGCCGATCTTATGGACAATGCCCGTATAGAACAGGATGCGTTCAGTCGTAGTGGTCTTGCCGGCATCAATATGTGCTATGATACCAATGTTGCGAGTTTTTTCAAGGGAAAACTCTCTTGCCACTTATATCGCTCCTTATATCAAATTACCAACGATAATGAGCGAATGCCTTGTTAGCTTCCGCCATCTTGTGGGTATCTTCCTTCTTCTTGATTGCAGCGCCAGTATTGTTAGCTGCATCCATAAGTTCTCCGGAAAGTCTTTCGTTCATGGTCTTTTCTCCGCGTAGGCGAGCATAATTTACCAGCCAGCGAATGCCAAGCGTCATGCGACGATCGGGACGAACTTCCACAGGAACCTGATAGTTGGCGCCACCAACACGGCGAGCACGAACTTCAAGGACCGGCATAACGTTATTCAGTGCTGTTTCAAACACTTCTAACGGGTCTTTGCCAGTTTTATCTTTAATGCGGTCAAACGCATCATATACTACTTGCTCAGCAACACTCTTCTTGCCGGAGAGCATTACCTTATTGATAAATTTCGTAACTTTTTTCGATTTGTATACCGGATCCGGCAACACATCGCGCTTAGGTACAGGACCTTTTCTCGGCATCTATATCCCTCCTTGCCATTGAGCCTTCTTATTTCTTCTTGGCGCGTTTCGCACCATATTTGCTTCTTCCCTGCTTGCGATCTTGGACACCTGCTGTATCGAGGGAACCGCGAATGATATGATAGCGAACACCTGGTAAGTCTTTTACACGGCCGCCGCGGATTAAAACGACGCTATGTTCTTGAAGGTTGTGACCAATACCAGGGATATAAGCCGTAACTTCAATACTATTCGTTAAACGGACACGGGCAACTTTACGCAATGCGGAGTTAGGCTTTTTAGGGGTAGTCGTATAAACCCTCGTGCAAACGCCACGTTTCTGCGGGCAGTTTTTAAGTGCCGGAGCCGTAGATTTTTCCTGCATGCTCTGTCTGCTTTTTCTGATCAACTGATTAATTGTAGGCATACATGCACCTCCTTCCTAAAAGATAAGTCCCCGTAGGGAGCCCCTTTTGGGGGATTGCCCCAAGGGGAAAATATCGGCATTGCAATTACTTGTGTATAATAGCTGCAGCAGCAGCGCCGACTTCAATGGAACAGACCTTGCCTATTTCCTTCATTGTGGACCCTGACAGCATCTTGACCTGCCTTGCACTGCACAGTTCGCGCAGCGGCTGCAGAATCCTATCATCTGCGTCATCGGCTAAAAAAACACATTCAGCCAGGCCGTTGCTGACAGCTTTTGTAACTTGCTTGACACCAATGACTCGGTCTGCCTCTTTTAGTTTTTCCAGCATACTTTCACTCCCCAATCACTTCACTCCGCCAAGCGGAGCTGCATCTTCGGGCGATTGCCGCAGTTTCAAGACACTTGTATATAATATCATCTCCCAAAACACTTGTCAATACTTATTTTATAAGGTTTTTTAATTACACGCTGCCTAGTGTTTCATAAAATTGCTATTTTAAAGCATTTTTTTAATTGACTTCCTATTAATATAGCTATATTTTTAGGCAAAATTTGCCCATAAAAAAAGACCCGCCAAAGCGAGCCTTTTTTCTACAATACCTTCGATAAAAATTGTCGTGTCCGCTCCTCGCGCGGCGCAGCAAAAATCTCTTTTGGCTTGCCATCTTCGACAATTTTTCCGCCATCAATGAATAAAAGGCGCGTGCCAACCTCACGGGCAAAACCCATCTCATGCGTCACGACAACCATTGTCATGCCTGCACGCGCCAGGTCGCGCATGACATCAAGCACTTCGCCAACCATCTCAGGGTCAAGCGCTGAGGTAGGCTCATCAAAAAGCATGACCTTGGGCTTCATTGCCAAGGCACGCGCTATTGCAACGCGCTGTTGCTGTCCGCCAGAGAGCTGCAGCGGATAAGCAGCTGCCTTTTCGACAAGGGCCACGCGCTTTAAAAGCGCCAAAGCCTCCTCTTTTGCCTGCGCAAAATTCACCTTTCTCACCTTGATTGCACCGAGCATAACATTTTCTAAAATGCTCATATGCGGAAAAAGATTAAAATGCTGGAAGACCATGCCAATGTCGGCGCGCATTTTATCGATATTATGCGCAGCAAAATCTAAGCCGCCAATACTGATAGAACCTGCTGACGGTTTTTCAAGGTAATTCATACAGCGTAAAAGCGTCGATTTGCCAGAGCCAGAAGGGCCAATGATAGCCACCACCTCGCCTTCCTCAACTGCAAGGTCTATGCCGCGCAAAATCTCAACTTGGCCAAAATGCTTTTCTAGCCCATTTATCTTTATCATTTCTTTTTTAGGCAAAGTAAATACCCCCTTAGTTGCGCACGGTAAAACGGCATAAGCGCCTTTCCATGAAATTGACGAGCTGTGCTATCGTCAGCGTCATGATAAGATATAAAATTGCTACTGTCGACCAAATTTCAATTGAACCATACGTGCGGGCAATGATGAGCTGACCACTGCGAGTGAGCTCTTCAAAACCGATGACTGAAACCAGTGAAGAGTCTTTCAAAAGGGCAATAAATTCATTGCCAAGTGGCGGAATAATCTGGCGAAATGCCTGAGGAATAATGATATAGCGCATTGTTTGAGCCCACGTAAGCCCTAAAGAGCGGCCTGCCTCCATCTGCCCTTTGTCAATGCCCTGAATTCCCGCGCGAAATATCTCCGCCACATAGGCGCCACTATTGATGCCACAAGCACTAATGGCAGCCCAAAAGGGATCCATCTTGATATTTGTAATTGTCGGCAGAGCAAAATAAATGATAAATATCTGTACCAAAAGCGGCGTACCGCGAATAAAATCAATGTAAATAGTCGCCAAAATACGCAATATACGGCAATGTCCCACTTTGGCAATGCCGGCGAACATGCCAATAAAGATACCGATAGCCACGCTTATTGCCGTTATTTTTATAGTAACCGCCGCTCCCGCCAAAAGCAGTGGGAGCGACTGCCAGACCAACGAAAAATCAAATTCCATATTCCATCACCCTTTAATCCTCAACAGAAGGCTTAGTGCCAAACCATTTTTCATAAATTTTTGCATATGTTCCATCTGCCTTTATTTCTGCCAAGCCTTTATTCAGTTCTTCCAAGAGCTTTTTATTGCCCTTCTTGACGGCAATGGCATATTCTTCTGAGGTCAGAGGCTTGCCAACAATTTTGACGTTTTTATCGCCACTTTTTACGAGATAATATGCATTTACCGGCTTATCATTAATAACTGCCTCGACATTGCCAGCATTTAATTCGATAAAGGTGTCGGCTGAACTATTTAGCTCTTTAACTTTGGCACCCGGAATTTTTTTTGCTTCGGTTGCGCCAGTCGTTCCTATCTGCACGGCTATGCTCTTACCTGCTAAGTTGGAAAAAGACTTAATGGAGTCATTATCTTTTTTGACGACTATCGTCAAGCCCGATTGGTAATAGGGATTAGTAAATGCTACTTTCTTTTCGCGTTCTTCATTTATCGAAAGGCCAGAAATTACAGCATCGACATTGCCAGCCTGCAAAGCGGGGATAAGGCCATCAAAGCCAACATTGCTTATTTTTACCTCATCTCCCATCTTTTCGCCGATAGCTCTTATAATATCCATATCAAAGCCCTCAAATTTTCCATCTTTGCCTTGAAATTCAAACGGGGCAAAATCGGCACAAGTTGCCACCTTCAAGACTTTTTCCTGCTGTGTTGCCTTTTGGCTGCCACAACCGGCAAATAGCGTACTGACTCCCAAAAGCAAAACCATTGATAAAAATAACAATTTCTTCATTGTTTCTTCCTCCGTTTATGTATATTTTATGTATAATGTATAAAAATACAAAAAGCGATAAAAAAAGAGCGGGAGCAGGTTTCATACCGCTCCTGCCAATAATGTGCCTTTTGTAAATTCAAGCCTTTATGTCGACATTTTTCCCTAAATTAGGGTCCGAACCAACAAACATCTGTGATAAAAGGTCGGCAGTAGATGTCTTCATATTATCAAGTTCTTTGCCTAAGGCCAGCGTACTCAGCTGACTTTCCACGCGTCCTTGAGCCACACCCACGGAAAGGCCGGCGATGCCCGATGTAATTCCCATGACAGTCACCTCTTTTTATTGTTTTTTCTATTATATAAAAAAAGGCCGTTTTTAGCAAGCTTTCCAGTGTTGACATACTCCCACGAATAAATTCGTGGGATTCTAAGATACAGACGAAAATAG
>JAHHSR010000020.1 GCA_020025075.1 Pectinatus sp. | reverse complement strand
TTCGTGTATCAGACTTCTCAAGAATCTCCCACTTCTATAAGTGGGGGAGGTTCAATAGCTGTGCTTATAGTGTACAACAAAAAAACAGTGCAAACAAGCCAAAGACGGCATAAAAAAATTGGTCAAAATCCGAAGGATTTTGACCAAAATATCATAAGCTGATATTTAATGTCCGTTCAATAAAGTCAGCTGCTTCCTGCGTAATAGGCTTGGTTTGATCTACTGCACTAGGTATATCATGACGAATCGCCATCACACTATTATAGATGTGGTCTTCGACACTGCCCGGAATTACATATTCCCAATTATTGGCAGAATACGCATTCTGAACAACATTATTGGCAGGCTGCCCTGAAATATCCAGCTCGCAAAGGAACTGTACTTGCCGCGTATAAGGCTTAATATAATAATGGTCGAGCAAATACTCCCCTCGCGGCACGCTTTTCATATATTGTCCGAGGACGGGATTCTTCAAGGAATTTATATCCACAAGGCGTAGCCAGACGTCAATTACCTTGGCATTGGTATCAGGTTCCTTAATCCACCGTGCCGAAACGCGGTCAAGGTAATAGGCAAATTTGCTGTCCATCGATATGAGTAAATAGCGATGGCTATCATCTAGGCGCTCTTTTTCAAGCTGCCTCACCATCTTGCGCGCTTTTTTTTCATAGCGCGTGAGCTTTTTTTTCTTTTGCGGTTCAGCTGGCTTGACCGTTGCTGCAGATTGCACGATAGGCTGAACCTGCGCTTCAGAGAGCAGTTCCGGCTGATTAGCCGCTATCGCTGCCGCCACTTCTTTTTCCAGCGACTGCGCCAAAGCCGCCTGACTGTCAAAAGCAATAATAAATACTGCCAGCAGGCAAAAAATTATTTTTTTCATGTATTGCGGCAGCATCGCGCCGCTTCGCCTCCCCTTTAAGTGCTCCTTTTATTTTAGCATAGCCAGCCCTCTCATGTCGATTTTAACGCAAAGGCTCTTTAGCGGGCAAACCAGCACGGCGCGGATACCGCATTGCCGTCGGACGCTGTTTTTTTACATAGATAATCGCTCTTTTATCCAAAAGGCCAGGCAGCTTAACTTCAGAAATTTTTTCCAGGCGACCGCCTAAAAGCTGCAATGCCGCCTTTGCATCTTCTACCTCTTGTGTGTAGGCGCGCCCCTTCATCGCGACAAAATGGCCACCAAGCCGCACAAACGGCAAATCATATTCTGCCAGAACGGGCAATGGCGCAACAGCACGGGAAACGGCTATATCATACTTTTCCCGCCGCATTTTTATGCGGGCAAAATCTTCCGCCCGCCCATGCTCGATAAAAATCCCTTCAAGTTCCAGCGCACTGGCTACTTCGCGCAAAAAATTAACCCGTTTCTTTAAGCTGTCCAACAAAGTTACCTGCAATGACGGATACATGATTTTCAGCGGCAAGCCAGGAAATCCGGCACCAGTTCCCACATCGATGAGCGTTTTGGCTTTTGCAAATAATTTTTCATCCCAAGCACTCAAAGAGTCCACCATATGCTTTACCACCACTTCCTGCGGGTCAGTAATCGCCGTTAAATTAATTTTTTCATTCCAGCTCACCAACAGGCGATAATACTTGCCAAATTGCTCGCACTGCTTTTCATCTAAATTTATCTGCGCTTCTGAACAGGCCTTCAGCAAAAAATCATCAAACTGCATTATCTCGCCTCCGATACTGTTCGAGGTAGACGAGCAAAATGGATATATCAGCCGGTGAAACACCAGAGATACGGCCGGCCTGCCCCAGGGAAAGCGGCCTTATCTGCTGCAATTTTTCTTGTGCCTCGACGCGCAGGCCGCTTATCTTCCGATAATCAATATCTTCCGGCAATTTGCGCCGCTCGAGCTTTTCCATGCGCTCTACTTGCTCTTGCTGCTTTTTAATATACCCTTCATATAACGATTCAATCATAATCTGCTCTTTTACATCATCTTCTGCCTCAGGCAAGGCGAAAGCCTCCAAAAGAGCATCATAGGTAACATTCTTGCGCTTAAATAAATCGAATATATTCGTTGCCGCCGTTAAAGGCTCAAGGCCAGCTCTTTGCAGCTTCTCATTATTTTCCCTGCTCGGCGTTACCTGCATAGTTTTAAGCTGCGCGGTAAGCTCGTCAATGGACTTTCTTTTTGCGCAAAACGCTTGCCAGCGCCGCTCGTCGACAAGGCCAATTTCTCGTCCAATCGGCGTCAAGCGCAAATCGGCATTATCCTGGCGCAGCAAAAGCCTGTATTCGGCACGCGATGTCATCATGCGATAGGGCTCTTGCGTGCCCTTCGTCACGAGGTCATCAATTAAGACGCCAATATAAGCTTGCGAACGGCGCAAAATGAGCGGCTCTTTTTTCTGTACCTTGCACGCAGCATTGATGCCGGCTATAAGCCCCTGTGCTGCCGCTTCCTCATAGCCTGAAGTGCCGTTAGCCTGCCCTGCGGAAAATAATCCGGCTATTTTTTTATGTTCAAGTGACAAATTGAGCTGCTGCGGATTGAGGCAATCGTATTCGATAGCATATCCCGGGCGCATGATTTTTACATTTTCAAGGCCTGGTATCGTGCGCAAAAAAGCCATCTGCACATCTATCGGCATGCTCGTCGACATACCCTGCACATACATCTCATCTGTACATAATCCTTCTGGTTCAATAAAGAGCTGATGGTTTTTCTTATCGGGAAAACGCATGATTTTTGTCTCGATTGAAGGACAATATCGCGGTCCAACCCCTTCAATAATGCCGTTAGCCATAGGCGCGCGCTCGATGTTATCGCGCAAAATGCGATGTGTCTCTTCATTCGTATAAGTAAGCCAGCAAGGAACCTGCTCATGCGCTCTTCCCTTGCTCAAAAAGGAAAAATTATGTACCTTTTCATCGCCCGGCTGAAGTTTCATCTTGGAAAAATCGAGCGAGCGCTTATCGACGCGTGCCGGCGTGCCCGTCTTAAAGCGCATCAGCTCAATGCCTAGCTTTTGCAAGGAACTTGTAAGTGCCGTCGCCGCCCTTTGTCCTACGGGGCCGCCTTCATAGGTCTTTTCGCCGATGATGATGCGCCCGCGCAAATAAGTTCCCGTTGCCAAGATAACAGCGCGGCAAGTATATACTTCGCCCGTCTCGACCATGACGCCGGTCACCTTTTCATCTTCGACGAGCAGCTTTTCAATCAAGAGCTGCTTGATGTCAAGATTTTCCTGTTCTTCGCAAATCCGCTTCATGATAAGATGGTATGACCCCTTATCCGATTGCTCGCGCAATGCCTGAACTGCCGGCCCCTTACTCGTATTCAAAAGGCGCGCCTGAATGCTCGCTAGGTCGGCACTAAGGCCCATCTGGCCGCCTAAGGCATCTATTTCCCGTACCAGATGGCCTTTCGCCGGTCCCCCTATTGAAGGGTTACACGGCATCTGGGATATATTATCGAGATTAAGCGTGGCCAAGAGTGTCCGGCAGCCAAGGCGTGCAGCAGCAAGAGCTGCCTCGACTCCGGCATGGCCTGCTCCGACGACAATTATTTCATAATCTCCTGCAATAAACAAAAAAACTCCTCCCCATCATTTCCCTATGCAAAAACGGCTGAACATCTCATCAATGATTGCCTCATTGGCCGTATCGCCCAAAATATCGCCCAGCTGCTGCCAAGCCGAGCGCAAGTCGATAACGGCAAAATCTTCGCCTAGCTCTTCTTCAATAGTGTTGCGCGCATCATTTATATGGCGCCTAGCCGCCTTTAGCGCTGCTATCTGGCGCTCGCTATTGACAAAGGCGCCCGCATCTTTTGTCGCATTTTCCTCAAAAACATATTGTGCAATGGCTTTTTCCAGCTGGGAAAAACCATCGCGCGTATGAGCAGAAATCAAAAATAGCGGCGCCGTACCAGCAAGGGACGAAAGCACTTTTAAATCTGCCTTTTGCGGCAAATCGGCTTTATTGACCAAGATGAAAAAAGGCCGGCCAAGCGCTTTTTTCAATATGGCAAAATCATCTTCTTCCAGTGGACGCGAACCATCAAAAACCAATAGCTGCAAATCTGCCTGCTGCATATAATGGTGCGAACGCTCAACGCCCATCTTTTCAATCGCATCATCGGTATCATGGATACCCGCCGTATCGACAAGGCGCAGCAATGCGCCACCAATATTGGCGCTCTCTTCAATACTATCGCGCGTTGTGCCGGCAATATCAGTTACGATGGCGCGTTCCGTCTGCAAAAGGGCATTCAGCAAGCTCGATTTGCCGACATTGGGTTTGCCGGCAATGGCCACCTGTAAGCCCTCGCGCAAAATCCGCCCCGTATGCGCCGTCTTTAAAAGCAAAACAATTTCACTTTCAATTTCACGCAATTGCTCTAAAATAGCCGTTTCATCCAGTTCTTCAACACCCTCTTCGGGAAAATCCAAAAGGACCTCATAATGAGCAATCATGGCGACAAGCGGCTTTCGCAGCTGCTCAATGCGCTGCGAAAAAAGGCCAGATAGATGGCCTGAGGCCATCTTTAATGAAGCTTCCGTCTTAGCGCTTATTATATCCATAACAGCTTGTGCCTGCTCTAAATCGATGCGCCCATTCAAAAACGCCCTTTTGGTAAACTCGCCCGGCTCGGCAGCACGCGCGCCATTTTCCAGCACCAAAGCCAAGATGCGGCGCAAGACGACCATGCCGCCATGGCACTGCAATTCAACGACATCTTCCTTGGTATAAGAGCGCGGCGCGCGCATTAAAAGGCAGATTATTTCATCAACAATATCGCCTGTCTGCGGCTCGACGACATGACCAAAAATTACCTGATGCGAAGCAAAATCAGTCAGCTCTTTGCCATTAGCGGCCCTAAAAAGGCGTGCGGCAATGGCGACGGCAGAACAGCCGCTAAGGCGAATGACGCCTATACCGCCTTCTCCCACCGGTGTAGCAATGGCGGCAATTGTATCTTCCATTTGTATCGACAATTTTTTCTCCTCAAAATACAAAAAAGCTGCTGGAACAAATGCGCCGCTCCAACAGCTGTCACTTCATCATTTGCAAGTCTTCATCCTCAAAAGGAAAGACTTTTCCATCATTGCACCGCAGGTACATTAATAGCGAGGTCAACGATGACATGGCGGCGCGGTTCTTCGCCGCTGCTATAAGTGCCGACAGCACTTTCATTTTGCAGCGCCATGTGGATTATCTTGCGGTCATGGCGGCTCATGGGCTCTAAGACGACCTTGCGGCGCGTCACCTTAACGCGCTCAGCGATGCTGTGTGCAAGGCGGCAAAGCGTCTCTTCCCGGCGCGCGCGGTAATTTTCAATGTCGACGACTATATAGAGGCGTCCTTCACTGAGGCCACGGTTGGCAGCAAGATTGGTGAGATACTGCAAAGCCTCGAGCGTCTGGCCGTGCTTGCCTATCATGAGGCCCATATCCTCTCCACGCACGGAAAACATATAGCCATTTTCTATCTCCTGCTTAGAAATCTTGACTTTTGTCTTGGCTGCAGCAAAAAAATCATCTAAAAAGCGTTGCGCCTTTTCCGCCACGGAAAACTCGCGTACCGTAGCTTTGACGCGCGCTCCCTTAGCTCCAATCAGGCCGAAGATTCCTTTAGAAGGCTCTTCAATCACTTCAAAGCTGACACGGTCTTCACTTGCCTGTAATTGTTCTAAAGCAAGCTTTTTTGCTTCGTCAATATCCTTGCCAGATACCTCGATTGATTTTTCCATATGAAGGCCTCCTAATTATTTTTGTTGTGCTTTTGACTTAGCTGCAGGTACTGCCTTTTCTTCGCCACGATACATCCACCACTGCTGCAAAACCTGCATAATGTTCATGACCACCCAATAAAGGACAAGACCAGCAGCAAATTTCAGGCTTATCCAGCCGATGAAGATTGGCATGACGAGCATCATAACCTTCATCTGCGCCACCTGTGGTGAATCCTTGGAGGTCTGCCACTGAGTGAGAAAAGTCGTCAGGGCTGACAAAATAGGCAAAATGTAATAAGGGTCGGGCTTTGCCAAATCAGGAACCCATAAAAATGACGGGTCGCCGACAAAATGGACGCTTTGCAGTGCGTAAAACATCGCCATCAAAATCGGCATTTGCGCAAAAAGCGGCAGGCAGCCAGCCAGAGGATTAACCCCGGCTTCCTTGTATAAAGCGCTGACGCGCTTTTGCATTTCTTGCGGGTCGGATTTGTATTTCGCCTGAATCTCTTTCATCTTAGGCTGCAAATCCTGCATGGCCTTCATTGATTTTACCTGCTTGACAGTCAACGGGTATAAGATGAGCTTAATCACTACGGTGAGCAGGATAATGGCCAAGCCATAATTGGCAACGCCCAAAGCCTGCGTGATGTGATAGAAAAAGCCAACTACTACCTCTAAAAGCTGCACCAGCGGATGAAATAGCGAAGCTAAATATTCAGTCAAACTCATTTAGTTACAGAAAACGCATCGTTTCCTTCCTCGTTCATTGTATCCGGACGAGCCGTGGTAAGATACTCCGGAGGCTTAAAATCCCCAATTTGCTTGGGTACATACCGAAAATATCGGTACTGTAACTCTCTCCTTCTATTTAATTTACCAAATCTCAAAATCACGGTACAGGGTCATATCCGCCCTTATGAAACGGATGGCAGCGCAAGATACGCTTTGCCGCCAAAATGCCGCCGCGCCATGCCCCATACTTTTTTATGGCAATTACGGCATATTCCGAACAGGTCGGTATATATCGGCAGGAAGGTGGCGTAAAGGGAGAAATGCAGCTGCGATAAAAATAAATCGCAAGCAGCATGAACTTCTTGACCATCAGACACCTTCTCTTTTTTTCCAAATTTTTGCTTTTTTGCATAAACTGCAAAACGAGCCAGCTACTGCCATGGCGTCGGCATCAATGGCAAAGCGCCGTCCAACGAGTAAAATACAGCAGTCGGCTGGAATGTGTTCTTGATTATGACGATAGGCCTCGCGCAAGAGCCTTTTCACGCGATTTCTGATAACGGCATTGCCCAGCTTTTTACCGGCAGCAAAGCCTACTTTGTGGCAAAAAGGGCTATTGCGCAAAACGTGCAGCACCAAATAACGGCTGGCGTAACTTTGGCCCTGCTGATACATTGCAGAAAATTCCTTCTCGCAGCGCATAACTATCTTTTTGGGTAATTTTTGCTTCATACTGCGTTTTGTTCTCCTAAGGGATAGACGCTCCCCGCAGCAGATGCACGGGGATGCTTTTCCCTGCGATTTAAGGCTGAAAATTATGCGGACAATTTCTTTCTGCCGCGAGCGCGTCTTCTCTTTAAGACAAGGCGGCCACCTTTGGTCTTCATTCTTTCACGAAAACCATGTGTCTGCTTTTTCCAATGATTATTGGGCTGGAATGTTCTCTTCAATTTTTCCACCTCCTTAAAATGATGACAGGCTCTTTGCCCCAGATTGAGCCGAAGACAAAAAGCACTCTTTATCCATTTTATAATATAGCATTTCAGCACAGCAAAGTAAAGGCATTTGACGCTGGCCAGAAAACTTTGCTAAATGTGATTATTATAGCATATCTCAAGGCAAAAATCCACATGGATAAGTGGATAAACCTGCTTAGGCGGCGGCAAAAAATTACAGCGGTAAAACCATCCAGCCTAGCGATATATGCGCTCTATTAAGGGGAAAATAGTTGTTGATAAGTGTAATTCATTTTGATAATATGATATATACATATCCACATATTTATCCACACGGCAATGGCTTATCAACATAATTATCAACATATTGCCTGTTTGTAAATAAAAAAATTAAATTTTCATTTTCATATATATACATTTTTATTTTTACATATCGAGCCGTAATGCACAAAGTTATCAACAGCTGTTGATAACTTTGTGGATAACTTAGGATATTTCATTAGTTACAGAAAGGACATTTTGTCATGGACAAAGCACAATTACAAGCCACTTGGGAGGAAATATTAAAAAAACTGGAAAATTCATTGTCGCAGATGGTTTGCGATACATGGCTTCGCCCCTTAAAGCCCATTAATATGACGACGACTTCACTAAAACTTGGAACGGCAACAGATTTTTCTAAAGAATGGATTGAAAAGCACTATATGCAGCTGATTATCGATGCCAGCTATGAAGTGACAAAGGCAAAGCTCGATATTGTCATCTCAAGCTTTCATCTTGCCGAAGCCGATGATGGTGCTGACCAGCAAATACCGCTTATTTATCCTTTGCCGGAAACAGAAGTAAAGCCGGCACCAACAATAAATAAAAAATCCAAAAATTCTCCTTTGCCGATAACGCCGGGCGACTCCTCTTCTTTAAACCCTAAGTACACATTCGAAACATTCGTCACCGGCAATTCAAATCGCTTTGCCCATGCCGCAGCACTGGCCGTAGCAGAAGCGCCTTCGCGCGTATATAATCCCTTTTTCATGTATGGCGGAGTCGGCCTTGGCAAGACGCATCTCATGCATGCCATTGGACACAAGATTTTGCAAAATAATCCGGATATGCGCGTTTTATATATATCAAGCGAAAAATTTACCAATGAGCTCATTAACTCGATTCGCGATGGCCAGCCTGAAGCCTTTCGGCAAAAATATCGCAACATCGATGTTCTTTTAGTGGACGATATTCAATTTCTCTCCAAAAAAGAACATACACAAGAAGAATTTTTCCACACCTTTAATACGCTCCACGATGCCAATAAGCAGATTATCATCTCGAGCGACCGCCATCCGCGCGAAATTCAGACATTAGAAGACCGCCTGCGCTCGCGTTTTGAATGGGGGCTTATTACCGATATCCAGGCACCAGATTTAGAAACGCGTATTGCCATTTTGCGCAAAAAAGCCCTTTTGGAAAATCTTACCGTACCTAATGACGTCATGGTCTATATTGCTAACCGCATTGATAATAATATTCGCGAATTAGAGGGGGCTTTAACGCGCGTTATGGCCTATGCTTCCCTTAATAAACAGCCAATTACCAAAGAATTGGCTGTCGCTGCACTCAAAAATGTTTTCACGAGCAGCGAAACTAAGATTGTTACCTTAGAGCTTGTACAAGAAATCGTCGCTTCCTATTTCAAAATAGATGTATCGGAGCTTTTAGCTAAAAAGCGTACGCGCAATTTAGCTTTTCCACGTCAAATCGCCATGTATCTTTGCCGCGAACTCACTGACGCTTCGCTGCCGCGCATTGGTGAAATTTTTGGCGGGCGCGACCATACGACGGTTATTCATGCCTATGATAAAATTGCGCGTAATCGCCAGACCGATAAAAAGTTGGATACTACATTAAAAGAACTTGTCAATCGCATTAAAAACATTTAAACCTGTGCCATAAATGGCACAGGTTTAGAAAAAATTTTTCGCAAGTTTTTAGTTATCCACAAATTGTTAATCGGTACTGTATAATCTGTAAATAATTTGTGGAAAACTTTAACAGAATTTTTTCACTGTGAAAATGTGGAAAACTTTTTACGAAGTTTTAACAAGTTATCCACAAGACAAATGTCGATAATTAAAGACTTTGTAAAACTTATCTACAAATTCACAGCCCCTACTATGACGACGACTAATTATATAAAATATAAATAATAATAATATAAAAGGTGAATCATATGATATTTAATTGCTCAAAACAAGAATTAACAAAAGCCCTGCAAATCGTCTCAAAAGCCCTCAATAACAAGCCACAAGCTCCCATCTTATCTGGAATTTACCTCGAAGCAAAAAATAATAAACTGACTTTACAGGCAACAGATTACGATATTGGCATCAACTGCTCTATTTTAAGCGATATAGAAGAAGAAGGCACCTTAGTCCTCGCTGGCAAATACTTCAATGAAATGATTCGCACCATGCCAGGTGAAAATATCAACATAACGTATAATGCAGAACAAAATACTGCCATTATCAAATCCAATAATACAAAATTCAATCTGTTAAGCATGCCGAGCAGTGAATATCCCGTCCTGCAAAAACTCACTGGCAATACACAATTTAAATTGCGCAATAATATCTTGACAGATTTAATAAAGAAAACTTCTTTTGCCTGCTCTAATGAAGCGGCAAGACCCATCTTTACTGGCTGCCTTTTAGAAATGGATGAAGCATGTCTGACAATGGCTGCAACCAACACGCATCGCTTGGCAGTAAAAAAAGAAATCTTAGATATAAATAGCGATTATCCGGCAGAAAAACTCATTATTCCCTCCCGCATTTTAAATGACCTCGTCACTTTACTTGCTTCTGATATTCCCAGCGACGTACTCATTACCTGTTCGAATAACCAAATCAGTTTTACTTATGAAAATATTTACATTGTCTCCCGCCTTATCGAAGGCCAGTTCCCAGATTATCGCAATGTTATTCCTAATGGCTTTCAAACGCATGTGCAGATTAAGACGAAGGAACTGCAAGAAGCGATAGAACGCGTCTCGCTTATTTCACGTCTCAATGAATACAACATCATCAAATTTACCTTTACACAAGATAATATTCTCATTTCATCTGACAATCCCGAAATTGGCCATGCGGAAGAAAATTTGCCGATTAATCTTGTCGGCACTCCCATTTCTATTTCCTTCAATGCTAAATATATTTTAGAGGCACTTAAATATGTTGGCGCAGAACAGGTCGTCTTTTCCTTTAATCAATCTTTGAGTCCTGCTTCAATTGCTATTCCAGATAATGATTTGTTCATTTACGTCGTAACGCCAGTGCGCACCTCAAATTAATAAATTGAACAGTCATGAATATTTATACATTAAAATTACGCGATTATAGAAATTATAAAATTTTACAAATAAAACCAAGCGAGCGCCTCAATGTCTTTACTGGCGCTAATGCACAGGGAAAGACAAATATTATCGAGGCTATTTACTATGCTTCTTTAGGCACGTCTTATCGTTGCCGTCGCGATTATGACCTTATTTTTTGGCAGGCTGATGCGGCCAAGATTGAAGTAAAGTATCGCCGCCTTAATATTGACAACAAGCTCGATATTACTTTGTCAAAGACATCGCGCAAGAAAATTCTCTTAAATGAAGCACCAATCTTGCAAAAAAATTTGCCAGGCAACTTGTTATGCGTACTTTTTGCGCCTGAGGATTTAATGATTATTAAGGGAGCGCCGACCTTGCGGCGGCGCTTTTTGGATATTGAGCTCTCTCAGACGGACAAGTATTATTACAGTGCGCTCGTTTCTTTCAACAGGATTTTGCAGCAGCGCAATAATCTTTTAAAAGCGCTCAAGAAAAAGCTGGAAAGAGTGCAATCGCTTGAAGTGTGGGATGAGCAGCTTTCTAAGGTTGCCGCCTTTATTTGGCAACGGCGCATCAGTGCCATAAAGGAGATGGATATTTTAGCGTCTTCTTTTTTGCACAATATTTCTGGCCCGGAAGAAACGCTGCATCTTAATTACAAGCTGGGCACGTCTTGTTCTAAACAAAAAAATCTTGCTAAGGATTATTGCCGTGAGCTGAAAGAACGCCGCGAAGCGGATATTTGGCGCGGTTCGACAGGCGCAGGGCCTCATCATGATGATATTGAATTTTACCTAAATGGCACCGATGCCAAGACGTTTGGCTCGCAAGGACAGCAAAGAAGCGTCATATTGGCTCTAAAATTAGCCGAGCTTGAATATATAAAGAAGATGGAAGGCCATTATCCTCTCTTGCTTCTTGATGATGTGATGAGCGAACTTGACGGCAATCGGCGCACGCAGATGCTGAACTTTTTGAGTGAACATAAGATACAATCCTTTGTCACGGCGACAGACCGGGAGATGTTTGATGAAGTTGCCGCTAAATTTTATTGCGTACGGCAAGGCTCGGTTGAGGTGGACGAAAGATGATGCGCAAAAAAAACGAAAAGTTTCAAAGCGTAGGAGAAATTTTGCCGCAGGCGATTGGGCATTTGCACCGCTCGCCGCGCTATAAGCTCTATCTTTTGCGATTTTATTGGCCGGAAATTGTCGGGACGGAGCTGGCAAAGCGCACGGCAATAACTAATTTTAATTTTGGCAAGCTTACCATTGGCGTTTGTGACAGCAGCTTGGCGTCCAATCTGGTTTATATGAGCATGGAGCTAAAAGAAAAGGTCAATACCTATTTTAAAAATAACCTGGTTGAAAGTATTAATTTTGTCTATGCGCGGGAGAATTTTCTTTTTCCTGCGGCAAAAGCGGGAAAAAGAGCGGAAGCAAAAAGCAAGGCAGAGCCGCTCAGCGACAGTTCTAAAGAGCGCATTGAGCAATTTTTGTCGAAAGTAGAAGATGCGGATATTGAAAAATCGGCACGCAAGATGCTGCGCGCTGCTGCGCGCGCAAAATCTTTGAAAAAAAAGCATAACTGGCATACCTGCGCCAAATGTGGCGTACTGTGTCCGCCAGAGGAAAAATTTTGCCCGCAGTGTGCACGATATCGGCGCAAGGAAAAAAGCGCTGCCATTCGCGAGATACTTTTAATTAAGCCGTGGGCGCGCTATGCTGAAATCAGTCGCCATGTCGATTGCACGCAGCAAGAAGCGATGCGGGAAAGGCGTTTTTTAGTACAGCGTCTGGCTGCACAAATAGATGCTAATGCTCGCGATGATATGCAGATAAAGATTCTGGTAATGCTCTATCGCGCTTTGCCGCCAGAGCAGCTTACCAATAAGCTCGTGGCAGAGATTTTGCAGCAGTTGCGCTATGATTTAAGCTATCAGGAAATGTTAAAATTAGGACCTAAGAAGGGAAGAAAATAGATGTTTTTGCATATCGGTTCCAATGTTCTCATTTCGGCGCGCAAGGTAATCGTCATTTACGATGTCAAAGCGAAGAAAAATGATGTATTTTTGGCTGCTTTGCGTGAGCGCGATAAGGTGCGCGATATTTCAGAACAAGAGCCTAAATCGTGCATTGTGACAGATGATTGCGCTTATCTCTCCTCAATTTCCGTTGCCACCTTGCAAAGCCGTTTTAAATGCTGCCAAAAGGCTTGGAAAAATGGCCCTTGTTTGGGGCAGAAGCTGTGGCAAAATGACTAAGCGAAAAATTGAGCTCATGCTGGGCATAGATGATGGTTATGCCGCTTATGCCGGTGTTTTTTTGACTTCAATTGCCCTTAATAATTGGCAGGATGAAATTGTTTGCCATATTGGCTGCAGCAATGCCTTGAGCAGCAAGAATAAGGAGCGCTTGGCAAAGTTTGATGCACTTTACAAAAACTTTTCCTTGCAAATTTATGATTTATCCAGCTCCATAGAGGTGTTGCCGCCGCTTTCTTCCCAAACAGCAAAGCGTTTTAGCAAGGCGGTTTTGGCGCGACTTTTATTGCCCGCCTTTTTGCCGCCTGATGTGCAGCGCGTCATTTATATGGATTGTGATATGCTTTGCCTAGGCTCAATAAGAAGTTTATGGCAGACTGACCTCGGCGGAAAAATTGCTGCTGCCTGCGCCTATAATGAGGTGCATGGACCGCGTCAAATTGAAAGACTTGGTCTTTTGCGCGCTGAGCACTACTACAATTCGGGTCTTTTTTTGCTCGATGTAGAAAAGTGGCGGAGCCATCATTTTACGGAATTGGCAGTCGAGTGTTACAGCAAGTTTCATGAATTTTTTGTCATGCCTGACCAAGACGTTCTAAATGTCCTCTTACAAGGGCAGATAAAACGCCTTGATGATTGTTATAATCGCATGCTCCTCGTCAACGACATAGCCTCCAGCCGCATTATGCCCGGTGATGTTCTCGTGCATTTTGTCAATGAGGTCAAGCCTTGGTTTATAGGAAATGCTGAAAATATTGCTCATTTATATAAGCGTTATGTAGCGGCATCTCTTTGGTATGATTTGCCGTTTTTAGAGCCCCAGGAAGTACAAGACCAGATTAAGGCCGGGGATAATCTCCTGATACAGGGCAAGGCTGAACTTGCCGCACATTTATATGGCAAGGCCGCTAAAACGCTTTTTGCCGAGTATCAGAAGAATAATCCCGTTGAATATTTTTAAGTTTTTTAGGGAAAAATGCAGGAAATTGTTTGAAATATAGTTGATATTTATAAAATCTATTTATATTTATAAGAAAAATTAATAATAAAAATTATGAGGATAGAAAAAAAATCTTTTTTAATCACCAATGAATTGTGTTATAATAAAGACAAATCTCAGGCGGCAAAAGTGCATGGTCAATGCTTTTTGCAGGCTGGGCGTTTGTTGCTGCCGTAGTGGCAGTTTCTGTCTTCTTGCGGGTTCCTTTGAGGAACCGAGAGAACCGTGGGGCTCATGGGGATTGTCCAATTAATTGGAAAGCCTGGCAAGTTCACCGCCGGGGGCGTGAATAAAAGGCAAGCCACATTACTTGATAGGGGTGTTTAAATGAATATTCATGAGTATCAAGGTAAAGAAATTCTTCGCACGTACGGTATCAATGTACCGCAGGGCAGACCTGCATTTACTGTCGAAGAAGCAGTAAAGGTAGCGAAAGAACTTGATCAGAACGTAACAGTAGTAAAGGCACAGATTCACGCTGGTGGCCGCGGTAAAGCAGGCGGCGTAAAAATTGCTAAATCGATTAAAGAAGTCGAAGAATATGCAAAGGAATTGCTGGGCAAAGTGCTCGTTACGAAGCAGACCGGTCCTGAAGGCAAGAAGGTAGGTCGTCTTTTAATCGAAGCTGGCTGCAAGATTAAGAAAGAATATTATTTAAGCTTCGCCATTGACCGCGATACGGCTAGAACAGTCATGATTGGCTCGGAAGCTGGCGGTATGGAAATTGAAGAAGTTGCAGAAAATACACCAGAAAAGATTCTCAAAGAATACATCGACCCGTATATCGGCCTGACTCCTTTCCAGGCACGTCGTATGGCTTTCCGCATGCATATAGATCCCTCTTCCGTCAACAAAGCTGTTGCTTTGATGACTGGCCTTTATAAAGTGTTCGTTGAAAAGGATTGCTCCCTTGCTGAAACCAATCCGATGGTCGTTACCGAAGAAGGCGACGTTATGGCGCTTGACATTAAGCTCAACTTTGATGATAGTGCTTTGTATCGTCATCCTGAAATCGTTGCTTTGCGCGATGAAAGCGAAGAAGACCATAAGGAAAGAGAAGCAGCAAACCTCGGCCTTAACTATGTCAACCTTGGCGGCGACGTCGCTTGCATGGTTAATGGCGCAGGCCTTGCTATGGCAACCGTCGATATTATTAAATATTATGGCGGCGAACCGGCTAACTTCCTCGATGTTGGCGGTCAAGGCACGGCAGAAGAAGATGCTAAGGCTTTCAAAATTATGACTGAAGATGGCCAGGCAAAAGGCATTTTGGTCAATATTTTTGGCGGCATCAACAAATGCGATATCATCGCAGAAGGCATCATCAAAGCCAACGAAATGCTGCAGCTCAAGCTGCCGATTGTTGTTCGTTTGGACGGCACTAATGTAAAAGAAGGCCGTGAAATCCTGACCAAGGCAAATATTCCTAACGTCCATATGGTCGAATCAATGACTGAAGGTGCCAAGAAGATCGTTGAGCTTGTCAAAGCAGCTGAATAAGCATAACGGGAGGGAATCTAATGGGAATTCTTATAAATAAAGATACTAGAGTAATTGTGCAGGGCATTACCGGTAAGCAGGCAATGTTCCACACAAAGAATATGCTTGCTTATGGTACTAAAATCGTCGGTGGCGTTACGCCGGGCAAAGGCGGTCAGTTTGTCGAAGGCGACATTCCCGTATTTAATACGGTAGCGGAAGCAGTAGAAAAGACCGGTGCTAATGCATCTGTCATCTTCGTTCCCGCTAAATTCGCTGCAGACAGCATTTTAGAAGCAGTCAATCAGGAACTCGACCTCGTTGTCTGCATTACTGAACATATTCCTGTTCAGGATATGGTTAAGGTTCGTCGCTACATGGAAGGCAAGAAAACGCGCCTTATCGGACCTAACTGCCCAGGCATCATGACGGCTGACGAATGCAATATCGGTATTATCCCGAGAACAATTCATAAGAAAGGCCATGTCGGTATCATTTCCCGTTCCGGCACCTTGACCTATGAAGCTATGTATCAGATGTCCAATGCTGGCATCGGTCAGACCACCATCATTGGTATTGGCGGCGACCCTGTAAAGGGCACAGATTTCATCGACGTTTTGAAACTCTTCAAGGATGACCCTGAAACAAAGGCTGTCCTCATGATTGGTGAAATCGGCGGTACGGCAGAAGAAGAAGCTGCTGCTTGGATTCACGAAAATATGCCTAATAAGCCTGTAGCTGCTTTTATTAGCGGTCGTCAGGCTCCTCCTGGCAAACGCATGGGCCATGCTGGCGCCATCATTTCTGGTGGCCACGGCTCTGCTGCTGACAAGATAAAGGCTTTGAATGCTGTCGGCATCGAAGTTGCAGATACTGTTGCACACATGGGTGAAACCATGGTTAAGACCTTGAAAAAGGCCGGCATCTATGATGAATGCCACAATTGCTAAGATAAGCGCATAAGCTTTTTTAGAGGGCGGATATTCGTATCCGCCCTCTTTGTTTTGCTCAGCTTGAAAAGCGTGTTGTGTTGTGCTTATAATATAAACAGAATAAAAGATGAGCAATTTATTTTGCTGAGCGCTGAAGAAGTAAGGCGGCGTGTACGAAGAGAGCGAGCAGGGGCGCGCTCTTAGTACGTGGTAAAAAAGACGAAAGGCAGGATGCTGTGTCCCCTGTGGCAAAAATAGTTTTCTATTTTGACCGCAGTGATTAAAATTTGGCTCAACTGATAGAAGAAATAAAGAAGAGGCGTACCTTTGCCATTATCTCTCACCCTGATGCTGGCAAGACAACGCTGACGGAAAAATTGCTCCTTTATGGCGGTGCAATTCATCTGGCAGGCTCAATAAAATCGCGCAAGACGCAGCGACATGCTGTTTCCGACTGGATGGAAATAGAAAAGCAGCGCGGTATTTCCGTTACATCGAGTGTTTTGCAATTTGATTATGACGGCTTTCGCATTAATATTTTGGACACGCCAGGCCATCAGGATTTCAGTGAAGATACATATCGTACTTTGATGGCTGTCGATAGTGCGGTCATGGTTATTGATGCTGCAAAAGGGATTGAAGCGCAGACGAAAAAGCTCTTTCATGTCTGCAAGCAGCGCAATATACCAATTTTTACCTTTGTCAATAAATTAGACCGCTATGGCAAAGCACCGCTTGACATCATGGAAGAAATTGAAAATGTGCTCGGGATTAGAGCTTATCCGATGAACTGGCCTGTTGGCGTTGATGGACAGTATAAAGGTGTATATGACCGCCGCCAAAAAGCGGTGGAATTGTTTGCTGCTGATGATACGCATGGCCAAAAAGAACGCGTTTCCGAGCACTATGCGATGGGCGATGAAGCAAAAACGGCGATGGGCGAAGCGCTTTATACGGCGCTACTTGATGATATTGACCTGCTTGATAATGCGGGCGAGGCCTGGGATATGGAAAAAGTGGCGCATGGCGAGCTTACGCCCATGTTTTTTGGCAGTGCCATGACGAATTTTGGCGTGCAGAATTTTCTTGAGGAATACTTGCGCTTGGCACCGGCACCCCAGCCGCATATGTCGAGTGATGGCGTGATTAAGCCGGATAGCGATGAATTTACGGCATTTGTCTTTAAAATACAGGCTAATATGAACCCGGCGCACCATGACCGCCTGGCCTTTATCCGCATCTGTTCGGGTAAGTTTGAGCGCAATATGCAGACTTTCCATATGCAGGGGAATAAGGCGATAAAGCTTTCGCAGCCGCAGCAATTTTTGGCGCAGGACCGCCAGATTATTGAAGATGCTTATCCGGGCGATATTGTCGGCCTTTTTGACCCGGGCATTTTTGGCATTGGCGATACGCTTTGCAGTGCGCAGCATAAGTTTAAATTTGCCGATTTTCCCGTCTTTCCTCCCGAACGCTTTGCGCGCGTGAGTGCTAAGGACACGATGAAGCGCAAGCAGTTCATCAAGGGGATAGAGCAGCTCACACAGGAAGGGGCCGTGCAGCTTTTCGTTCAGCCTGGCAGCGGCACGGAAAGCTATATTGTGGGCACGGTCGGGCAATTGCAGTTTGACGTTCTCGATTATCGTCTCAAAAATGAATACAATGTCGAGATAGAGATGGTTACGCAGCCTTTTGAGGTGGCGCGCTGGCTCACTTATCCCGATGATACGCCTGTTACGCCAGAATCTTTGCGCGGTGCAGAGCGCGGCATGTTTGTCTACGACATCAAAAAGCGTCCCGTTCTGCTCGTGAGCAATGAATGGGCCTTGGGCTGGATTATGAATAACAATGAAAAGTTAGAGCTTCATGCCGTGCCACCTGACAGGCATTCGATTTGATTTGGGGGGAACTGTGCAGGCAGTTCCCTTTTTTGTTGCGAGATTGGGCTTGGCAAAAGAGAGAGGATAATGGATAAGAAAAAGCAGAGTATTGCCGTGGCAAAATTACACTACGAGGCGGATATGAGCCAGCAGCAGATAGCTGAAAAACTGTATCTTTCACGGCCGACCGTATCACGCCTGTTGCAATATGCCAAAGAGATGGGCTATGTAGAAATCCGGGTCCGGGATATTGTGGAAAGTATGTCCGATTTGGAGGCGCGTCTAAAGCGCAAGTATGCGCTTGATTTAGTCAAGGTGGCGCCCGCTGTGGCAGAAATTTTGCAGGAGCAAAAAAAGGCCATGGGACAGGCTGCAGCCGAGCTATTATCTGAAATGGTTACCGATGGCGACATTATTGGTGTTGGCTGGGGGTCAACCCTTTATGAAATGGCTTGCCGCTTACCTAAAAAATATTTGCAAGATGTGACTGTCGTTCAGCTGAAAGGGGGAATCAGCCTTAATAGCAAGCGGACATATGCGCATGAGATACTAGAACTATGTGCGCAAGCTTTTGGTGCTGTGGGTCGATACTTGCCTTTGCCGGTCATGTTTGATACGGTAAAAGTAAAGCAGATAGTCGAGCGCGATAAATTTATCGCGCAGATTTTGGACCTGGGGAAGAAGGCTGATATTGCCGTCTTTACCGTAGGCCCGGCGAGCAAGGATTCAACGCTTTTTCATCTTGGCTATTGCATTGAGGCGCAAGAGGTAAAAGCACTGTGCCAAAGAGCCGTTGGCGATATTTGCTCGCACTTTTATGATGAAAACGGTGCCATTTGTGATGCAAATTTAGATGCGCGTACGGTGGGAATAAGCCTAGATGACTTAAAAAATAAACCAAAGCGCCTTTTGGTCGCAGGCGGGCATCATAAAGTGGAAGCGATAAAGGCGGCGCTTTTAGGCAAATTTTCTAACGCACTCGTTACAGATAGGTATACAGCTGAACTTTTGTTGCGGTAAAAGGGGAGAAAATCCCCTTTTTTTATTTTCCTCTTGTGAAAAAATATAAAAAAAATAAATTTACAAAATTTCAAAAACGTGTTATGATACGAAAAAAGATGTATTTTGGAGGTAATAAGATGAAGGCACAAGAGATTTTAGCGTGCGTTGACCATACTTATTTAAAGCAGACGGCTACTTGGGAAGATATAGAGAAAATTTGTGAGGAAGCTGAAAAATACCATGCAGCAACGGTTATGGTACCTTCGTGCTTTGTAAAAATGATTAAAGAAAAGTATAGCTCTTTGAAAGTGGCGACGGTTGTCGGCTTTCCTAATGGCAATTGTAATACGGCCGCCAAATTGGCTGAGACGGCACAAGCACTGGCCGATGGCGCTTGCGAAATAGATATGGTTATAAATATTGGCATGCTTAAAGCGGGCAAGCTCGATTATGTTACAGATGAAATTCGCTCGTTGAAAAACCTTTGCGGCGAAAGGGTCTTAAAGGTAATTGTTGAAACTTGTTTCTTAGATGAAGCGGAAAAGATAGCCGCTTGCAAATGCGTAACCTTAGGAGGGGCGGATATAATAAAGACCTCAACGGGTTTTGGCTCAGCTGGGGCAAAAATAGAAGATATTGAGCTTTTTAAAAAGCATATAGGAAAGAATGTCGGCATCAAGGCAGCGGGCGGCATTCATACGCGCGATGAGATGGAAGCTTTTTTGTCAGCTGGATGCTGCCGCCTTGGAGCCAGCGCAGCAGTTAAGGTGTTAAAAGATGAAATAATGGATTGATTTTGGACATAAAAAAAGGCCAGACATTGTCTGGCCTTTTTTTATTCTTCGCAAGGTGCGGTACTATTTTGTCCTTCTGGCTCATTTTCTTTATTGATGAGGCGATTTAGGATAGGAATGGTAAGGAACATGATGACGGTCATCAAAGCTGTGCAGACACCGATTTTCATGAAGACGTCGGTGTAAACGTTGAGCGTTACGAGGGGATTGACGACGTCTTTGGGGACAGCCGTAAACTTAGCTACCCAGCCGCCGAGTACGGCAGAAATAGCCGAGGTCAAGAACCATGCTCCCATTAAAAAGCCCAAAAGGCGCTGGGGAACGAGCTTGGAAATCATTGATAGTCCAAGGCCGCTGATTAAAAGTTCGCCGATACTCTGGAAGAAGTAGGAGGCGACTATCCACCAGGCTGAAACGAGGCCGGCTTCATTGGCAAAACGGCCGCAAATGCCGACGATGAAGAAACTTATGGCGCATAAGAGCATGCCCAGCGTGAATTTTGCCGGCATCGAAAGGTCGGTGCCGCGATTGCCGAAATGCGAGTAGCACCAAGCCAGGATAGGGCTGGCGAGCATAATCCAGAAAGGATTGAGTGCCTGGAAAATTTCGGCATTGGCGATATTAAAGCCCATGATTGAGTGTTCGACATTTTTGATGGCAAAGAAATTAAGCGAGGTGGGCATTTGCTGGTAGAGCGTGAAAAAGGCGATGGCATAGACAATGAGGATGAGTGCGGCAATCATTTTGCTGCGCTCAGCGCCGCGCGACTGAAAAATCATCTTGAAGAAGATGAAAAAGACGCTAAGGCCGATGATTGTCAAAAGCCAGTGGGCAATAGTAAGATGGGTGAGCATCCATGCCGAAAGAAATGTCATGATGGCAATGGCAACGATGACGCCGCCTAATTTAGCAAAGGAAAGCGGCTTTTCTCCGGCGGGCGAATCGAGACCGCGGACGAGATAGCGAAAGAAAACGAAATTTAAGATGGCGATGACGAGACCGATGGCGCAAATTGTGAAGCCGAGTGTTAAGCCATGGCTTTCGCTTACGATGGGAATTAAAATCATTGAAAAGAAGGAGCCGATGTTTACGGCCATATAGTACATGGTAAAAGCGCTGTCAAGACGGCTTTTGTCATCTTCGTAGAGCTTGGATAAAAGGCTGGCTGGATTGGCTTTAAAAATACCATTGCCGCAGGCGACGAGGCCCAAGGCTAAAAAGACGAGTGATTTATCAGTACCAGCAAAGGCCATGAGTGCATAGCCGAGCATGAGGACGATGGCGCCTAAAAGGATGGTGCGCTGCGTCCCTAAAATTTTATCCCCTATATAGCCACCGAGAGCTACGTAGCCGTAGACCATGGCACTGAAGGCACTAAAGACGATGAATGATTCAGCATCGTCCATGCCCAGTTGGCGGACGAAGAAGGCAGCTAATACGGCTTGCAGGCCATAATAGCCAAAGCGTTCCCAAAATTCTAGGAAGAATAGCATATTAAACGCTTTTTGGTGGTGGATATTAGCGTTTGGCATGAAAATCACACTCTTTTCTTAAAAAATTTTATATTTATCCTTGAAGGCAAGGTCAGTCAGCTATTTTTGCCAGTAATAGACGCCATCTTTTTGGGGAAGGACGGCGGCATTGAAGGCAGGATTTTTGCCGGCCTTTTTTTGCCGGGTATAGTCAGAGAGGGCAATGCAGGCGGGATTGGTCAAAAGCAAGATGGCGATGATATTTGTAATCGCCATGAAAGCCATGAATAAATCGGCAAGATTCCAGACGAGATTTAATTGGGCGATAGAACCGAAAAAGACCATCAAGGTGACGCCAATGCGAAAGATATTGAGGTAAAGGGGATTTGAGCAAAGGTGCTTAATATTTATTTCGCCGTAGTAATAGTTGCCGACGATGGAGGTAAAGGCAAAGAGCAAAATGATAAGTGCCATGCCATCGATAGCCCATTGACCAAAATATGTTGCCAGGTCGTATTGGACGAGTTGGATGCCCGTAAGTCCGGTTAAAGCATAGTTGCCGGTAAAGAGCACAATAAACGCCGAGGCAGAGCAGATAAAGAAAGTGTCGACGAAAACGCCACAGGCCTGAATGAGACCCTGCTTAGCCGGATGGCTGGTATCTGCCGTGGCGGCAGCGTTTGGCACTGAGCCCATGCCCGCTTCATTAGAAAATAGGCCGCGCTTAATACCAGTCATGATGGCAGCTCCTAGGGTACCGCCGATTACCGGGTCAAGGCCCCAGGCGGCTTTAAAGATTGTGAGAAGGACCATGGGCAGCTTTTGAATGTTGTAAATGGTTATACCGAGTGCAACGAGGATATAAAAGCCGGCCATGAAAGGAACGAGGTATTCTGTCAGGCGAGCAACGCGAGAAAGGCCGCCGAAAACAACAGATGCTGCAATGAGGCTGATAAAGATACCGGTTGTCAAGCGGTCAATGCCAAAGCCCGTCTGCAATGAAAGGGCTATGGTGTTGGCCTGAACAGAGTTGAAGATGAGTCCGTAAGTGACGCTGATTAATATGGCAAAAAAGATAGCGGCACGAGGTGAGTGCAAGGCATTTTTTATGTAATAGGCAGGTCCGCCTAAAAAACCGCCTTTGCCACCGGGACGCGGCACTTTGTAAATTTGGGCAAGCGTGCTTTCGATAAATCCCGTTGCGGCACCCAAAAGGGCTATCGCCCACATCCAGAAGATGGCACCAGGACCGCCTGTGACGACGGCAATGGCAATGCCGGCGACGTTGCCGACGCCAACGCGTGAAGCCGTGCTCACGCAAAAGGCCTGGAAAGAAGATATGGAATGACCATCTGTTTTTGTTCCAGCTCCTTCGCAAATTAGGCGAAACATTTCTCCTAAATAGCGAAATTGTACAAAATTAGTCCGGTAGGTAAAAAATAGTCCTGCGCCGATGAGCAAGACGACGAGAACGTAGCTCCACAGCAAGGAATTTAGCTGTGAAATGAATGAGTTCAATGCATTCATGGAATGCCTCCTGTATAAAAAACAAATAATGAATAGCAATAAATCCACTGAAAAAATTTAAAAATCATTTTAAATGGTATATTAAAATTTTAAAATGGATATTATTGCTTAAAATATGAAATATGATAACAAATTCCTTTTTAAAAATATACAATAATTGTTAATTTATGTCAAGTTGAAAAGCTAAAAAAAAATTAATCATAAAAATACAAAATCCCCTATCTGTGCATAAATCGGCAGATAGAGGATAAGTATTGGCGTACTAAAAAAGGCGCTGCTTTAGCAGTGCCTTTTTAAATATTTGATTTTTTATTTAACATATAACGCTTGAAAAAAATATTGGGGAGCGCAACGCCAATGGCGATAGAAGTAATGGTGAGACTGGCAATGACGCCGACGCGGCAGACGACAAGAAAGGTATTTACATCGATGGTACTAATATTGATAATGCCAAAGAGAAGGCGATACATCAAGACGCCTGGAACCATCGGAATAACGGAAGGAATGGTGATGACGTGCATGGGTGTATGCACGTAGGGCAAAATGGCAATGGCGTAAATGCTCACGGTCATCGACCCTAGAAAAGAACCCATGGGAAGTCCCATGTCCATATCAAAATTGACATAATTTCTGATGCAGATGGCAATAATCCCGCCCAAAATAACGGCCCATAAAAGGCGCGGCGGCACATTGAAAATCGTTGAAAAGCCCAAGGCGCCAGCACCGGCCGCGATGGCGATAATAAAATAAGATGTGGTGTGAGGAGACATATCGATTAGTGAAAAATTGGTTACGCCAGCTAGGCGAATGGCCAGAAAAATGCCAAAGGTCATGCTCGAGACGATGAGAAAAGTATTTATCGCGCGCGTCGTGCCAGCGGTGATATAATTATCGAGCATATCTTCAAGTGAGTTAATGAGGGGAAAGCCTGGCACTAAAAATAGTGAGCAGGCCAAAAGCGGATGCCATGGCGTGCCGGAAGGCAAAAAATGCGTAAGATATGCAAGATATGTCGAAGTGAAAGCGGCAATAGCCGTACAGGCATAAGGATTAACCTGAACCTCCCACGACTAAAGTCGCGGGGTTCTTGCTTCATTGACCAATGC
>JAHHSR010000002.1 GCA_020025075.1 Pectinatus sp. | reverse complement strand
AAGCATTGGTCAATGAAGCAAGAACCCCGCGACTTTAGTCGTGGGAGGTTCAGAAGAAATGGAAAGATTGCTGCCGTTGAAAAGGGAATTGAAGATGAGGCGGCACTTAAAATTGACGTGCGCGGTAAAATCGTTTCGCCAGGCCTTGTCGATATGCACGTACATTTGCGCGAACCCGGCCAAGAGGACAAGGAAACGCTCGTAAGCGGCACGGCCGCCGCAGCGGCCGGGGGATTTACGACGGTGGCGACGATGCCCAACACCAATCCCGTCGTCGACAATGCCATCTTGGTTACGGGCCTTAAAGCTAGGGCGAAAGAGCAAGGCTATGTTCATGTCGAAATCATCGGCGCGCTCACAAAGGGCCAAAAGGGGAAAGAACTTGCCGAAGTTGGCGATATGATAGGCTCTGGTGCCGTTGCTTTTTCCGATGATGGCCATTATGTCGATAGCGCCAAGGTCCTTTTAGGGGGGCTGGATTACTTGCGCCGCTTCAAAAAGCGCATTATTTCCCACGCCGAAGAGACGAGCCTGGTGGAAGAAGGCTTTATGAATGAAGGCCATAAAAGTGCCATGCTGGGCCTTAAAGGCCGCCCGAGCGTTGCGGAGGAAATAGCGGTTGCACGCGATATTCTTCTTGCCAAGTATGCACAGGCTCCTTTGCACATTGCTCATATAAGTACGCGCGGAGCTGTCGAGCTGGTGCGCCGCGCTAAAAAGGACGGCGTTGATATAACGGCAGAAGTGACGCCGCATCATCTGACCTTATCGCAAGAATGCGTGCGCCTTGATGACACCTCTACGAAGGTCAATCCGCCGCTTAGAAGTGAAGATGACCAAAAGGCGCTTCTTGAAGGGCTTTTAGACGGCACGATTGACATGATTGCTACCGACCATTCGCCGCATGCCCCGCAGGAAAAAGACCGCGAATACATCTATGCGCCTAGCGGCTTTCCTGGCCTAGAAACGGCTTTGGGCATTCTTTTGACGCATTTTTATCATAAAAAGAAAATATCCTTGCCGCTTTTAATCGAAAAGATGACGATAGCACCGGCGCGCGCTTTTAATCTTTCTTGCGGCACCTTATCTAAGGGCAGTGCGGCCGATATTACCATCATTGACCCCAAGTTCGACTGGACGGTAGATGACGAAAAATTTTATACGCGTGGCAGCGCTTCTCCTTTTGTCGGAGCTAAGCTGAAAGGAAAGGCTGTCATGACCATTGTTGGCGGCAAAATTGTCATGCGCGATGGCAAAGTTGAAGAATAGGGGTGGATATATTGAAGGGAAAATTGATTTTAGAAGACGGCAGCACCTTTTGGGGTACGCTTATGAATAACGGTGCCGTCGCGGCAGAGGTTGTCTTTAATACGGGCATGACGGGCTATCAGGAAATTTTGACGGACCCTTCTTATTGTGGGCAGATAATCGCCCTCACCTATCCTCTTATCGGCAACTATGGCATTAACAGCGATGTAAACCAATCGCGTCAGTGCTTTGCCAGTGGCTTTATTGCGGATAGCCTTTGCAGCTGTGGCAGCAATTGGCAAAAAGAAGGGGAAATAGAAGAGTTTTTTGCCAAGCAGAATCTTACTTGCCTTTATGATGTCGATACGCGCGCGCTCGTGCGCCACTTGCGCTCTTTTGGCACAATGCGGGGCATTATCGTGCCTGATGATTACGATGAAAAAACCTGCCAGGCGCTCTTTGCGGCACCGCGCGCTTTAAATACTGTCTCCTTGGTTACTACTCCTAAGCTTTATACGCTCGGCAGCGAGGGCGTTCATGTGGTTGTAATGGATTTTGGCGTCAAGCGCCATATGCTCGAATCGCTGCAAAAGGCTGGCTGCTGCGTTACGGTTGTGCCGGCATTTACAGCCGCAGAGGAAGTGCTCGCGCTAAAGCCAGATGGCATTTTCCTCTCCAACGGCCCGGGCGACCCTAAGGACGTACCGGAAATCTGCCAGAATGTAAAAAAACTAATCGGCAAAAAACCAATTTTTGGCATTTGCCTCGGCCATCAGCTCATCGCCTTGGCCAGCGGCGCCAACACTTATAAAATGAAATTTGGCCATCGTGGTTCCAATCAGCCCGTGCAGGATTTGCGGACGGGAAAAATTTATATCTCTTCGCAAAACCACGGCTATGCCGTCGAGGAAAAATCGCTGGAAGGGCTGCCTTTGGAGATAACGCACCGCTCTGTCAATGATAGCACGGTAGAAGGGCTGCGCCATAAATCGTTGCCGCTTTTTTCTGTGCAATATCACCCTGAAGCTTCGCCAGGGCCTGATGATAATACCTATTTGTTCGCGGAATTTGTCCAGATGATGAAAAGAGGAGAATAAACAGTGCCCAAAAATAAAGCGCTCAAGAAAATATTGGTAATAGGCTCCGGCCCTATCGTCATCGGCCAGGCAGCAGAATTCGATTACGCTGGCTCGCAGGCTTGCCGCGCTCTGCGCGAAGAGGGTATAGAGGTAGTTTTGGTCAATAATAATCCGGCGACGATTATGACCGATACGGATATCGCCAATCGCGTTTACAGTGAGCCGTTGACGGTCAGTTTTTTGGAAAACGTAATCAAGAAGGAACGTCCCGATGGTATTTTGGCTACTCTGGGCGGTCAGGCCGGCTTAAATTTAGCCGTTGAGCTGTCTAAGGCGGGCATACCACAAAAGTATGGCGCAACGCTTTTGGGTACCTCGTTGGAAGCGATTGAAAAGGCTGAGGACAGAGAGCTTTTTAAAAAGACGATGGAAAAGCTGGGCGAACCAATCCCGGAAAGCCGCATCGTCGAAGATGTCGAAGCGGCGGTACGCTTTGCGAATGAAATTGGCTATCCAATCATCGTGCGTCCTGCCTATACCTTAGGCGGCACGGGCGGCGGCATTGCTGAAAATGAAGAAGAACTCATTGAAATTGCCGTGCGCGGCCTCAAGTATAGTATGATTGGCCAGGTCATTGTCGAACGTTCTGTTGCGGGCTGGAAAGAGATTGAATATGAAGTCATAAGAGATGGTGCGGATAATTGCATTACCGTCTGCAACATGGAAAACTTTGACCCTGTCGGCGTACATACGGGCGACAGCATTGTCGTTGCTCCCTCGCAGACGCTCAATGATGCGCAGTATCAGATGTTGCGCTCGGCATCTTTGCGCATTATCCGCGAATTGGGCATTGAGGGCGGCTGCAATGCGCAATATGCGCTTGACCCCAAGACAAACCGCTACTATGTCATTGAGGTAAATCCGCGCGTGAGCCGTTCTTCGGCGCTTGCTTCAAAGGCGACGGGCTATCCGATTGCCAAGGTCTCTGCTAAGATTGCCATTGGCTATACGCTCGATGAAATCGTCAATGACGTCACGAAGAAGACGAAGGCATGCTTTGAGCCATCACTTGATTACTGCGTCGTAAAATTTCCGCGCTGGCCTTTTGACAAGTTCGTCTTTGCTGACCGCACCTTAGGCACGCAGATGAAAGCGACGGGCGAGGTCATGGCTATCGACAGGAGTTTTGAGGCAGCCCTTTTAAAGGCTGTACGCTCTTTGGAAATCGGGGCCATGCACATTTTGGGGCAGCGCCCTTCTGGCTGGGATGACGAGCGCCTTTTGCGCAATTTGAGCCGCATTGATGATGAGCGCCTCTTTGCCATTGCCGAAGTCTTGCGCCGCAATTTGATGACGGTTGAAGGCGTTCATGCCATCACGAAGATTGATTGCTGGTTTATCCGCTGCATTAAAAACATCATCGATATGGAAAATGAGCTTCGCAAAGCTGGCGCTGAACTTTCCGCCGCACTTTTGGAAAAGGCCAAAAAACTCGGCTTTGCCGATGCTGCCATCGCCGTCTTTACCGGCTTGGCGGAAGAAGAAGTGCGCCATTTGCGACTGAAAAATAATATCGTGCCTTCTTATAAAATGGTCGATACCTGTGCGGCAGAATTTGAAGCGGCAACGCCTTATTTCTATTCAACCTATCGCTCCTGTGAAGATGAAGTATGCCCAAGCGAGAGGAAGAAGGTCATCGTCTTAGGTTCTGGCCCTATTCGCATCGGGCAAGGCGTCGAGTTTGACTATTGCTCGGTTCATTCTGTTTGGGCACTGCGGGCGATGGGACTTGAGGCAATTATCATCAATAACAATCCTGAGACGGTAAGTACCGACTTTGATATTTCTGACCGCCTCTATTTCGAGCCGCTGACAGCAGAAGATGTCCTTAACATAATCGAAAAGGAAAAGCCCTTGGGCGTCATCGTGCAATTTGGCGGTCAGACGGCGATAAATTTAGCTGGCGCCCTGCAAAAGGCGGGCGTAAAAATCTTGGGAACGTCTGTCGACAGCATAGACTGTGCGGAGGATAGAAAGCGTTTTGATGCCTTGCTGGAAAAAGAGCATATTTTGCGCCCGCGCGGCACGGCGGTAACAGATTCTCAAGCGGCAGCTGCGGCAGCTAATAATGTCGGCTATCCGTGTGTCATAAGGCCCTCTTACGTTTTAGGCGGCAGGGCGATGGAAATAATCTATAATGAAGCCGAACTTTTGGATTATATGGAACGCGCGGTCAAGGTTTCGGCGCAACATCCCGTTCTCATCGACCACTATATGCAAGGACGCGAGGTGGAGGTTGACGCCATTTGTGATGGTGAAAAGGTGCTCATTCCCGGCATCATGGAGCATATCGAAAGGGCTGGTATCCACTCCGGCGACAGTATTGCCGTCTATCCGCCCCAGACGCTCTCGTCGCGCGTCATCTATACGATTATCGACAATACGAAGCGGCTGGCAAAAGGCCTTTCTGTTAAGGGACTCTTAAATATTCAGTATGTCATTGTCGACGAACGCGTCAATGTAATTGAAGTAAATCCCCGCTCTTCGCGCACCGTGCCGTTTTTGAGCAAGGTGACAGGCGTGCCGATGGTCGATTTGGCAACGCGAGTTGCCCTAGGCCAGACGCTGGGTGAAAATGGCTATGGTGAGGGACTGGTTGACCCTAAACCGTATGTAGCGCTAAAAGCGCCTGTCTTCTCCTTTGCCAAGATGCAGGATGTCGACATCTCGCTCGGGCCGGAAATGAAATCAACGGGCGAGGTCATGGGGATTGACAAGAGCTACTCGCATGCTTTATACAAGGCGATTATCGGCGCGGGAATGAATATCCCCGAGCAGGGCACGATTTTGTTTACCGTGGCGGATAAGGACAAGGAAGAAATGTGCCAGCTTGCCAAGGGCTTTGCAGAAATCGGCTTTCGCCTAGCGGCAACGGAAGGAACGGCTAAGGCTTTGGAAAAATTTGGCCTTGAAGTAGAAATTGTCGGCAAGGTGCATGAAAATAGTGCCGATATTTTAAATCTCATCAAGGCTGGTGCCGTGAACATGGTCATCAATACAATGAGCCCGGGAAAAAAATCAGCTAAGGACGGCTTTAAGATTCGCCGCTCCACGGTAGAGCATGGCATCGCTTGCCTTACGGCACTGGATACAGCTTGGGAAGTATTGCGCGTCTTATCTTTCATGCACGAAAAAAACAGGGCAAATGTCGCGGCGTTGCAAGATTATACGGGAGGAATGATTGATGAGTAAGCAGCTAGCCTTAGCTGAAATCTTGGAAAATACCCCCTTGGGCGGCAATATTTATAAATTGCGCGTGCGCTCTAAAGAACTTGCCCCGCTTTGTATTCCCGGCCAATTTGTTCAAATCGGCGTCAATGACGGTGCGCACGTCTTGCGCCGTCCTTTGAGCATTGCTTCTTCAAATGGCGAGGAAATGCTGTTCATCTACCAGGTGCGCGGTGAGGGAACGGCTTTTTTGGCAAGGTGCCAGAGGGGAACGGTAAGCCTTTTAGGCCCGCTTGGAAATGGCTTTTCCCCGGCTTTGGGGCATAGCCTGCTCATAGGTGGCGGCGTTGGCAGTGCTCCCTTATATTTTCTTGCTCAAAAGCTGGAAAAGGCGACGGGCGTTTTTGGGGCACGCGATAAAGAAGCGATTGTTTGGGCGCAGGACCTTTTTGGCGGCCTTTGCCATGTTACAGCGCATTATCTGACAGATGATGGTTCCTTTGGCCAAAAGGGGCTGAGCGTCGATATTTTGCCCGACCTTTTGCAGCAAGATGAATATGAAGCTATTTATACCTGCGGGCCAGAACCGATGATGCGGGCAGTTTTTGCCGTAGCAAAATCATTTGGCGTCAAATGCTTTGTTTCTTTGGAAAGGCGTATGGGATGCGGGCTGGGAGCTTGTCTTTCCTGTACGATAAAGACGCTTAAAGGGCGCAAGAAGGTCTGCAGTGATGGACCGGTATTTGAGGCCGGGGAGGTGTTTTTTGATGGATATGAAGGTTAATCTGGCAGGGCTGCACCTTAATTCTCCCATCGTGACGGCTTCGGGTACCTTCGGCTTTGGCGAGGAATTTTCCGACTTTGTCGATTTTCAAAAGCTGGGCGCCATCGTCACCAAGGGGTTGACGCTAAAGCCGCGCTCTGGCAATGAGGGCGTGCGCCTGCATGAAACGCCGTCGGGCATTTTAAATTGCATTGGCTTGGAAAATCCCGGTGTCGAGGTCTTTGTCAAGGAAATTTTGCCGCGCATCAAGTCCTTTAATTGCCCGATTATCGCCAATATTTCAGGCAATAGCGCTGCACAGTATGCAGAGCTTGCAGCGCGCCTTGATGATGAAGCGGTGGCGGCAATAGAGGTGAATGTTTCTTGTCCCAATGTCAAAGATGGCGGCATTGTCTTTGGCACGAATCCCAAGATGCTTTCTGAAGTGGTATTTTCAGTGCGAAAGAATACGAAAAAGCCCCTTATCGTCAAACTTACGCCTAATGTCACGGATATTACTGAATTGGCGCGGGCGGCTGAGGTAAGCGGTGCTGATGTTCTCTCCCTCATCAACACCCTTACCGGCATGGCGATTGATGTAAAGAAGCGCCGCCCCGTATTGGGAAATGTCACGGGCGGCCTTTCGGGTCCTTGCGTAAAGCCCGTGGCACTTTATCTCGTACACCGCGTTCATAAGGCGGTCAAATTGCCGCTTATTGGCATGGGCGGCGTGCAAAGTGGGCGCGATGTGGTCGAATTTATGCTCGCTGGCGCCAGCGCTGTTGCTGCCGGCACGATGAACCTCGTCGAGCCAGACCTTACCGGGCGCCTTTACGATGAACTTTTGGTTTACCTTGAAGATAATGGCTGCAAGAGCTGCGGCGAAATTGTCGGGGGCCTGTTATTATAAAATAATCCTCTTTCACTCATTTGAGCGAAAGAGGATTATTTTTTTATGTATTTTTGTGTAAGTATTTATTTTTCTCATTTTTTAGAATATAATATACTCAATGGTTATAAAAATATAAAAAGATTTTATGATGCGTCGAATCTTTCATAAATTTTTTGAATATATTTAAAAAACCATAAGCAATCATTTTGGAGGTTTTAGCATGGATTTTGCAAAGCGGGCCAGAAGAAACAGCTATTTGTATATCATGGCCTACATCGTCATGGGCGTTTTAGGCGGCGTTGCGCTCGACACGATGGTCACTTTTTTTGCCTCGCAAAAAGCGACGGCAGGGGTTGCCGCGAGTATGTCGATTATCATGGGCATCGGTTTTTATGGCAGTGCCTTGATGTTGCTGCTCATCCCCAAGCTCGGCTATAAAAAGGTGCTGCTCATTTCACCTTTAGCTCTTATTGTCGGCATGTTGACCATCACGCATATCAGCAGCAATGCACTGATTTTTCTCGCTGCGGCCATAATCATGACGGGCGTGTCGACTTATGATGCGGTCTTTTCTCCGTATTTGACCTGTTATACGACGGAATCAAATCGCGAGCGCATTTTTTCCGTCGCGCTTTGGACCAATATTGCGGGCATGGTTATCGGCACTTGGACGGGCGGCCTTATCATCACCTATCGCTTTGCTGCGCGCATGGGCGTGACCTATGACCAGGCAAAAATCCTTACAGAAAAGATAAAGACTTTTTCACCGGTGGAACTGTCCTGCTATGTCGGTGCCCATAAAGATGCGCTTTTAATTTATGCTGGTGTGGCACTTTTGTGCCTTTTGCCTATTTTATTCGTGCGCGAAATACCGGAAGATTATCGCCACGTGCAAAAGGCGGGGGAACAAAAGCCCAAGAAGGACTGGAAGGCATTTCTCAACAAATACATTGTCCTCTTTGTCATCTTTGCCTTTCTCATCAGGCTCGGCGCGGCACTCATCACGCCGTACTTTTCGATGTTCCTCAGCCAGATGGGGATTGATAGGGCGACCACTTCCGCGCTTGTTTCTTATCAATATCTCGCCATGGTCATCTTTATCATGGCTTCGCCGTGGATTGTGCGCAAAATCGGCCGCGTCTTTGCCCTAGGCGGTCTGGCGCTCGTATCGATACCGTTTATGCTCCTTATTGCCAACGGGGCCGCCTTTGGCTCGAATATGGTCCTTGCCGTCGGCATTGGCCTTTTCTTGCGTTCAGGCTTTATGAATGCGGCACAGCCGGTACAGCTTTCCCTGCCGATGGAATTTGTCTCTAAAGTAGCGCGCCCTGCTTATAACTCCGTCATCTTCATTTTCCAGGGATTGGCACAAGTTATTGCCGGCTTTGTGGGAAAGTCATTTATTTTCCCCTTGCCGAATGGCTATGGCAAGGCATATTATGTTACAGCCGTAATTTATGCCATCGCTTCTATTTTGCTCATCATCGTTTATGCAAAAAAATATAATCGGCCCCCTGCGGACGACGTCAAAGAAGAAAATTAAAAAAAGCGCTGCCAGTTTTTTTGGCAGCGCTTTTTTAGTTTTTATTATCAATGTCCAGCTTTTCAAACAGGCCGAAAAAGACACTGATGACGATGGCGACGACGGTGGAAAGCCCCATGCCGCTCAGCTTGACGGAACCGATGACGAGAACGGCACCGCTAAGACCGCTAATCATCGTTACGGCAGTCAAAATCATATTTCTCGATTTTGTATAATCAACTTGTTTTTCTATCAAAATCCTGATGCCAGAACAAGCGATAATACCAAAGAGCAGGACGCTCACCCCGCCCATGACCGGAACGGGAATGGCGTGGATGATGGCTGCTACCTTGCCGATGAAAGAAAAACAGATGGCAAAGACGGCTGCACCGCCTATGACCCAGACGCTATAAACGCGCGTAATGGCCATGACGCCCATATTTTCGCCGTAGGTCGTATTCGGTGTTGAGCCGATCAGTCCGGAAATGATATTGGAAAGGCCGTCGGCAAAAAGCGAGCGGTGTAGGCCGGGGTCTTTGATGAGATCGCGGTGCACGATACTGCCCGTGACGAGCAAGTGGCCGACATGTTCGGCAAAGACGACAAAGAGTGCGGGCATAATCATTATGATGGCGCTTAAATTAAAGTGCGGCTGATAAAAAGTCGGAACTTGGAACCAAGGAGCGCTTTCGACGCCTGACCAATCGACAATCCCCAGGAAAAAGGACACGATATAGCCGGAAACGACGCCGATTAAGACGGGGATAATGCCAATAAAGCCGCGCCCTAAGACGGAGGCCAAGATGGTTACGATGAGTGTAAATAAGGAAGCAATCATCGCCAGATGTGTCGGTATATGCGAGCCGGGATTGGGCATAAAGCCGGACATTTTAAGGGCGAGCGGTGCAAGCTCGAGGCCGATGACGCTCACGACAGAGCCCATGGCTGCAGGCGGCAGGATAAAGTCAATCCATTTCGTGCCCGTCTTGCCGATGATGAGTGAAAGAAATAAAAATGAGATACCAAAGGCGATGAAGCCCCCCTGGGCATCGCCGTAATTTAATCCGGGCGTAGCGAGGACGGCCAAGACGGGGGCGATGAAAGCAAAGCTTGAGCCAAGGTAAGCGGGCAGGCGCCCTTTACAGATGACAAGATATAAAATCGTGCCGACGCCGTTCATGAAAAGCGCTGTTGCGGGATTGACATGGAGCAAGAAAGGTACGAGAACGGTTGAGCCGAACATGGCAAATAAATGCTGCAGGCTGAGCGGTATGGCCTGCAAAAGAGGAACTTTTTCCTCGACATCATAGAATTTTTTCATTGCGCATATTGGCGCTAAAGCATTGGTGCACTCAAGCGCTGTTTATTTCTCCTTTTTTTATTTGTCTGAGCAGTTTTAGCGGATGAAGACGACGCGGTCTTGTCGGCGCGGCTTTTCTTGCTGGGGAGGAAGAAGCGGATAGCCTAGGATGCAGTGGCCGACGCCGATGTAGTCGCCTTCAATTTGCCAGCTTTTAAGAAGCTTTTGTCCCGCTTCGCTAGAAAATTCTAAATCGGCACGATTAATCCAGCAGGAGCCAAGACCGAGCGAATGGGCGGCAAGCATCATATTGCCGATGACGAGGCTGCCATCGGCATATCCGGTGCTGCAGCTTTTTTCCGCGAGGACAATGACGATGGTCGGTGCGCCGTAAAAAGGGTCGCTCGTCGTCTCCAAAATGGCGGCATTCATATCGGAGAGGCATTTTATTGCTGCCTTATCCTGCAAGACGACGAGCTTCGTCGCCTGACTGTTATGGCCGCTTGCCGCATAAAGGCCGGCTTTTAAGATGAGGTCTAGTTCCTCGTCTTTTATCTGCTCGGGGCGATAGCGCCGCGTGCTGCAGCGCGAAAAGATGTTTTGCAGTGTTTCGTTCATAAAAATCCCCTTTCTTGATAAAACGATAATATTTTCCATTCTTATTGTACAGCGAAAGAGGCATTTTAACAATTATTTGCAAGTTAGATGGCACGATTTTGTCTTTTTTGCGATATGTAAAAGGCTATAGTGCTTATTGGGCTTAAAAAGATGTTATAATATAAAAAAGGCAGGAATTGTTAAGTCTGCAATAAAATTAGCAAATTGTTAAAATATAAAGAAAAGAGGCGATTGATTTGCGAAAGCTGATTTTGCTCTGCGCTGCACTTTTGCTGGGCAATTTATTCATGGGCACCGCTATGGCTGGTCAGCGCTGGCAACCCGTAATAACGACTGATAATTATCGCTGCTTTGTCGATAGTCAGACAATTTATAGCAAGCGGCAAAATCACCAAAAGGTGATTTTCTTTAAATTGCAAAAGATTTACTGGCAGCCGCAGCAGCTCGAACAAGAATTGAAAATGCTCGATGCTTCAATAGACTGGAAGGGCACGACATATTCGGTAGAACAAGATAGCTACAACGTAAATCGCCACATGTTCTGGTCGGGCGATATTGCTTTTTTCAGCAGTGACGGGCGCTATATAGGGCTTATTAGGCGCGACCAGTGGCAGGCGGTTGTAGCGCAGAGCGAGCTTGATAAGATGTGCCAGCGCGTCGTTTCGCTATATGAAAAAGAGTAGGGCCGCTGCAGCGACCGTGAAGAAGGAGGGGCAGCAGTTAAAGTTATGCACAAAGTTATACACAGGTTGTTGATAATTTTTATCGTAGCAGGGACAGTAGTAACGGCTGGATGCGGCTCTCAAAAGGTTTCTAAGGAACAGCCGGTTTATGTGCGGACACAGACTATATCCACAGGCGATGTGGATATGAGCGATGAATATCCTGGCCAGGTCAAGAGCAAATATGAAAATGCCCTAGCTTTTCAGGTGAGCGGACGCATTGCCAAACGCTTTGTCAATGTAGGTGATACCGTAAAGAAGGGGCAGTCGATTATGCTTTTGGATACGAGCGATTTGTCACAAAATACCGTTAAGGCACAGCAGCAGGTGCAATCGGCAAAAGCACAGCTTGATTTGGCAAGCGCTAATCTTTCCCGCTACCAAAAGCTCTATGCCCAAGAAGCGATAAGCGCCGCGGCATTAGATAGTTATGAGACAAGCTATAAATCTGCTAAGGCAGCTTATGAACAGGCGCAGGCGCAAGAAAGGCTGGCGCAAAATTCTCTGGCATATGCCACTTTGCGCGCCAATGCCGATGGCGTTATAACGGCAGTGAGTGGTGAGACGGGCCAGGTCGTTTCTGCCGGTCAAAGCGTGGCGACTTTGGCACAAGCTGACGGCCTTGATGTCGTCGTCAATGTGCCGGAAAATAAAATAGATGCGTTTAAGGTCGGTGAGCGTGCCAAGGTGAGTTTTTGGGCGCTTCCCAAAGAACAGGTCTTGGGTAAAATCTGGACGATTAGCCCTGCTGCTGACCCGAATACGCGTACGTATGAAGTGCGTATAGCACTTGATTCAGTGCCAGATAAAGTGCATCTTGGCATGACGGCCAATGTCTTTTTTGCCGCTGGAAAAGGTGCGCCAGATGAGGCTTTGCTGCCACTTAGCGCTTTTTATCAGACGGGCGACAAGCCGCAGATTTGGGTCATAGAAGATGGCAAGGCGCATTTAAAAGATGTGTCTGTCAAATCATTTTCTCAAAATGATGCCGTGGTTGAGGGATTGCCCGAAGGCACCATCGTAATAACGGCAGGAGTGGATAAGCTCAGTGAGGGTGAGAAGGTGGCACCGGCCGATGGTGGTGCACTATGAGAAATCTTACGGAATTATCATTAAAAAATAAGAATATTGTCTGGTATTTTATCATTGTTGTTTTCGTGGCGGGTATTTTTTCCTATTTTAATCTTGGCCGCCGCGAAGACCCCTCTTTTACAATTCGTCAGATGATTGTCACCGTGCGCTGGCCGGGAGCAACGGCACAGCAGATGCAAGATAATGTCACGGATAAGCTGGCCAAAAAGCTTCAGGATACGCCGGGACTGGATTATCTAAAGAGCTATTCGCGTGATTCTCTATCCGTCATCTATGTCACCTTGAAACAGGAAGTGCCGGCGGATAAGGTTCATCTGACCTGGCTAAAAGTCAGAAATTTAGCTGAAGATGCTCGCCCGCAGCTGCCGGACGGCGTTATTGGCCCGGTCTTTAATGACCAATTTGATGATGTCTATGGCAGCGTCTATGCCATCACAGGCAAGGATTACAGCTATGAGGAGCTGCGACAAAAAGCAGAGGCGGTGCGCCGCGTCCTTTTAGGGGTGCCGGGAGTGGGCAAGGCGGAGCTTTTAGGCGTGCAGCCGCAAAAGATATATGTCGAGGCGAAAGCGGATAAGCTTTCAGAGCTTGGCATCAGCCCGCAGGCCATTCAAAAGGCGATAAGCGCGCAAAATGAAATGGCGCCAGCGGGCATGATTGCGACCAAGAGCAATGACGTCTACATTCACATGACAGGAAAATTTAACGACTTGGCGCAGATACGGGCTACGCCTATCAATGTTGGCGGCAAGATTTTTCGCTTGGGCGATATAGCGACCGTTAAGCAAGGCTATGCAGACCCTCGGCAGCCGCAGATGTATTTTGATGGGCAGCCCGCTATCGGCATTGCCGTTTCAATGGTTGATGGGGGCAATATCCTTTCTTTGGGAAAGAGCCTTGATAAGACCATTGGTGTGCTGCGCCATAATTTGCCGCTGGGCATTGAAATTCATCAGGTATCTAATCAGCCGCAAGTTGTGCGCAATTCTATAAGCGAATTTGTCTCGACGCTGGAAGAAGCAGTCGTCATCGTCTTGGCGGTGAGCTTTTTTAGTCTCGGCTGGCGGACGGGCTTGGTCGTGGCCGGCTGCATACCGCTGGTCATTGCCGGTGTCTTTAATGTGATGGACATATTTGGCATCACACTCAACAAGGTGTCTTTGGGCGCTTTGATTATCGCTTTAGGGCTTTTGGTCGATGATGCAATCATCGCCGTCGAGATGATGAGCGTTAAGCTGGAAGAAGGCTTAGGGCGCTTCGATGCAGCTTGCTACGCTTATAAAGCGACGGCAGCACCGATGCTTACAGGTACGCTTATCACCTGCTCAGGCTTTATTCCCGTTGCTTTTTCCAAGGGAATGGCAGCGGAATTTTGCCGTGACTTATTCCCCGTTATCGCCACCGCGCTTATTATTTCGTGGATTGTTTCCGTCATGGTGGCACCGCTTTATGGTTATAAGCTCATCAAGGTCAAGGTAAAAAGTGATGCTTCTGGCAAGATAAATCCATATCAAAGCCGGTTTTATCGCCTGTTTAAGCGCCTTTTGATTGCCTGTTTGCATCATAAAAAAATTGTGCTCTTAGTTACGGGCGGCGTATTTGCCCTTTCCCTTTTTTTGCTGCACTTTGTACCCAAGGAATTTTTTCCGCCGTCCATGCGGCCTGAGATAATAGTCGAGATGAGCTTGCCGCAAGGCAGCTCGATGCAGGCGACAAAGGAGCAGGCTGAACGCTTTGCCGCTTATCTCGACACGCAAAAAAAGGATATAAAGAATTATTCGTACTATATAGGAGAGGGTGCGCCGCGCTTTGTCTTGACTTTAAACCCGGTTTTGCCCGAGCCCAATTATGCCCAGTTTGTCATTGTCGCCAAAGATGTTAAAGCGCGCAAAAGACTCATTTCAGAAATAAATAATAAAATGCAGCGGGATTTTCCTGCCGTGCAGAGCAATATAAAGCTCATCCAGACGGGACCGCCAGCAGATTATCCGGTCATGCTGCGGATAGAAGGCTATGATATTAGCAAAGTGCAAGCTATTGCTGGCAAGGTAGCCGCGCTCATGCGCCAGGATAAGAATCTTTACAATATAAATTTTGACTGGAATAGCCGCGTGTCGGCAATTAAGCTCGAGATTGACCCCGATAAGCTCTCCGTTTTGGGCATTTCCCGCTCGGATTTGGCTAAGACTTTGTATGCGCAGATAAACGGCATCAAGGCAGCGCAGTATTATAAAGGTGACAATAATACGGACATCACCTTTCGCCTTAATGGCAGCAGCCGCACTGATATTGAAAAGCTCAAGGATATGCCGATTTATTTGGGAAAATCGGGCTATGTACCGCTTGACCAGTTGGCAAAAATCACCTATGAAGGCTCTAATGGCCTCATCTGGTGGCGAAATTTCAAGCCGGCGATTACGGTGCGGGCCGATATTCATTCGGGCACGGCAAATGATGCGACGCAGATTATTTATGATAAGACATTGGCCTTGCGCCAGTCGCTTCCTTATGGCTATTCGATTGATATCGATGGTTCCTTGCACGATAGCATGCAGTCGATGCAATTTCTCATGAAGCCGATTCCTGTTATGTTTATCGTGATAATGACGCTTTTGATGTTCCAGCTCAAGAAGATTTCGCTGATGGTACTCACGCTTTTGACGGCACCGCTAGGCATTATCGGCGTTTCTTTCGGCATGCTTATAAGTAGTACGCCAATTGGCTTTGTTGCCGACCTGGGCATTTTGGCACTGACGGGCATGATTATTCGCAACTCGATAATCCTCATCGACCAGATTAAAAAGCATATGGCCGCGGGTGAGACGGCATGGAATGCCATCGTCGATTCTGCCATCATGCGCTTTCGTCCCATCATGCTCACGGCGATGGCGGCTATTTTGGGCATGGTGCCGCTCATGCCCAGCCCCTTTTGGGGGCCGATGGCCGTGGCCATATCGAGTGGGCTTTTGGTAGCCACTGTCCTTACCTTGCTCGTCTTGCCGACCATGTACGCTGCATGGTTCAAGGTCAAAGAGGAAAAATGATGGAATGTCTGAGGCAGGGGTAAAATAAGAATTTTTTAAAACATAATAATTATTATTAATTAAAACAAAAAATTAATAAAAATTAAATATCTAAGAAAAAAGTCGAAAAAAGGAGATAATGGGGTCATTTACCGCAAATTTTATCTAAAAATGCCTTAAAATGAGCTTTATTTTTCCTGTAAATTGGCTATAATAATACTTGCAAATGATGAACAGCAACTACCGCAGGAACAGCGGGAAGTAAAGCTCGCGGAGCACAATACGATGGTGTAATGAAACGAGAATTCAAAGGTTATGACCTGAGAAAGTTCCAAAGGGGTTAAAAAAGAATAAACTTAATGGAGGTTGTTAATTATGAAGAAATGGGTTTGCACAATTTGCGGTTATGTATTTGAAGGAGAAAAGGCACCAGAAACTTGCCCGGTTTGCGGTGCACCTGCCTCTAAGTTTACCGAACAGAAATCAAATGAAATGGAATTTGCAACCGAACATGTTGTGGGCGTTGCTAAAGGCGTAGACCCTCGCATTATCGAAGGCTTGCAGCAGAACTTCAGCGGTGAATGCAGCGAAGTTGGTATGTACATTGCTATGTCCCGCGTTGCTGACCGCCAGGGTTATCCTGAAATTGCAGAAGCCTTCATGCGCTATGCTCTGCAGGAAGCTGACCATGCTTCTCGCTTTGCAGAAATGCTCGGCGAAGTACTCACTGACAGCACACAAAAGAATCTTGAAATGCGCGTTGCTGCAGAACAGGGTGCTTGCGCAGGTAAATTCGAATTGGCAAAACTTGCTAAGCAGCTCAATCTCGATGCTATCCATGATACTGTACATGAAATGGCTAAAGACGAAGCTCGCCATGGCAGAGGCTTTGCCGGTTTGCTCAAGCGCTATTTCGACAAATAAGAATCCTTTTGACGGGGAGCATCAGCATAAGCTGGTGCTCTTTTTTTATGCAGTAATTCATCTCGTAAAAGCAGGAAAACTGTCTGGTTTAACCTTTGATGAATTTTTTGCGAATAGAAAAAATGTATTTGTTAAATTCTAATTATAGAAAGTTATCCTAAAATTTTCTGAGAGTGTGATAATAGACATATTAATTTTTAATCAGATATGCTATGATTAGCTTGCAAGAAAAAGGAAGCTGATTATATGTATTTAGCCGCAAAACAGCAGGGGTGGGAAGATGAATGTTCTATTATAGTGATGGTAATCCTCGGGCGTATTAATTTTGGGCAGGGAAAGGATTGCTTGAAATTAGGCTTTTAATAAAGCCGCAAAAATTTTTGTTTCATTATCAGATGGAAAGAATTTTAGCATACTATAAATGATAGAAGGATTTTTTAGATGGCAGATCAGATTAAAGAGGTATTATACAGTACGGTGGCTATCGAGATAGCTTACGACACGCAGCGCGATTTTATTTATCCGGCGCGCATTAAGCTCATTACCAACAGCGAGCTTGACCTTGTCTTGAGCAATGATGAATTGCAAAAAGTGCCTTTTAAGGAGGGGGACCGCCTTTTTGTAACGCTTAAGACGCGTGAGTGCTGTTATAACTTTTCGACCATTTGTACATATACGAAAAAGACCAATATGTTTTATATGAGTATTAAGGCGCCTGTAAAATTAGAGCGCACTCAATACAGGGAGTTTATTCGCGTGCAGATGAAGCGCGATATAAGCTTTTATATAAGTTCGGATGGATTATATAAAGAGCGAGTGGATGCGATTTCTGCCGTTTCCAATCAGCAGATGAAAATACACCTTTTCAAGGCACAGAGCATAGACATAAGTGCTGGCGGCATTGCCTTTTATTTCGATAAGCGCCTCAATGAGATGGCCAATGTAATCATTGATATGTCCGATTTATTGCCTGATATGAAAGAATTGCGCCAGCATGGCGTGGTACTGCGCTGCAGGCCGCACAAATTGGATAATAGGGAAAACTGGAAAGTGGCAGTGCGCTTTGTGAATATGCCTTTTGCCGTACAGGAAAAGCTCAATCATTTTGTTTTTGAGCTGATTCGCGAACAGGCAAAGAAAGAAAAGGCACTGCGCTAAGGAAAATTGAAGGCAAAAATAATAAAAAAGGAGGAGCTGCCTGTCAGTATGTCCATGAATTCTTCCTCGGATATACTGGGTCATATGGGGCAGCAGGAGAAGATGGTCGTTTCCGAAGGCGAGAAGGGAAAAGTTTATCATGTGGAGTCGATTAGCCTCGAAGAACAAATTCAGCGCCGTCTTGAAATGCTCGGCATGACGCAAGGTGCAAGGCTGGAAATTTTGAATAAAAAAAGAGGCAGCGCGATTATCTTGAAGGTGCGGGGTACGCGCTTTGCCATTGGCAGGCAGATTGCCGATGGCATTGCTATAGGGGAGTAACTTATGGAAAAAGAATTGCACGTGGCTTTTATCGGCAACCCAAATTGCGGCAAGAGACCTTATTCAATGCTTATACGGGTGCTAATTTAAAAGTCGCTAACTGGCCCGGCGTCACGGTGGAGAAAAAAGAAGGCGCTCTTAATTACCATGATGCGCATTATAAGCTAGTCGATTTGCCGGGTATATATAGCCTGACATCTTATACGATGGAAGAAAAGCTCTCCCGTCAGTATATAATGGAAGATGAGGTAGATGTCATCGTCGATATCATTGACGCATCTTCTCTTGAGCGAACTCTATCTTGTCTTGCAGCTCATTGAGCTTGGGAAGCCGCTCATCATAGCCCTCAACATGATGGATATTATCGAAGAGCGCGGCATGGATATTGACTTGCATCGCCTGCCTGAAATGCTCGGCGTGCCGGTTATTCCCGTCAGCGCGCGCAAAAAGCGCGGTCTTGATATTTTGCTGCATGTCGTCTCGCATCACAGCGACAATGTGCAGGACATCAAGATAGAGCATCATCACGATAGCGGTAGGCACCGCCACGACCACCATGCAGATACCGCGGTCGTTTACAGTGATTTTTTAGAAGATAAGATAGACTAAGTGACGGCTGCTCTTCGTGAAAAATACGGAGATTTGCCTAATTTGCGCTGGCTTTCAATAAAATTGCTCGCTAACGATGAGCAGATAAAAAAGCAGTACCCGCTTTCTTGCCCCGATATTCTGGATAAGAGCTATGAAAAGGAGATAATTAAGCAAAAGTATGATTTCATAGAAGAAATCGTGCAAGAAGTGTTGGTCAACAAGGAGCGCGAATCGGCTGCGACAGACCGCGTTGATAAGGTGCTGACGCATCCTTATTTTGGCATTCCCGTATTTTGGGGTATCATGGCCTTTATATTTTTCTTGACATTTTCTATCGGTGATTTTTTTCAAGATAAGCTCATTGGCGTCATAGATGCTTTTTCGGGCGTAGTTATGGGGCTTTTAACGGATTTGCAGGTGAGCAATGTCTTGAAATCGCTGCTTGTCGATGGCGTAATTAACGGCGTTGGCAGCGTACTTTCTTTCTTGCCCAATATCTTTATTTTATTTTTGGCACTTGCCGTGCTTGAAGATAGCGGCTATATGGCGCGTGTTGCCTATATCATGGATGGCATTATGGGGAAGGTCGTCCTTTCCGGCAAGGCATTTATTCCTTTGCTCCTGGGCTTTGGTTGCAGTGTGCCGGCAATTATGGCCTCGCGCACTTTGGAGGACCCGCACGACAGGCTGCGGGCGATATTTATTACGCCTTTTATGACCTGCAGCGCGCGGCTGCCCATTTATATTTTGATATCCGGCATGTTCTTTGCACAAAATGCTGTCTATGCTTCTTTTTCCATGTATCTTTTAAGCATTGTCATGGCAATTTGTCTGGCAAAGATTTTCTCTAAAGTCGATAGTCATAAAAATACGCATACACTGCTCATTGAATTGCCTGAGTATAAAACGCCCAATGTGCGCACGGTATTTTTATATGCCTGGGAAAAGGTGCGCTCTTACCTTGGCAAGGCGGGCACGATGATTTTTGTTGCTTCTTTGGCAATGTGGTTTATTTTGCACTTTAACAGCTCGGGCATGGTTGACGATATAGCAGAGAGCTTTGGTGCCAGCATTGGCCATTTTATTGCACCGCTTTTGGCGTCAGCAGGGCTTGATGTTTGGCAGATTGCCGTTGCTCTTCTTTCAGGCGTTGCGGCCAAGGAAGTCGTCGTCTCTAGTATCAGTATTCTCTATGGCATTGCCGGCGTTGTCGGCAAGCTCAGCCAAGTTGGTTTTACGCAGCTTAATGCCTACTCTTTAATAATTTTTTGCCTTTTCAAGCATCATGACGATAAGGAAGGAGACGGGCAAGGCGCGCTATGCGCTTTTTTCTGCGCTGTTTCAGTTTGCCGTTGCCTGGGTGGTTGCGGTTGTCTTTTTCCAGATTGGCAGCTTGCTTTGCCGATAGCAGCGTGTTTAGGCATAAAAAAAGAGCTCCTGAAGATTTTTCAGGAGCTCTTTTTGTCTTAAAATAAAGAAGCTAGCTTGTCATAAATCGTGTAGTAAAAAGAGCCGAAGCTAAAGCCTTGCTGGCTTGACTGCTCAGCGAGGATAGGTACCTTGCCGACAACTTTTCCCTTATAGAGAATGTTGACGTAGCCGACCTGGTCACCTGTATTTATAGGTGCCTTTAAATAATGCGGTAAATCGAGCGAAATACTGTAATCGGCGTTGTCTTGCCCCTTGATAATGGGGTATTCAATGTCATGCGAAGGGGCAACGCTTATTTCAGCTGTCTTGCCGTCGTGCACATGAAGTGTTTTGCGGAGCTGGTCCTTGGTGTAGGCGCGCTGCATCTTGACCATCTTGAAGCCGTATTCAAGGAGCTGTTTGGCTTCGGTGAAACGGTCTTCTGCATCATTGGTGTGCATGACGACGGCGATGAGCGTCGTGCCATCATGTGTCGCCGAGGCGGCGAGGCAGCCGCCCGCCTCTTCCGTATAACCAGTCTTGATGCCGTTGGCATAAGGATAGGTCCAGAGCAGGTGATTGGTATTGAAAAAGACAAATTTTTTGTTCTTGGGGTAAATCCAATGGATTTCCTGGTCCTTGCAGTCGACGATTTTGCGGAAGGCCGCATTTTGGTAGCAGTAGTCGGCAATCTTGGCCATGTCGCGCGCTGTCGAGTAGTGATTTTTGTCCGGCAGGCCGTTGGGATTGTCAAAATGTGTATTCAGGGCGCCGATGGATTTGGCCTTTTCGTTCATTAAATCGACGAAAGCCGGTACGGAACCGCTTACGGCACAAGCGATAGCTACGGCAGCATCATTGCCTGAAACGAGCATCATGCCTTGGCGCAGCTGCTGCATGGTCATGATATCTCCCTTTTGCAGATAAAGGGAGGAACCGCCGACAGAGCAAGCGGCATCAGCAATATGAATGACATCGGTTGGCTTGGTCTTTTCAAGTGATAAAATACAAGTCATCATCTTGGTCATGCTCGCCGGATATTCGCGGGCGTCAGCATTTTTCTCGAAAATGACACGGCCAGTGGTGGCCTCAATTAAGATGGCCGATTTTGCCGTAAGGCCAAAATCAGGCGCAGCGAGCGGGTTAAAAGCACTTGTCGGTGCAGCAAGGGCGGTATTAAACAGTGATGCTATGAGCAGCACGGCGATGATTACTAAGCGTTGCACGGAAAATCTCCTCATTTTTGTTCATTAAGGGGGCCGACTACGAACATCGTCGAGCGGGCCTTGCAGCATAAATGGCCGGCGCCATCTTCAATTGTGCATTCGACGACGATGGTCTTGCCGCCATTGTGGAGCACCTGGGCACGTGCCGTTATTTCATCCGTTTCGGGGACGGCTTTTAAAAGATTCATATTGAAATCGAGCGTAACGACGCGCTTATTGAGGTTGAGGCAAGCCGCTCCCATCGTGGCATCGGCAATGGACATGAGTACGCCGCCGTGGGCGATGCCGTACAAATTGGTGTGGCGATGCTTTATCTTGAGCATGATGCTAATGCTGTCATCTGTCTCGCGCTTTACCCTGATTCCCAAATCCTTAGTAAAAGGATTTCTGTCGTAAAATATTTTTACGGGGTCATTACAATCAGTATCTTTTAAATCGAGATTAAAATCTACCATTTTTTCACCTCTTCATGGCAGCCAGCTGTATCAATAAAAATCAGTTATGGCATAGCCTTAATTAGTCATATAAAATTTATTATATCACTTTTTTCTACTTGTCACCATTTCAGGTGGCGGGCAAGGAATATTTTTCTTGGAAAATTGGAAGCAAAAACAGGCCCCCTTGCCGGCAGTGTTAGATACCTGTATCAAAATGTCGTGGCGTTCGGCAATCTTGCGGGCAATAAAAAGTCCTAGCCCGGTACCGCTCTTGTTTTTTTGGCCATTGCCCTTGTGAAAGCTGCTAAAAAGCTTAGGCAAAATTTTTTCGTCTATGCCGCCGCCTTGGTCGCAAATTTTAAGTTCATAGTAAGACGGATATTCTAAAAAGGTGAGCTCAACTATGCTTTTTGGGGGCGAAAATTTGATGGCATTGTCTAAGACGGTAATGAGCATTTGCCGCAATCGCCCGTAGTCGCCACAAAAGGGGGCGGGAGTATTTAAATTTTGCGCTTTTATGCGCACGTCCTTGGCAAAGGCGTATTGGCGCAGGGCACGCGAAGCGTCAGAAAAGAGGTCATTTAAGAGTAGTGGCGCCTTTTCGATGGGAAAATCCGGATTTTGCAATTTGGCGAGTTCGAGCGTATCGTTGACAAGGCGCTCTAAGTAGAGTGTTTCATCGAGCATCTGCTTTAGATAGGCTTCTTTTTCATCTTCGGCGATAATGCCTGATTGCAGTGCCTCTAATGAGGCGCGCAGGACGGCAACTGGCGTGCGCAGCTCGTGGGAGAGATTAGCGGCAAAAAGGCGGCGCGCCCTGTCTTTGTCGAGTTTTTTTTGCGCCGCTTTTTCAAGGCGAGCAGCCATGCAGTCGATGCTCTGGGCAAGCTCGCCAAACTCGTCGTTTCTTTTTATGTCGCTTCTGACGAGGTAGTTGCCCTCGCTTATTGCTATGGCCATTGCCTTGAGGCGACGCAAGGGGTCGGTGAAGGAGTAAGATAAAAGCCATGCCGCCGTAAGGGCGATGAGGAAGGCCAAAAATGAGCAAAAGGCGAGCAGCTTAATGCTGGCGAGAACGGAGGAGAAAAGCCCTGTGTTTTCACTGTACAAGATTATCGTGCCGAAAAGATTTTTTGATTTGTCATAAATGGGCGCGGCGACGGTGAGCGGCGGCAGGCCATTTGAAGTAAATTCCCTTTGCGTGAGCGCTTTTCCCTTTAAGGCTTTATCAATAAAATCTTTATTGGCGGCGGCAAAATTTTGGAAAGCTTTTGCCTCCTTTTCATCGTAGCAGGAAGCGAGCTTTCCATTTGGCCTTACGAGCCAGATATGGCAGTCATTGCTTTTTTGCAGAAGGTCAATGTAGGAGCAAAGGCGGCACTTTCCCCCCTCTTTTGGCGCCTGGGGGATAATCGCCGGCAGGGTAGAGGTAAGCTCTTCGGCTTTTGAGAGGAGCTCATTTTGCCGCAAAGAGAGCGCCTGATTGCTGAAAAGCAGGAAAAAAAGGCAATCAACAGCGAAGATGAAGCAAAATAAGATGCCGGCAAAGATAGCAAAGAGCTTGTAGAGAATTTTATTTTTCTGCATGAAATGTATCCTTGTCTTCGCATTTGTAGCCGATGCCCCAAACCGTGGCGATGAGCTTTCCGTAGTGCTTGTCAGCTGCCGCCAGCTTGGCGCGCAGGCGCTTTATATGTGAATCGACAGTGCGGGCGTCGCCAAAATAATCATAGCCCCAGATTTCATCTAAAAGTTCATCGCGCGAAAAAACGCGTCCCGGATGGGCGATAAAGTGCCATAAAAGTTCAAATTCCTTGCGCGTCAGGCTCAGGGGGACATCGTTTAAAAGGGCGCTGTATTTTTGGGTATCAATTATTAAGTTAAAATAGGAAAGTACGACATCATTTTGCGCCTGATTTTTATCGCCGCAGTTGCCACGGCGCAGCACGGCTCGCACGCGGGCCATGACTTCAGCGGGAGAAAAAGGCTTTACGATATAATCGTCTGCCCCCATATCAAGTCCCATAATTCGCTCGAAATCTTCGCCGCGGGCGGTAATCATGATGATGGGAACATTGGAAGATTGCCTGATGGCGCGGCAGACGGCAAAGCCATCTTTTTTGGGCATCATGATATCCAAAAGCAAGATGTCGGCGCCCTGCTCTTTAAAGAGGCTCAAGGCTTCTTCGCCATCGGTGGCAATGCTGACGGCAAATGCCTCCTTTTTGGCAAAAGCGGCGAGCACATTTGCCAGTTGCTGATTGTCTTCGGCAATAATCATTTTGTGCATGTTAAAACCTCCCCAAATCTTTTCCTATTATAAGACATTCATAGTATTTTGTTGAGATTTTTTCTTTTGGTCACAGTTTTGCCATAATTGCTTGCTATACTAAAAGCAGATGAAAAAGCTGTATATGAATGTGGAGGTGCTTGAAGATGAAGAGGATTCTTTTGGTTTTGGCAGTGACTTTTGCCGTTACGGCAGGGCTTGACTACACACTTGCTTCGCCGCACATTGTAGCGCAACAAGCGTCGTATAGTCAGCTTAGTACAAATGACCAGCAGGGCAATAACGACCAGAATAATGATGATGGCTACTACCGCCACTATCGCCATTACCGCCATCACGATGCCCCGTATTGTGACGGCGATGATAACTATTGCCCGTGCTGAAAAAAATAATCAATGACAACAAAGAAAAAATATTATATAATAAAGACAATACATCAAGGAGAAAATGAATATGGCAATTATACATGCAAATAAAGCAACTTTTGATGAAATGATGGCAGAAAAGAAAACATTCCTTTTGGATTTTTTTGCTACTTGGTGTGGTCCCTGCAAGATGCTCGGCCATGTCATGGAAACAATAGATGAAAGGAATGCGGACGAATATACGTTTGTCAAGGTCGACATTGACCAAGAAAGCGAGCTGGCCGAAGCCTATGGCGTAGAATCCGTGCCGACGCTGTTTTTCATAAAAGATGGCGAGATTGTTGAAAAGATGGTCGGCTTTATACCGGAAGAAAGACTTTTGCCCAAATTGGAAAAGATAAGAGAAAACGGGTGACCAAAATGGCGGAGCTTTATGATGTCGCGATAATTGGCGGGGGGCCCGCTGGTCTTACGGCAGCTCTTTATGCGATGCGGGCTGGCCTTGCAGCCATTGTTTTTGAAGGCGATGCGCCTGGAGGGAAGCTCGTCAAGACATATAGCATTGAGAATTGGCCGGGAACAAAAAAGATAAGTGGGGCAGACCTTGCCTGGGCGATGTATGAGCAGGTCAATAGCTTTAAGGCACCGTTTGCTTATAGCAAGGTCGAGCGCCTTGAGGATAAAGGAAAGATAAAGCTCGTCGTTACTGCCGATGGCAAACAGTATGAGGCGCGCTCAGTAATCATTGCTTCAGGAACGGTGGAACGGCTCATGCAAGTACCAAATGAACGCGAGATGATTGGCAAGGGCATCAGCTTTTGCGCTGTCTGCGATTCGTCTTTTTATAAAGACGCACCTGTCATCGTTGTTGGCGGCGGCAATTCGGCCCTTGCTGAATCTTTGTATCTATCGCGCGTTGTGAGCAAGGTGACGCTTGTTATCAGGCGTGACGTTTTTCGCGGTGAAGAATCATTGCAGCGTCAGGTAGAGGAAAATCCCAAAATTGAAATTTTGCGCAATAAGAAACCGCACGCCGTAATCGTTGAGAGCAGCAAGGTTGCTGGTCTTGAGCTTGAAGACAGCAAAGACGGCGAGCTTACGCGCGTTTTGGCTAAGGGAATTTTTCCCTATATTGGGAGCGACCCGGTAACCGATTTTGCCAAAAATCTTGGTATTACCGATGAGCGCGGCTATATTGTCGCTGACAGGCAGATGAAGACGGCTGTGCCGGGCATTTTTGCTGCGGGCGATGTATGCGTCAAGCCGTTGCGCCAGATTGTCACTGCCGTAAGTGATGGTGCTACGGCGATAAGTTCGGTAAGCGAATATTTAAATGAAATCTGACAATTAATAAAGAGAGTATCGGATTAAAGTTTCTGATACTCTCTTTTTGTATATAAGAAAACCACGCGATAGTCGCGTGGTTCAAAAAAGCTTAAGCGGTGAGTAAAAAAAACCTAATGTGCTAAACTGTTTGAGAGCCTGCCAGCTAACAAAAAGCAACACATTAGGGGGATGCTATAATGCTAGAGCAAAATAACACTAATAACAGTTTAGCACATACAAAATGGAATTGTAAATATCATGCGGTGTTCGCACCGAAGTATAGGGGAAAAGTGTTTTATGGAGAAAAAAGGGAAGAGCTTAGAGATATAATAAGGACGCATTGCCAATGGAAAGGTGTAGAAATAATAGAAGGGGAAATTTGTTTAGACTACATACATTTATTGCTAAGTATACCGCCGAAAATAAGTGTTTCGAGTTTTATGGGATATTTGAAAGGGAAAAGTAGTTTAATGATATTACAGCGTTTTGGGAATATGAAATTTGCATATAGAAACAGAGAATTTTGGTGTAAAGGATATTATGTGGATATGGTAGGGAAGAATACGAAGGCAATAAAAGAATATATCTCAAAGCAATTAAAAGTTGATAGAGAAATGGACCAGTTATATTTATTTGACCCAAGAGACCCGTTTACGGGTAGCAAATAATAAATGCATGGCTGGCAGGCCAATAAAAAGCGCACTTGTGCGCAGCCAAAAAAGGTAGGGCTATGCCCGAAAAAGGAAAACCACCGGCTAAGCCGGTGGTTGTTTATTAATGCATTAAAAATTTTTTTAATGTTTCTTGTGATGTTATGCTAAATAGTTCAGCGCACCATTGAGGATTATTGATTTTTTCTAAAAGAGCTGCAAGAAATGAGATATGGCTATCTTTATCTATTGGCGCTAAACTGATAATACATTGGATGGATTTGCCGCTATCCATATAAAATGGATATTTAAAGAGTGTTATGGAGGCAGATTTTATTTTTACACCATCGCTTGGTTTGGCATGAGCGAGAAGAAAATTCTTACCAATAACCATGTAATCACCGTGTTGTTCTATAAGGTTTAATATTGAGTTTACATATTTTTTTTCAACAAAATTATTTTTTAATAGATCATCAAAGGATAGTTTTACAGCTTCTTTCCATGTATATTTTAATGATGAAAATTTTATGTATTTTAAAGTGGAATCAAATGAATTTATATTATTAATAGAAGGTAGAAGTTTTTCTGTATTAAAATATGTTTTTAACGAAACTTTTAGTCCTTCTAAATCTTCTATACGAGCATAATTTTCAATGATGCTGATAATATTTTCAATATTATTAGGTGAATAATCATTGCTGTTTAGTATATTTAATTCTAGTAATTTATTATGGATTATAAGCCATTCATATTTGCTCGGAAATGCAGAAATTAGCAGAATTGGTGTGGAATTACCTGGAAATGATATATTTTTTGAGGTAGTTAAAATTAAAGAAATATTAGAAAAGGAAGTATTTAAATAAGATGAAGTGCTTAAAGGCCCTATAAAATGTACTTTGGTATAACGCTTTCTTAATTGCAGCAGTAAAAATTTAGAAGTGCCTACGCCGCTGGAGCATAAAACAATCACTTTTTTGGGTGATTGTTGGGAGATACTCTTTAAGGACGCACCAAAATAGGTGGCAATAAGGCATATCTCATCATCGGAAATAATAGCATTTAATAAATGTTCTTGGGATTTAACAGCTGATTTAGTCAAATAAAATAAATCCTTATGTTCGGTTTTAAAATTTTTTAACAAAGGATTGCAATAGGAGATATTGTTTTTTAGTCTAAAATAAACTGATATTAAATGCGTCGTAAGATTGCTTAATAAAGATTTATTCTGGATAAGATAAAGATAGCCTGAGGTTTGCACAAATTGTTTTATTAGGCAGCTTGCAAAATGCACAATAATAGCATGTATATTATTTTTATTATGCTTAATAGATGAAGGAGCATTGATGCACATTATATTGGCCAAATATGATACTTCACTTGATATAGTTACTTGGCAGGAGAGGAGAAAAGTTTTTGTCCAATTTAATAAATCAGAAGAGAAATATTTATTTATGCTTCCTTTATATGATGTTAGAAAATTTTTTGTCTGTAATCGTTTGCGATACCATGATAAAAAGACCCCAATCAGGTGGCGGGAATCATCTGTTAGGATGCTTTTGGTTGCTGTTTCATACTCTGAAAGAACTTTTATAGTTATATCATCATGCTCAATCATATAGAAATTTTCTAATAGTTTAATAATCTTTGAAAAATTATCAATAACCCATTGCCGCAAGACTTCTTCATCTCCTATGGGAATGCGTCCTTTAGGAGAAATTTTTATATAAAAATTATTTTTTTTATTAAATGAATTTAGCTGTTTAAGTTCGTTTAATATTGTGTTGCGAGATGTTTTCGTAACCTTAATTAGAGTATTAATTGAGATGGGAGGAGAGGTAATGATTAAATAGTTGATGAATATTAAACGGTCTTCAGAGGTTAAAGATTTAAAATCGAAAGAATATAACTCTGGATGGGCTATAATATTTTTGGAAATTCTTTTTTGTGTTATATTTAATAATTCTTTTTTATTTTTATCTGTCAGTTTATAGCCACTGCCATTTATATTAATTATGGGACTAATATTTTTTTTGAGAAGAAAAATATTAGTTTTTTTTATTAGATAAAAAATGCTACGCCTTGATAGCCCCAATTCATCGCAAAGTACCTGTATGGGAATTGGGAAATCAGTTTTTAATAATAGATTTATTAATTTATTGATATTTTTATCAGAATATTGTTTAGACATGTAATTATCCTTTTAGTTCATTTATTGCACTTATTGGTGACAAGTATTGCACTTGTTATGGAAATCATAAAGATTATAATATGAAAAAAAGAGTTGGAGGGTCTACATGGAAATATTTAAAAATGATTGCATACAGTTTTTAGCGGACAATGAACTATCTTGGAAGGAAGCAATACAATTATCGGCAAAGCCGTTACTTTTAAAAGGAATAATCAAGCAGGATTATATTGATTCAGTAATTGAAAAATGTGAAGATAAAGGTCCTTATATGAATATTGGTTCTAAAATTGTATTAGCACATTCTAGACCCATGTCAAGTACAAAAGAAGCGGCAGTTGCAATATTATTTACCAAAAAAGCGATTCCATTTATGGAAGAAAGTAAAAAAGTTGAATTATGGATTTTTCTAGCTACACCTGATGATAAAAGTCATATTATGATTATACAAAAATTAGCAGAATTGCTTATGAATGCTGAGCGATTAGAGCAAATTTTTTCTGTAAAAAATAGAGAAGGTTTAATTAATATATTAAAATAATAATATTTTTTAGGAGGAATTACAATGAAATTTTTGTGTATTTGTCAATCTGGTTTAGGAAGCAGTTTTATGGTTCAAATGAATATTCAAAATTTATTAAAAAATAAGAATGTACAAGAAGAAATTGTTGTTGATCATGCTGATGTTGGAAGCACGACACCTAATATGGCAGACTATTTCTTTATAGAAAAAACTTTGGCAGATGCAGCCTTAAACTTGCCGAAGGACAGGATAATTGCCTTAAATAGCTTAATCGACCAAGAAGAAATAAAACAGGCAATTAATAAAATTCTTGATGCTAATGGAATAATGCATGAATAATATCTAACAAACGGAGGTTATTAAAATGAATAATATACAAAATTTATTTATTAGCATTGTTCAAACCCCAGCTCTTTTGGTGGGAATATTAGCAGTTATAGGATTGATACTGCAAAAGAAAAAGGCAACTCAAATAATACAGGGCGGCATAAAGACTTTTGCAGGATTTTTGATATTAACGGGCGGAGCAGGGATACTAGTTAAATCCCTAGATCCTTTTGCTAAGATGTTTCAGTTCGCCTTAAATGTTCAAGGTGTAGTTCCTAGTAATGAAGCTGTTGTAGCGATAGCATTGGTGCAATATGGGTCAACGACGGCTTTGATTATGTTTGTGGGAATGTTAGTCAATATAGCATTAGCTCGTTTTACTAAATTTAAATATATTTTTTTGACTGGTCAGGCAATGCTCTATGTATCGTGTTTAACAGCTGTAATATTGATATCGGCAGGATTGGGAAGGAGTTTTTTCACGATTATATTGGGCGGAATATTTGAAGGAACGCTTTTAACTGTTACGCCGGCTTTATGCCAGCCTTATATGAGAGATATTACAGGCAGCGATTCCGTAGCGATGGGGCATACGGGAAATATAGGCTATGCAATTTCAGGTTGGTTTGGAGAACATTTTGGCAATAAAGCACATAGTACAGAAGAAATAGATGTGCCTAAGAGCTTATCTTTTTTAAGAGATTCGATTGTCTCAATTACGATTGTGATGTCAATTGTATATATCATATTATCTCTTATGGCAGGGCAAGAATTTGTAGAAAAAAATCTTAGCAATGGTACAAATTATTTTGTTTATTCCATAATACAAGCTGGTACTTTTGCTGCTGGTTTTGCAGTTGTGCTGCAAGGTGTGCGAATGATATTGGCAGAAATCGTGCCCGCATTTCAGGGAATTGCGATGAAAATAGTACCAAATTCAAAGCCAGCATTAGATGTGCCTATAATTTTTCCCTATGCTCCTAATGCGGTGCTGTTAGGCTTTTTTATAAGCTTTATTGTTGGCACAATATCAATGTTTATAATGGTTGCTTTGCATACAGTAGTTATAATACCAGGCGTTGTAGGACATTTTTTCTGTGGAGCAGCGGCTGCTATATACGGCAATGCTAAAGGCGGACGCAGAGGAGCAATTATAGGAGCGATAATCAATGGCCTCCTCATTAGCTGGTTGCCGCTATTCATTTTACCAGTTTTGGGAAATTTGAGTTTAGCTAGCTCTACATTTGCTGATACGGACTATCTTATACCAGGTATTTTATTAGGCACTCTTGGCAGTGCTGGTAAATTTGCTGTTATAGCAGGAATATTCGGATTTGTTGCATTGGTATGTATTATCAGTAGTATGATGAAGAAGTCCCAGAAAGCCGCTTAAATAAAAAAGGGACTACTCCTATAGTGAGTAGCCCCTTTTTTTAGGCGAGACGGTTATAAGTATGAGCAGAAGGCGAATTTATGTTGCCTTGCTGCGAGACGGCATTTAAATTGGATAGCGCATCGTGATAGATATTGGCCATCGCAAGGCGATTTTGTGCGCCCTGTGATAATTTGTCATTGGTTACGCCTGCTGCGACATGGCTGATGAAGCCAAAGGGGTCAGAAGCAGGCGAAGGAAAATTATCGATTGTAGCGTCGGGTTCATCTAGGCGTTTGCTCCAATTGGACATGGCCTGTGAAAATTGGTTATTAATCATGGCGTCCATGCCGCGGTCCAAGGTCGAGAATATATTGTTAGAGCTGCCCAAAAAGCTATTTGAAGGATTGAGATAGCTAAATGGGTCATTGATGCGGTATTGCAATTGAGCATAATTATTTTGGGCGCTATCTATTAGCTGCTTTCTCATTTGCTGCGGCGAAAGGTCCTTGCCGCTATCAATCTTGCCATCTTGCAAATCTTTGAGGTAGTTGTTGAGCGTGTTAACCATATCCTTGCGCTGTTGGGCAGAAAGAGGCTTGCCGTCCTTTAGTGCATGAATTTGGTTTTGCAGGCTGACGATTTTCTTTTGCAGCGGCGAAAGAGCGCTGTCGCTGTAATCGGCGAGCGTGCTCGGACGATAGGAGGCGGCAGGGCCAGCATCTATCGCTTCCTTGCTCTTTAAAGGTTGCTGGGTATTAGCGGCTGCTTTTGGAGCTTGAATAGAAAGGGCGCCGTTATTGATGGAATTATTCTGCAGAGCATTGATTAGCATAAAAATCACCGACTTTCTAAATACGCTTGCCGTAAACAAGCAAAACATCAATCCTTCAGCCCAAAGGCAGAAGGGGCACAATCAGCGTGCTTTCTAATATTATAGCATTTGAAGGAAAAATAGCAATGCTTTACCGCTTAATTTCTCAGGCGACTTCAAGATTAGTCGGCATCATCGCGAATGGCTTCTTTCGTTTCGTTCATTGTCAGCTCATTTTCATTCGGCGTAGTGCGATTGTATTTTTTCGCAAAGACAATGACGAGCAGAATCATTGCGATGACGTAAAGCGTCGATGTAATGTAATAAGCATAGCCATAGCCGGCATCTGTGCGGAGCAGCCAATAACGGCAATAAAGGCCCGCCAGGATGCCGATAGCGGAATTGAAGATGGTCATAAAGGAACTGTAAGCGGGAACTAGGTTTTTCGAGACGAAGGTCAAAGGCAGCGAGGCGTTGATGGGAGAAGTAGCATTGGCGAGGCCGGAGCGCAAGAACAAGACGATGCCGATAATCCAGGCAATATTGCTGCCAAACATGAGGCCGTTAGCCATAATGAGCATCATTGGCACGCAGGCAATGGTCAGGACGGCCGTGGAAACGATGGAGCCCATCTTTTTTTCGATATAGGGCGTGGCAAAATAGCCGAGGACCATGGCGAAGGTCTGCATCGTGATGATGGTTGAGGTTGCACCTCTTGAAATATGCAGGAAATTGTTGAGATAGATGGGGAAATAAGGCAAGACGATGCTGGCGCCAAAGCGAACGGGAGCCCAGATGAGCACCCATAAGAGGGCGTATTTATTTTTGAGAATGGACCAATCGATATGGAATTTATTCGTGGGCTGATTAGTTTCTTCGTGGTAATCGGCAGGAACTTCTTTGAGGAATAAGACGGCAAGGAAAGATAAGACGGTAAAGATGATGGCAATCCACATTGCCAATTCATATGAGTTTAGATAATAGCCATTTTGCAGTGCATTTAAGAGCTGTGGATGTTCAGACATATTAGATGCCTGGTCGTAGCTGATGCCGAGATATTGCGCAAACTGCCAGACGACAATCTTGCCGTTGAGGAAGGTCAAAATAGCCTGGCTGATGAGGTTGCAGTACATGACGCGCGCAAACATGGAAACGCGCTTATCTTTGGGAACGTAAGAGGTAAACATTAAGGGATACATGAAGTCAAACATGCCCGCGCCGATGTTTACGAGCAGATTGGCGATGATTATCATATCGGTATTGCGGCTGTAGATGCAGGCTAAAAGCGCAGCAATGAGCAATAGCGGTGAGATGACAATCATCTTTTTGTAACCGATTTTTGGCACGGCCAAAATGATTAAGGCCATGGCCAAAGAAGAAATGGAGCCCCACATAGGAAAGGCCTTGACGACGTCAGGAACAGTCATGTTGAGATATGATACATAGGTATCATTGGTAATGCCTGTGACAGCACCCATGAAAATGTAGCTGATGATGAATACAGCACAATTTCTCTTGTAGCGGCTGTTCCAGTTTTGGTCATCGCTTGTCAGAAGATTTACAACATTCATTTTAATGCGCCTCCAAAAAAAATTTAGTAAAGAAAAAGCCGCAGCAAAAGCCGCGGCAAAAACTCATTCTTCTTGTGCAAGAACTTCTGCTGTTTCCTTTTCTTTGACTTCTTCGGCAGAAAGGCTGCGATTGTACCTTTTGGTGAAGATGACCAAGAGCAAGAGCATGGCAAAGGTGTAAAGGGCAGCGGTAATGTAATAGGCTTGACCATAGCCAGCATCTGTGGCAAGGAGCCAGTAGCGCGAGTAAATGCCCGCAATGATGCCGACAGCAGAGTTAAATAAGAGCATGAAGGAACTGTAAGCGGGAACGAGATTTTTTGAGACGAAGGTTAGGGGCAATGACTGCTGAATAGGATTGGAGGCATTGGCAAAGCCGGAGCGCAAGAACAAGACAGCGCCAATTACCCAGACAATGTTGCTGCCGAACATGAGGCCATTGGCCATAATCAGCATCAAGGGAGCGCAGAGAATTATCGTTACGGCAATAGACACAATTGAACCGAGCTTTTTTTCAAGATAAGGAGCCGTGAAAAAGCCCAAGACCATGGCGATGGTCTGCAGCGTGATGATAGTCGAAACGGTGCCTCTTGAAATGTGCAGGAAATTGTTGAGGTAGATAGGGAAATAAGGCGTAACTAACAAGGCACCAAATCTGACGATGCCAAAGATGATAATCCACATGATGATGTAGCGGTTATTGAAGACGTGCCAGTCAAGGGTGAACTTCTTTTTCTTCGCATTTGCTTCCGCATTTTCGTTGTAGTCGGCAAATTGTTCCTTGAGGAAGAATAAGAAGGCCAAGGAGATGGCGGTCAAAACGATGGCAATCCACATGACAAGAACATAAGAGTGAAGATAATAAGCCATCTGGGAAACTGACAGCTCGGAAGAATGTTCAGATAATACAGACGCCTTATCATAGGTGATGCCAAGGTATTGCGCAAACTGCCAGACGACAATTTTGCCGTTGAGGAAGGTGACGATTGACTGGCTGATGAGGTTGCAGTACATGACGCGCGCAAACATGGAAACGCGCTTATCCTTGGGAACATAAGAGGTAAACATGAGCGGGTACATGAAATCGAACATGCTTGCGCCCACTTGAACCATGATATTGGCGATGATGATGACATCGGCATTAGTGCTGTAAATACAAGCTAAAAGAGAAAGAATGAGGACGATTGGAGCACCGATAATGATTTTTTTATAGCCGACCTTTGGTACGGTAAAAAGTACCATGGCGACTATGAATGTGCCTATGGAAAAATACATGGGCAAGCCTTTGACGACATCTGGCACCGTCAAATTAAGATAGGAAATGTAGGTGTCATTGGTGATGCCAGTGACTGCTCCCATGAAAATATAACTGAGGATGAAGATGAAGCAGTTATACTTCCAACGTTTGTCCCAGCTTGGGTCGTTGCTGGTGACCAGTCCGACGAAACTCATAAAAGAATCCTCCTTTGAAGTTGTCCTAAAAGGCAACTTCTATTGCATATGCGAAAAATTCGCTAATGATATTTTTATTCTACATTAAATATTAAAAGTTTGCTAGAGAAAAATCAGAAATCTATTAAAAATTTTAGTATAAACATTTAATAAAAGATACAAACATAATCATAATTTCACTTTTTCAGGGAAAAATATTCTTAAATAGCAAATAATTTTATCAAATGAAGTAAAATATTGTAAAAGTATAATAATGCGGCTAAAATGACGCAATTATTGAAATGCCTGACGAAACCTGAAAATAGAAAAATTTTTCTGGCAATTTTGTTGCTGATTAGGTATAATTTATGAGGAACGAAGGAAGCTTATTGATGGCTGTTTTTGCTAGAGATAGTTTGCCATTGTTCAGGTAATTGAAAAAGCTAAAGGGAGATTAGTATGGAAAAGACACTGACAATTACAAACAAAACTGGCCTGCATGCTCGTCCGGCCTCGATGTTCGTCCAGACGGCAAATAAGTTTAAAGCCAAGATTAAGCTGACGGGCAAAGGCAAGACCGTCGATGCTAAGAGCATTCTCATGATTATGAGCCTTGGCCTGCAGCAAGGCACCGATGTTACGATAAATGCTGAAGGCGAAGATGCCCAGGCAGCAATCGATGCTTTGGCGCAACTTGTTGAAAGCAAGTTTGGCGAAGAGGAATAAGTGATGAAGCCGCATCTTAGTGCGGCTCTGATTATCTAGGCTATTAGGCAAGTAATTGCCTTAAATAATCAGAACATTCAATTAAGGCTTTAGCAAAAGGAGCCGCTTATAGTGGCTCATTGGTTTTCGTGTACTGGTAAAGTGATTACCGAAACGGGGGGAGTATTATGTCAATAAAGTTGCGTGGCAAGGGCGTTATTGCCGGGGTGGCTATCGCTAAGGCTGTACGCCTTGAGCAGAATTTGGATAAGCATGTGGCAGCATACATTGCCGGTTCGGTAGAAGAAGAGGCTAAGCGCGTGGCTGAAGCCTTTGATGCTGTTACGGATATTCTCGAAGAAAATGTGCGTTCCTTAAAGGAAAAAGGACTTGGTGAGCAAGCGGGCATTATGGAAGCGCATCGCATTATGGCGCAGGACCCGATGCTGCGCGGCAATGCGATAAATAGAGCCGAAAACGGCGATAGCGCTCCGCGTGCTGTACTTGCTGCTGCCGATGAGTCGGCGGCGATGTTTGAAAATATGGAAGATGCCTATTTCCGTGAAAGAGCAGTCGACGTGCGCGATGTTGGCAAGCGCATAGCTCGAGTCCTGCTTGGCCTTAAAGGACCGGAAATCGGCGAAGAGCCTGTCATTCTTTGCGGTGAGGAAATAGAACCGTCCATTATTGCCAATGTACCTGCTGAACAGATAGCAGGCGTCACCTTAGGACAAGGCAGCACGACCTGCCATGCCGTAATTATTGCAAAGGCGCGTGCAATACCGACGGTAGTTGGTTTAGGAAGCGATTTGCAAAATATTACCGATGGTGCTCAGATGGTCATAAATGGCAGCACGGGCGAGATTTTTGTCAAGCCGACAGAAGACCTATTAAAGCATTTTCGCATTAAGATAGCTGAGCAGGAAAAGCTAAAAGAGCAATATGCAAAATTGCGTTCTTTGCCAGCTCAGACGACAGATGGCCATGAAGTGATTTTGGCCGCCAATATCAGTACGCACCTTGATATATCATCGGCAGTAAAGGATTTTGGCGCTAGGGGAGTCGGCTTGTTCCGTTCGGAATTTTTGTTCATGGAGCACAATGAAGCGCCTGATGAAGAAACGCAATTTAAAGCCTATAAAGAAGCTGTCGAAAAATGCAAGGGCGAGCTTTGCGTAATTCGCACGATGGATATCGGCGGTGATAAACCTCTGCCTTATCTCAATATCCCGAAAGAAGAAAATCCTTTCCTCGGCTGGCGTGCCATCCGCATCTGCCTCGTGCGCCGCGACGTTTTTATGCCGCAAGTCAGGGCTATCTTGCGTGCCGGCGTTTATGGTCGTGCCGCAATGATGTTGCCGATGGTCATTCAGCTCAGCGAAATTGAGATGGTCAAGGAAATGATTGAAGAAGCTAAGACACAGCTGGCGCGTGAAGATATACCGTACTCGGAAAATGTCCAGCTCGGCATCATGGTCGAAACGCCGGCTGCTGCCGTGATGACGCCTATGCTCGCCAAGCATGTCGACTTTTTCAGCATCGGCACGAATGACCTTGTCCAGTATACCTTAGCTGTCGACCGCATGAATACCAATGTCAGCTATCTTTATAATCATTTCAATCCGGCAATTTTATCGCTTGTCAAGCGTACAATTGATGCCGCTAACGCCAACGGCAAATGGTGCGGTATGTGCGGTGAAATGGCCAGTGACCCCGCTGCTGCCGTAATCTTGATGGCAATGGGTATCACCGAGCTTTCGATGAGCGCTCCTTCGATACCGCGCGTCAAAAAGATGCTTCGTAGCATCAGCATGAAGCAGGCAAAAGAAGCATTAGACCATGTCATGCGGATGGAACACGGCACGGCTATTCGCGAATATCTGCAAAAGAACTTTTCCCTTGAGGCGTAAAGATGGAAAATACAGATGAGGTCTTTTTTGGCAAGTTGCAAAATGTCAAGACCAGTCTCATCGTGATGATTAATGAGGGGCAAGACCCTTATGACATCATCAATGCTTTGGCAGGGCAGTTGGAACTTTTATCCGGAGAACAAGGCTATGCCGCTGAGGTGGAAAAATGCCTTAATGCGGTATATGGCCTGGGCCTTAGGCAGGAAAAGCCGCTTTCTTGCGTGCTTGAGGCCGTGCAAGAGCGCATTCAAAAGATAAGCGCTTCCGAAGCTGACGGTCAGTTGCCGCCAGAAGTAAAAAAGCGGTTGCATTTTGCCCTAGAGCAGCACCAAAATTACGCCAATTTTTTGCAAGAACAGCTTAGAAAAAACAGATAGATATAAGACGGGATGCCGCTACGGTGGACATCCCGCCTTTTTATTTTGGTAAAAAGTTAAACCGATGTTTTTAGTTGCATTTTTAGCAAGAAAATTTTATACTGTACTATAAATAAATTATTTTTATCGAAAGGATGAACATAGATGGACGTTATCACACTATCTAGATTGCAGTTCGCTATCGTAACTGTTTATCACTTCTTTTTCGTGCCGGTAACGCTGGGCTTGTCCATTTTTGTGGCTATTCTCTCTACTCTTTATCTAAAAAATGGCAACAGCACTTATAAATACCTAGCAAAAATGTTTGGCAAGCTATTTTTGATTAACTTTGCCATGGGCGTTGTTACTGGTATCGTCCAAGAATTTCAATTTGGCATGAACTGGGCCGAATATTCGCGCTTTATGGGGGACGTTTTTGGCGCACCGCTAGCTATGGAAGCGCTGATGGCCTTTTACCTTGAATCCGTTTTCATTGGCGTATGGATATTCAGTGAAGGACGCGTGTCAGAAAAATGGCGCTGCTTTTTCATTTGGCTCGTTGCGTTTGGCAGTAATTTATCTGCTTTTTGGATTTTGACTGCCAATGCATTTATGCAGCATCCAGTTGGCTATATGATTAAAGATGGCCGCGCTGAAATGAAGAGCTTTTTGGACCTTGTCACCAACCCTTATCTTTGGGGACAGTTTGGCCATGTCTGGACTGCTGGTGTCTGCACGGCCGGCATGGTAGCAATGGGTATTTGCGCCTATAAACTCCTGGTTAAAGAAAATGTCGAAATATACAAGAAGGGCTTGCAGATAGCTGCCGTTTATGCGACTGCTGGCGTTTTATTGGTAAGTCTGACTGGCCATTTGCATACTCGTTATGTTGGCTTTAGCCAACCGATGAAGCTTGCAGCTATGGAAGCACTTTGGGATAGCAAAAATCCTGCCCCGTTTGCCCTTTATGCCTCGATAGATGCCTCGCAGGAAAAGAATAATTATGAGCTGGAAATACCTGATGCCCTTTCAATGCTCATGTACAATAAGCCTTCAGGCGAAATAAAAGGCATTAAACAGCTGCAGCAGGAATATTCCCTTAAATATGGCAATGACAATTACATTCCCAATGTCAATATCCTGTTTTGGAGCTTTAGACTTATGCTTGCTAGCGGCGGCATTATGGCGCTTGCTGCATTGGGCACGCTTTATCTTTGGAAGCGCAAACGCCTCAGTGAATATAGCAATTTGTGGCTTAAGTTTCTCGTCTGCACCTCTATTTTGCCCTTTGTCGCCAATACGACGGGCTGGATTTTAGCAGAAAATGGCCGTCAGCCGTGGATTGTTTACGGCTTGCAGAAGGTTTCCGATTCGGTTTCGCAAAATCTCACTACTACCGATACGTGGATTACGGTAGTTGGCTTTACTTTGCTTTATGCCATCTTAATTGTTGTGGCATTGGGCCTTGCCGCTAAGGCACTCAAAAAAGATGTAACGGATGAAAGGAGTGGCTTATAATGGAACTGGCTATTTTGTGGTTCGTGCTCTTAGTCGTTTTGTTTAGCGGCTTTTTCTTTCTCGAAGGCTTTGACTATGGCGTTGGCATGCTCTTGCCATTCGTTACCTCTGATGACAAGGAAAGACGGCTCATGCTAAATAGCATTGGACCCGTCTGGGGTGGCAATGAAGTGTGGATGATTACGGCTGGAGGAGCGATGTTTGCGGCTTTTCCACAGGTTTATGCGACGCTTTTCAGCAGCTTTTATCTGGCCCTGTTTTTCATGCTCGTCGGCCTTATCTTGCGCGGCGTAGCCATTGAATTTCGCAGCCAGCGCGCTTCTATCTGGTGGCGTGGCACGTGGGATCGCGTGATGTGCGTTTCTAGCGCCCTCGTCGCCTTTTTGTGGGGCGTTGCCGTTGCTAATCTCTTAAAGGGCTTCATGATTAATGCTGATGGCATTTATCTGGGCGGTTTTTGGGACCTCATCTCCGTCTACACTGTTTTGGGTGGCCTTTTGTTCGTCGCCGTCTTTTCGTTTCATGGCATTGCCTACCTTGGGCTTCGCCTTGACCGCCAGATGGCTTTTACTGACCGCTTGCGCCGCGTGGGTACCTGTGTTGGCGGCACGGCCGTCATCATCTATGTGCTGTTCTTGTTCTTTACCTATCTCGATACGCACATGTTCCATTCACCAGCTTTCGTCGTAGGCATGCTCGTGACGGCGGTAATCTTCATTTGGAGCGTCTATATGAACTACAAGGGACGCTTTAGAAGAACCTTTATCGGCAGCTCGCTTTCCATCGTGCTCGTAACGATTAGCACTTTTGCCGGCCTTTTCCCGCACATCCTGCTCTCGACGATGAATCCGCTTTGGAGCTTAGGCATATCCAACGCTTCATCGACGCCTTATACGCTAAAAATTATGACTTTTGCCGCTGTTGTTTTTGTGCCGATTGTCCTTGCCTATCAGATTTGGGCATATTGGCTTTTCAAGAAGCGCTTGACGGCGAAAGATGATTTAGAATATTAAATACGGATTTGAAGGAAAATGATTGATAAAAATTTGCTTAAAGAATTGCGGCCCTACAAACATCAGTCATGTGTCATCGTCTTTTTGGACGTCTTGCGCACTGTTGCTGTTCTTGCGCGCTGTTTTTGCTTAGCAGATATTATCGATAAGATGATATTTTCCCATTTAAAGACGGAAACAGCAGTGCCATATCTGACATTGCTGTTTTTATTTTTTGTGATGGAAATCGTCGCTGAGTTGCTCATCAAGTTTTTTGCTCACGGCATTGCGGCAAAGGTGAAGCGGCGGTTGCGCGCATCGTGCATTGGTGAATTGACGCATGGCAGCCCATTCGGACCGCTGCAAAAAGGCGATAGCATCATGCTTCTGACAGATGGCATTGGGTCATTTGAACCGTACTTTGCCAAGTTCCTGCCCTCTTTATTGACGGCAGTCCTTTTGCCTTTATTTGTTATCATTATTGCACTGTTTTATGATTGGATTTCGGCGCTTATCTTTTTGGCGACTTTGCCGCTCATCCCGTTTTTGATGTTCCTCATCGGCAAAAAGGCCGAGGCTGAAAACGAGCGGCAATGGCTTTCCCTTACCGCATTGAGCAAAAAATTCATGGACCTTATATCGGGCATTATGGTGATTAAGATATATAATCGTTCCGAAGCGGAGCTGGAGCGGCTCAGCAAGAGTGGCAATGAGTTTTCTCATTCGGTGCTGCGCGTCTTGCGGATAGCTTTTTTGTCGGCTTTTTTCATTGAGCTTGTCGCTACCTTGAGCATTGCCATCATTGCGGTCGATATTGCCTTCCGCCTGCTTGATGGTCATCTTGTCTTTTTCCCTGCCATTTTCATCTTGCTCGTTGCGCCGGAATTTTATCAGCCACTGCGCAATGTGAGCAGCATGTTTCATGAGGCGATGGGAGCACTTGTCAATGCTGTCAAGATATATGGCGCCTTGCCGCAAACGGCGGCAGCTGAGGCCGAAGAGGGGAGTGCTGGCGTTATTAAAAAGGCGCGCCTTGAGTTTCAGGCAGTGGCCTTTTCCTATGATGAAGCCGGCAAAGAGGCGGTACACGATTTAAATTTTGTCATTGAAGGCGGCAGTAAGGTCGCTTTTGTCGGTCGCAGCGGTGCGGGAAAATCGACAATTTTTTCCTTGCTTTTAAAATTTGTTAGACCGCAAAAGGGCAAGATTTTAGTTGATGGAACCGACTTAAATGCCATTGAGGATACTTCCTGGTATAAAAATATTGCCTATGTGCCGCAAAGCGCGCATATCTTTTGCGGTTCCTTGCGCGAAAATATCTGCCTTGGGCAGCAGGCATCATCTGAAGCCCTGCAAAAGGCTTTGGTGCAAGCGGGGCTTGACAGCTGGGTAGAGACCTTGCCGCAAAAGCTCGATACGCTTTTAGGCAGTGGCAATCGCAGTATCAGCGAGGGACAAAAGCGCCGTATCGCTTTAGCTCGCGCTTTTTTGGCCGATGCGCCGCTGCTCCTTTTGGATGAGCCCATGGAAGGCATTGACGTGGCAACGGAAGATTCTATACAAAAAAGCCTCGACCTCTTATCTGCCGGGCGCACGGTCATTACCATTGCACATCGCCTTGAATCGATAAAAAAGGCGGATATGATTTATGTTATCGAAGAGGGGACGGTCATTGAAAGGGGAACGCACGACGAACTATGCCAAAATCAAGGCATGTACTATGAAATGGTCAGCAACGTGAAGGAGGATGTTGATATCGGATGAAAGCGCCAATTTTCAGCTTAATAAAGCCTTTTTGGCCGCGCATCATCTTGGCGGCAACCTGTGGCATCATCTGCAATGTCAGCGTTATTGGCCTTATGGGGGTATCGGCTTACCTCATTATCAGTGCTGGCCTCAAGGTGCCGCTTTACCTTTTGTCGACGGCTATCGTCGCTGTGCGCGCTTTTGGCATTTTTCGCGCGTCTTTCCGGTATTTAGAGCGCTATTTTTCCCATACGGCGGCTTTTCGCATTTGGGAAGAGCTGCGCATTTACATCTACGAGCGAGCGATTGCCGCTTTGCCGCTTACCAGTCGACCGATGCGCCGTGGCGATTTTTTGCACTTAATTGTCAAAGCGCTCGACGATTTGCGCGATGCAGTTTTGCGCGTGCTCATGCCGCCTCTTACAGCGGGGATTGTCGTGCTGGGGCTTGTCGTCTATCTTTCTTTTTATAGTCTTGCGGCAAGCATGATAATAATTGTGGCTTTTGCCCTCATCGTTGCCGCCGTGCCTGTCACCTGCCTTGTACGGCACAATCGTCCTACTATTTCGATGAGCGATGAAATTTGGGACTTTATCGATGGGGCGCGGGAAATGCTCGTTTATCGCTATGGCGACAGGTGCGCGCAGCGCGCTTTGCGCCAAGCGGCAAGGCTTGATGAAGTGGAAACAGAAGATTTTGAGCTGACGGCTGCAGCTTTGGCTTATGGGCGATTTGTGAGTGCTCTGGCAGTTTTAGCCCTCTTGCTCATTTTTATTGCTGAACCCGATAAAATAGCGCCGATTGATGCAGTAGTGCTTTTGTTTTCCTGCATGGCAGCTTTTGAAATCATCGTGCCTCTTTCTGGCCTAGGGGAACAGGTCTTAAAGGCTAAGGCTGCCTGGCGCGATTTAGATGCCATTTTAAAGGCCCATTCTGATTCTTATCCAGCTGCGGCTAATGATGCCGACGAAAATGAAGTCTGTGCGGTGGAAAAGCTCAGCTTTAGCTATGCTGAGGGGCAAAGTGTCTATAAATCTTTGGATATGCTGATAGGCAAGGGCGAAAAGGTCGTTTTGACAGGGCCGAGCGGCACGGGCAAGAGCACTTTGGTAAAGCTGCTTTTGAAGTTGTTTGCCTATTCAGGGGGAGCCATTTATCAAGAGGGTGCGCCTTATGATACCTTAGACGATGTAATAGTGCGCTCTAAAATTAGGGTAGCGCTGCAAGACCAGTATATTTTTGACCTTACGGTGCGAGAGCATTTTGCCCTTTTGTATGAAGGTATAGATGATGCAGCCATTGCAAAGGCCTTATCGATGGCTGGTCTTGATTATTTTATTGCCGATGAAACACTTGGGCTTGACGCCCCGCTAGGACAAAATGGCTGTTTGCTTTCAGGTGGTGAGCGGCGCCGCTTCTCCCTTGCTTTGGCCCTTGCCGATGAAAAAGCGCCATTTTTGCTCCTCGATGAGCCGACGGCGGGCCTTGATGTACTTACGGCCAAGGGTATTATTGATACGATTCATGCCTTGCCGAAAGAAAAAAGCGTGCTTTTAATTACCCATGATATGTCCTGTGTGATGGGATTTGACCATATCTTTATTGTCGGAGATGGCAAAATCATTGAAGAGGGAAGTCCTGTCATGCTGCTCGTCAAAAAAGGTGTCTTTGTCGATATGATGCAAAGGCGCAATCTCATCTGAACTACGGAGGTCTTTCTTGCACAGTCAAAAAATCAGGCGGCTGACGCTTGTGTCGATGCTCTTAGCCTTGGCGCTCGTCGGCGCTGCCGTCATTAATTTTCCGCTTATTCCGGCCGTGCCTTTTATGCGCTATGACCCGGCTGATATACCAATCTTTATTGCGACCTTTGCCTTTGGCACATCGGTGGGACTTGGCCTTACGGTAGGCGTTGCCATCTTGCAGGGACTTTTGATTAACGGCGATGCTGGCCCCATAGGCGTTATCATGCACATCATGGCCACGGGTAGTTTCGTCATTACGGCGGGGCTTATTTACAGGCGCTGGTGGACGCAGCGCGGTGCCTATTTGTCCTTATTGGCAGGCAGTTTGGTTATGACCGCTGTCATGGTGGCGTGTAACCTTTTTTTGACGCCGCTTTTTTTAGGTGCGCCGTTAAAGCGCGTCATTGAGCTCATTTTGCCGGCAATTATCCCTTTTAATCTTTTAAAGGCGGCCATTAATTCCGTCTTGACGGCCCTATTATATAAGCCGATTAAGCACTTGTTTGAAAATAAGAACCGCTAAGGAGGATTTTCATGAAGCTGTTGATAGCAAAAGAGGTATTTTTGCCCGATAGGGTATGCCATGATAGTGCCGTTTTCATCGACGGCGAACGCATTTTAGCCGTCATGCCTGCTACGGAGGCAGCCTATTATGATTGTGAAAAAATCGATTATGGTGCCGCTAAGATTTTGCCGGGCCTCATAGATACGCATATTCATGGCGCCATGGGATATGATGTCATGGATTCTACGCCTGAGGCGCTGGCGGCAATAGGTCGTTTTCTCGTCCAAAATGGCACAACCTCGTATTTGGCGACTACCGTTACGGCCGATGTGCCCGATATTTGCCGTGCCGTAGCCAATATTGGCAGTTTTACTCGCCCTTTGGGTACAGCGCGCCTTTTAGGAGCGTTTATCGAAGGTCCATATCTTACGGAGGAGCACCGTGGTGCGCATGATTTGTCCTTGATTAGGGACCTTAGCCGCGCGGAGTTTGAGCAGATTTTAAATAGTGGGCCGGTCAGTGAAATTCTAATTGCCCCGGAAAAGCCTAAGGCGCCGGAGCTGACGCGCTGGGCCGTGCACGAGGCAAAGATAAAGATTGGCCTCGGTCATAGTAGCGCTACCTATGAGCAAGCCGCTGCCTGCTTTGATGCCGGTGCCGACGCCTCTATTCATACCTATTGCGGTATGGCACAATTTCATCATCGAAAGCCTAATCTGCTCGGCGCAGCTCTTACTCGCGATGATGTTTTTGCTGAGCTCATTGCCGACGGTATTCACGTCAAAAACCCCGCCATGCAGGTTCTGCTGCGCTGCAAGCCGCATGATAAGACAATCTTGGTCAGCGATGCAATTCGTGCGACCGGCCTTGCCGACGGACATTATATGCTCGGCACTTTGCCCTTTTCTGTCAAAGACGGTGTGGCGCGCATTGATAATGGCTCTTTGGCAGGCAGTACAACGACGCTTTTAGCGGAAGTGCGCCGTCTCATTACCGTACTTGGTATAAAGCCGCGCTTGGCAGTCAATATGGCTTCTCTTAATCCGGCGCGCCGCTTTGCTCTTTTTGATTGCGGGAGCATTGAAAAGGGAAAATTGGCTGACCTTGTCGTGGTCGATGAGAAATTTTTCCATATTGCAACCTGGCTGGGAGGCAAAGCTATAAAATAAAAAAGGCGGCCTTGCCGCTTTCGCGCTTATAGGCGCGAAAAGCGGCAAGACCGTCTTTTGCTTTGCTGCGATTTAGCTTAATCCAATAAAAAGTTTTATTTCTATGCCGTCATCACAACCAAAGTCGACGACGACAGTTTCTGGTACAGGCACCATGGCCTGGGCCGGGTCTTTACTCGTCAGGATAGTCGGGGGTGAAATATCAAGACCTTTGATATTTGCCTGGCTAAATTGCGTGCAAGCATTAGCGCAAATCATATTGCAAAGTTCGGAAAGGGCACTTTTGGCGAGGTCGTTTAATTCGTCGACCGGCATGCCCATCATCATCTTGCTGGCGCATTTTTCCGCATTCTTTTCGTCAATACCGATTAAGATGACGCCCTTGACAGGACCGACGACGGCGATATTGAGCAAGATGCCCTGATAAGGAAAAGTCGAGCCAGTAAGAGCAAGACCGCGCTTTTCAATTGTCTGAAAGCCGATTTGTGAAAGGACGTCCTTAAATGCGGCCAAGACAGGATTAATGATATTTACATCCATAGTGTCGCCCCTCTTTTAAAGCCGATGCTGACTAAAATCTGTCCGTATTCAGAGGAAGCGACGCAGTGCTGCATCTGAATGCCAGGGCTGACCAATTCGACAAAATCGCCTTCGAAGATGCTCGGCGGAGCGACCTTAAAGCCGAAGGAAGTTTCTGTTTTGTTGAGCATGGAACAAGTCATGCCGGCGATGATATTTGTAAATTCTGAAACCATTTCTAAGGTTTGACGGGAACCTTGCGGTGGATGGCGCAAGATGAGCTCTGTCAATTTATGGGCTGTATCGCGGGGCATATCGACGATAATCGTGCCTGAATACTGGCCGATAATGCCGACAACGGCCGTAATGCCGCGTGAAGCGTAGCTTGTATTCATGACAAAATTGTTTTCAAACTTTAAAGGCTTCTTTGTCATGCGCGTAAAGTCTTGCGAAAGGGCTTCTTTGAGGATATCGATGCACTTGGCAGATAAATCTGCATAGAGGTTATCCGGTGCGAGTACCTTTTCGATAACGTGCTGCAGTGCTTTTGGGTCAACGGGCTTTTGTACATAGCCGCAGATACCGAGTCGCTTAGCTTCGAGAACCGTATCGTCATCCTTGATAGAGCTCGACAGAATAATCTTAGCATTGGGGTCATCATGCAGCAGACATTTGCTGATTTCAAAGCCATCGTCATGAGGCATTGCTATATCCATTGTTACGATGTCGGGCTTTTTTTCACGGTATGTGGCTAAAGCCGCTTCCAAGCAATCCGCCTCGCCGACAACTTCGTAGCCGATTTCGCGCAGCATATCGCCTAGTAAAGTCCGAGAAAATGGTGAATCGTCCACAATCATGATTTTTGCTGCCATTTTAGCCTGTTGCTCATAGAAAAAACAACAGTTTTTCACCTCTCTTTTGAATTAGAAGTTGATAGGTCGAAGAATGCAAGGACAGTTCTTGCAAGCGCAAAGTTGGCAAACTGTCTATTTTCAAAGATATTATATCACAAAAATTATGTGTCGATAAGGTAATGCAGGCTAAAAAGCAAAAAAGGCATATTTCCCCAAAAAATATCCATAATTTGCATTTTTGGCGATAATTTCCCTTAGAAGGCTCCTGCACAGGGCGTGATGAATTCAGGCAAAGGCATTGAGAAACCAGACGATGCAAGGAATGCCGAAGAGGTCGACGAGAAAAGCGCCGCATAGGGGCACGACAAGGAAGGCTTTTCCCGAGGGGCCGTAGCGCTCGACGATTGAGGTCATATTGGCCATGGCGTTAGGAGTTGCGCCGAGACCATGCCCAGCAAGGCCGGCGACGATGACGGCCGCATCGTAATTCTTTCCGAGAAGGTAAAAGACGGCAAAGCGGCAGTAAAGGGCGATAAATAGCACCTGTGTAAACAAGATGACCAGCATGGGGATGGCAAGCTCGGACAACTGCCAGAGCTTTAAGGTCATGAGCGCCATCGAGAGGAAGATGCCAAGACCGATATTGCCGAGCGTATCAATGGTCAGCGCATGGAGCTTGAGAAAATGCAGGCGGTCGTTGAGATTGCGAAAGATGACAGCCGTGAACATGGCGCCGACGTAATTGGGGATGATGAAGTTGAAGGCACTTTTAAGGTAGTCAGCAAAGCAAAGGCCTAAGGTCATGCAGATGGTAATTGCGGCTAGGTGAGCCATGATGGTATCGGTGTCAGCTGCACTGGAGGCATTTTCTTGTGCTGCTTCTTGGTGTGCCTTGATGTCTTCGCCGCTTGGCTTTAATTTGTAGCGCTCAATGAGGTGCTTGGCTAGGGGGGAGCCGATAAGGCCGCCGGAAACGAGGCCGAAGGTAGCGGCGGCAATACCTACCGTGGTTGCCCCAGCAGCGCCGAGCGATTCGGCTACGGGTCCAAAGGCGGCAGCCGTGCCATGGCCGCCTTCCATTGATACGGCTCCCATCATGATGCCTAAAAGCGGATTAATTTTTAAGAAGCCGGCCAAAAAAGCGCCGATGGTATTTTGCATAATGACTAATATGATGCAGGCCACCCAGTAGATTAAGAGGGGCTTGCCGCCTTTTTTGACGAACTTTAAGCTCGCACTAAGGCCAATGCAGGTAAAAAATAAGAGCATGAAGGGCACTTGAAAGAGAGTGTCCATCTTGATGGAAAAGGTATTGGTCTCATGAAAAAAGAGCGTGAGAAAAGAAAAGACCAGCCCGCTAATGACCGGAGCGGGGATGCAGAATCGTTCGAGAAAGTAAATTTTCTTACGCAATAACTTTCCCAAGAACAAAAGCAAAATCGCTAGGGCTAAGGTGGCAATCATGCCGAGGTTTAAAGTCCAGACATCATTTTTTAATAGCAGTTCCAATTTAATCACCTCACATAATGTTAAAAAAATTCCAAAAATTATTAATAATAAAACTAATATATATATATTACTACATATATCTTTTCAATGCTATACCTAAAATACTTATGTGTATTATTTCACAAAAAATTAGCTTTTATAAAGTTATCAGCAAAAGTAAATAAAAATAAAAAATCAGCAAGAAAAATTAAAAAATAAAAAGGGAAAATAATTTTTATATAGAATTACTACCAAACAAATAACAAATGTGGAGGAGATATTTTGCTTTTTAACAATGTGAAGGTAAAAAATAAGCTCATCATGATGGCAGTGGTGCTTTTGGTGGGCATTATCGGCATTGGCTCGGTTAGCTATTATTTTCAGTATCATGCCAGAAAATCACTGTCAACCATGTATAATATGAGCATGCATACGGTGCGTTCGCTTGATGATGCTCGCTTTATAGCGCGCAACATCGACTCGTATGTTTACGTGCTCATGATTACAAGCGACCCTTCGTTAGTGCAGGAAGTGCAAGGCCTTATAAAAAAGGACGATGTCAAGCTCGATACTGCCTTGGCCTCGGTGCCTGCTAATGAACTTTCGGCACCCGTACGTGCCCAATTTGAAGACTTAAAGCAGATGGAAAAGCAATATCGCGTCGTACGCGCGCGCGTCATTGAAATGGCTTTGGAAAATAAGCCTGACGCCAAGCAGAAGGCATTTGCCTACTATATGAAAAATGGCGTATCTTTTGTTGATAAATTTAATAAAAATGTTGCAATAGTACGAGGAAAAGCTGTTGAAGAAGCACAGAAAATAAATCAGGAAAATGAACAAAGTGCAGCTAAAGCGCAAGTTATTTTGGCGCTTATTACCTGCAGTGCTGTCTTTTTGGGTGTTTTGCTCGCCTGGCTTATCGTACGTCAGATTTCTACCGGCATTGGCAATATTGTAAGCTATATTGATACCATTTCAGAAGGCAATTTTTCTGTAAAGGTGCCATCAGAAATGCTTAACGTGAATAACGAATTTGGCGAGGTATTGCGCGGCATGCAAAAGCTGCAGGTAAATGTTTCCAAGCTTTTGCGTCAGCTTACGGAAGTAGCGCAAAGGCTCGTCTCTTCTACTGATGGACTCAATCAAAGTGCCCAACAATCGGCTCAGGCTTCCAATCAGGTGGCAAATTCCGTCACGTCTGTTGCCGATAGTGCAGAAAAGCAGCTCACGCAGATAAATTCCGTTACTGAAATGATTAAGAAAATTTCTGAAGCCGTGCAAAAGGCCAATGAAAACTCGCATCAAGTCGCCGATGCAGCAGACAAGATGTCCAATGCTGCCGGCGATGGCGAAAAGTCAATAGAACATGCTGTGAGCCAAATGAAAGTCATTGAGGATAAGACGACCTCAACTGCTTCGGTTATTGCCGATTTGGAAGAAGAATCAAAGCAGATTGGCCAAATTGTCGATGTCATTTCGGGTATAGCCGGACAGACAAATCTTTTGGCTTTGAATGCTGCTATCGAGGCGGCGCGTGCTGGTGAAGCGGGCAAGGGCTTTGCCGTTGTTGCTGAAGAGGTGAGAAAGCTTGCTGAGCAGTCGCAAAATGCTGCCAAGCAGATTACCGACCTTATCGAACATGTCCAGCAAAAGACGGATAGTGCGGTCTCCTTTATGAGCGACAGCAAGACGGAAGTACACACGGGAGCAGGTGTAGTAGCTGCGGCTGGTGCTACTTTTAGTCAAATTGTCTCAATGGTTGTCGCAATCAATGGCCAGTTGCGCGATATTTCTGCCAGTGCCGAACAGGTAGAAGAAATTATCGGCAAGACCGTTGTTTCGGCTGAACAGATTGATGCTGAAAGCAAGAAATCTTCAGAAGAAACGCAGACTATTTCGGCGGCAACACAGCAGCAATCGGCTTCAATTGAAGAAATTGCTTCGGCAAGTCAAGGCCTGGCAGAGATGGCTGAAGAACTGCAAGGAGCTATCGGCAAGTTTAAGATATAAAAAAAAGCATAAAAAAGGCGAGCGCCAAGCGCTCGCTTTTTTTATGTGAATGTATTTTAGAAGCGGTGTGCCCAGTGACACAAAGAGCCTGTATATTGGTTTAGTCTAAAAGAATAGGCGACAATCTTATCCATAAAGCACTGCGCGTCAGCAAATGCTTCTTGTATGCCTTTGCCTTTGGCAAGGCCAGCCGTAATGGCCGCAGAGAAGGAGCAGCCTGCGCCGCTATTGAAAGCGTTGGGGATTTTTTTCTTTTCTTCAATGGTAAAGTCCTTGCCGTCGAAGAGTACGTCGGTCATCATGTCACTATCCGTGCGGCTGCCGGATTTGATGATGACATTGCGTGCGCCGAGGGCGTGAATTTTTGTGGCAGCTTCTTTTATTTCGTCAAGTGTTGTCACTTTTTCCATGTCAGCAAGATAGGCAGCTTCAAACGTATTCGGCGTGATGACATCGGCATATTTGACGAGGCGCATCTTGATGGCGTGCGCCGCTTCGGGCACCATAATCGTATCAATGCCCTTGCAGACCATGACGGGGTCGATGACGACGTTTTTGAGTTGGTATTTCTGAATGGAATCGACGACGAGCTCGACGAGTGCGGCGGAGCCAAGCATGCCAGTTTTCATGGCATCAGGCTTGATACCACCTGCTGTCGTGGCAATTTGTCTTTCTACCGTCTTTAAATCGATGGGGAAGATATCGTGTGCCCAATCAGCAGGGTTTTGCGCAACGATTACAGTGAGGGCTGTCATGCCATAGACGCCGAGCTCCTCAAAGGTCTTTAAGTCGGCCTCCATGCCAGCGGCACCAGAAGTATCGGAACCAGCAATAGTTAGGGCCTTAAAAGATGCGGCTTGTTTTGTTTCGGACATATAAAAACCTCCCTTGCAGTAAATGCTTTACAGAAGATATTATAGCACATCATCTCTGGCTGGTGGATTAGTTAATTTTATAGGTTGGAAAGAAAATTAACTTGACAATTGTTCTTTACCTATTTATAATATTACTTGTTATTCGGGACGTGGCTCAGCTTGGTAGAGCACTACCTTGGGGTGGTAGGGGTCGCTGGTTCAAATCCAGTCGTTCCGACCATTGAAATTAACGCTACTTCGGTAGCGTTTTTTATTTTAAAAGAGCCGGCAATTTGCCGGCTCTTTTATATTAATAAAATAGGTGGGCAAGGCAGTAGCCGACGCAGCAGCCGGTTGCAATGCCGATAAAGCCCGGGATAATAAAGCTGTGGTTGATGACATATTTGCCGATACGCGTTGTGCCAGAGCGGTCAAAGCCGATGCAGGCTAAGTCAGACGGATAAGTAGGCAGGACGAAATAGCCATAGCAGGCGGAGATGAAGGAGACGATAATCAAGGGATGTACACCGACGCTCAGTGCCATAGGTACGACAATGGCAAGTGCTGCTGCCTGCGAGTTGACGAGCTTAGAGATGAGGAATAAGACGATAGCGTAAGTCCAAGGATATTGCATGACGATACTGCCCAATGTCTTTTTAAAGCCTGGCAGATAAGCGCCAAAGTATGTTTCTGCCATCCAGGCGACGCCATAAACGGAGACGACGGCAACCATGCCGGATTTAAAGACAGAGCCGTTGGTGACATCACTGACCTTGACTTTGCAGACGAGCAGGATAATAGCAGCAATGACGAGCATGGACATCTGAATGGTTGGCGTCATGGAAAGAGGGGCTAAGATGTCTTTGGAGTTGGGGACGTAAGGCAGAAGCTCTTTGGGGAAGCTGCCAAAAAGGGCAATGGCGGCGATGCCGATGAGGAAGATGAAAGTCGCCTTGTAAGCGGAAGCAGGCAGCTCGACATCAGCGATGTTTTTGCCCTGGTCTTCATAGATGTAGGCGCGCTGTTCGGGGTCTTTCAGGCGAGCCTGAAAATCTTCATCCTTGCTTAAATCCTTGCCGCGGCGCAGACTCCAAAGACCGGCAACAACGACGCCAGCAAAGGTTGAAGGAATTGAGACGGCAAGTAGCTGAGCAACGCCAAAAGGATGCGAGGTGTTGGCGAGCATGGCAATCGTCGATACGACAGCCACGGAAGCCGGCGAAGCACAAATGCCCATCTGAGAAGCGACAGAAGCTACGGCCATTGGCCTTTCTGGGCGAATATTTTGCTTGATGGCGATGTCGTAGATGATGGGAAACATCGTGTAGACGACGTGGCCGGTGCCGCAGAGCATGGTTAAAAACCATGTCGTCATAGGGGCCAAAATAGTTATTTGTTTAGGGTTTTTGCGCAGAAATTTTTCAGCATATTTGAGCATGACGTCAAGGCCTTTTGAGGCTTGTAAGAAGCCAGAGCAGGTAACGACTGCCATGATGGTGAGCATGACGGAAATTGGCGGCTTACCGGGAGCAAGTCCAATGACGAAAACAAAAAAGACAATGCCAATACCTGAAACGGCAGCAAGTCCTAGTCCCCCGTAGCGCACGCCAACGACGAGGCAGGACAGCAAGATGATAAATCCTAGTAATTCCATGGGAACCTCCATAATTAAATTGAAAAACTGAATATAAGTTTGTTTTTAGTTTAATTTAAATTTTGAATATGGTAAAATAACTATTTTTTATGACAGATAATCAAAATTTTTGCAACAATGTGAAGAAATTTATAATATGGAAAGATGATTATAAATATTATAAATGATAAAATAGAATAAAGGGCTTTTTTTGCCCTTTGGCAAGAAAACTTGCCGCCGTGAATCTGGCAATTTAATTATGGTTGCGTTATAATGAAAAAATGAATTAAGTTCGAAATTAGCTACTGAAAAAATAGTAAAGAGCAGGTGTCATATTTTGTATCCCATCAATCTTATTTTAGACGGGTGCCCTTGCGTCGTCATTGGCGGCGGTGAGGTGGCCGCACGTAAGGCAGTCGGCCTTTTGGAGGCAGAAGCTGAGGTGACGGTAATTTCGCCGCGCCTTTGCGAAAAGTTGCAGGGACTTTTGGCAGAGGGCAGGATTAAATGGCGCCAAAAAGAATATGAAAATGGCGATTTAGAAGGCTTTTCTCTTGCTATAACGGCTACTGATGACGAGATGATAAATAAGGCTTCTGCCGAAGAAGCTAAGGCGAGGAAAATTCTCATCAATGTAGTTGACCGCCTTGCCCTTTGCGATTTTGCAATGCCGGCTATCATAAGGCGCGGGGACCTTTTGGTCACATCTTCGACTAATGGCAAAAGCCCAGCAATGGCGCGTGAATTAAAGCGCGAGCTGAGTGCTTTTTTGGATAAGGGCTATGCGCCTTTCATCGAAAATCTCTCTCGCCTGCGCGAGCTGGCCATGGAAAAGATACCGACTTTTCGTCAGCGCGAGGATTTTTGGCGCCAAGCGCTCAATGAGGATATTTTAAAGCTCGTGTGCGCGGGTAAAGTAGAAGAAGCGGAGGCAAGAATACGCGATGCTATTGGCAGTTTTAGGGCTTAACCACAAGACGGCGCCAGTTGATGTGCGCGAGGCATTTTCGATACCGGCAGCCAATGTGATGACAGGTCTGCGACACTTAGATGATTATCCTGAAATTATGGAGGCCGTTATTTTATCGACTTGTAACAGGACGGAAATTTATGCGGTCTTGGATATTGATAATCGTCCGTCAGACGGCAAGGCAGAGCTGATGCGCTTTTTGTTTGACCTTACGGGCAATGAAGCCGATATTGAGCGCTATCTGTATTTTTATCCGGGCCATTCATGTATTCGCCATCTCTTTGATGTAGCTTCTAGTCTTGATTCGCTCATTGTGGGCGAAGGACAAATTTTAAGCCAGGTTAAAAAGGCCTATGCGATGGCGCGCGAAAGCGGCGCGACGAGCACGGTGTTAAATACTCTTTTCCATCGCGCTGTGGCGACGGGCAAGCGCGTGCGCACTGAAACCCACATTGCATATAGTCCCGTTTCTGTCAGCTATGCCGCCGTTGATTTGGCACGCACGGTACTAGGCGGCGATTTGTCGGGCTGCTCGGCGCTTATTTATGGTGCCGGTCAGATGGCAGAATTGACGATTAAGAACCTCTTTGGCAAGGGTATCGGCCAGATTTATGTCGCTAACCGCCATATTGAAAGGGCGCAGGCACTTGTCGATAAGCTTGGCGGCATGGCAGTTTCATTTGAGAGTGCTGTCAACCAGATGAGCGAAGTGGACATTGTAGTAACTTCGACGGGAGCACCACACTATGTCGTGCGCCCGTGGGAAACACAGCAGACAATGGCACGCCGCCATGGCCGGCCGCTTGTCTTCATTGATATCGCCGTGCCGCGCGACGTGGACCCCGATGTCGCGCAGATAAAGGGTGTCAAGCTTTATAATATTGATGATTTAAAGGCCGTTGTTGAGGATAATATCAAAAGGCGCAGCGAGGAGGCACTGCAGGCAGCAGATATTATCGAAGAAGAAGTGGAAAGTATTCAAAATCGCTTTAAGTATCTTTCCTGCCAGCCGCTAATGGTTCTTTTGAGTGAACGGGCAGAGCGCATCAGAAGGCGTGAAGTGAAGCGGGCGATGAGAAAGCTCGAGCACGTAGACCTTGGGCAGCAGCGGGCAATAAATCACATGACGCGCATGATTGTGCGCAAAATTTTGCGCGAGCCGATGCGCCGCCTCGCTAATGTGGCAGGGACACAGCAGGAAGAATTTTATGTTGAAGCGATACAAAAGCTGTTTAAGCTCGATATTTTAGAGGATAGTGAACATGAAAAATAAAATTATCATTGGTACGCGCAGCAGTAAATTGGCACTTTGGCAGGCCGAGTATATTGCACGCCGTTTAAAAGAGCAATATCCGCAGCTAGAAGTGCAGCTTTGCCATGTGACGACAAAGGGCGATAAGATATTGGATGTACCGCTTGCCAAAATTGGCGGCAAGGGGCTTTTTACCAAGGAAATTGAAGTGCTCATGCTGGAGGGGAAAATTGACATCGCGGTGCACAGCTTAAAGGATATGCCGACGCAGCTTCCGGCGGGACTTTGCCTTGCGGCGATAACGCAGCGTGCTGAGCAGTACGACGCTATAGTAAGCAATCGCTATCGCTCCTTTATCGAATTGCCCGAAGGAGCGAAAGTCGGCACGTCGAGCTTGCGCCGGCGCGCACAGCTTTTGCATATCCGTCCGGATTTACAGCTTTTTGATTTGCGCGGCAATGTGCAGACGCGCTTAAAAAAGCTCGATGTGGGAGAGTATGATGCGATAATTTTGGCCGCCGCGGGGTTGGAGCGGCTCGGCTATGGCGAGCGGATTTCCCAGCGCCTGCCTTTTGGCGTCTGCTTGCCGGCTGTGGGGCAGGGTGCCTTGGCAGTAGAAGCGCGTGAAGATGATGGTACTGTGCGCGAAATGCTCTCTTTTCTCCACGATGAGAAGACTGCGCAGGCGACGATAGCAGAGCGGTCGTTTTTGGCACGCGTCGAGGGCGGCTGCCAAGTGCCTGTCGGCGTGCACGGCGAGATAGAAGGCGAAAACCTTTGCCTTGAGGCGATTATCGGCTCGCTTGATGGCAAGACGCTTTTGCGCGATAAGTGGCAAGGTCCAAAGAATGAAGGAGAAAAAGGCGGTCGCCTTTTGGCGGAAAAAATGCTTTCTAATGGCGGCCTTGAGATAATGCAGCAGATTGGTCTTTTGCAAGGCGATGGCAAATAATGGAAATGGAGAAAAATTTATGGCAGGAATGGTTTATCTAATCGGCGCTGGTCCTGGTGATAATGGCCTTTTGACACTTAAAGGACGCGATTGTATTGCGCGTGCTGACGTGGTGGTCTATGACTATTTGGCGGATAAAAAACTTTTGGCGTATGCCTCTAAAGAAGCGGAGCTTATCTACGTAGGCAAGCAGGCCAATCGCCATACGATGCGCCAAGAGGAAATAAATGAGTTGCTCGCACAAAAAGCGGCAGCCGGCAAGGTAGTTGCCCGCCTTAAAGGCGGAGACCCATTTGTTTTTGGTCGTGGCGGCGAAGAGGCACTCTTATTGAAAGAGCGCGGCATTGCCTATGAAATTGTGCCGGGCATTACGTCCGCTATTGCGGCGGCGGCTTATGCGGGCATTCCTGTCACGCATCGCCGGGTGGCAGCATCCTTTGCCGTTGTCACGGGACATGAAGACCCAGCGCGCGAATGCTCGGGCATTAACTGGCCCAAATTGGCAACGGGCGTTGATACCCTGGTCTTTTTGATGGGCGTTGGCAATTTGCGCCAGATTTGTAATGAGCTGATGGCTAACGGTCGTCCGGCTGCTACACCTGCAGCCTTGGTGCGCTGGGGAACAAAGAGCGAGCAGGAAGTTTTAGAAACGACGGTCAAAGAGGCGGCAGACGATGTAGAGCGCCTCGGTTTTCGTCCGCCGGCCATCTTTATCGTCGGCGAAGTGGTAAAACTTCGCCATGAATTGCGCTGGTTTGACAATCGGCCGCTTTTTGGGAAAAAGATTTTGGTGACGCGCGCTCGGGCGCAGGCCTCGGCTTTTTCGGAATGTCTTGAAAAGCTCGGCGCAACCTGCATCGAGGCGCCGGTCATTGAAGTTGTGCCGGCTGATGATAATTATGAAAGCCTGGATGCGGCAATTGCTCAGCTTTCATCTTATGATTGGCTCATTTTTACCAGTGTTAATGGCGTCGAGTATTTCTTTTCCCGCCTTGAAGAAAGAAAGCTCGATGCGCGTGCGCTCGCTAGTGCCAAGGTTGCAGCCATTGGCAGTTCTACGGCGCAGGCGCTCTTGCAATTTGGCATCAGGGCAGACCTCGTGCCACCGCAGTATCGCGCGGAAGAACTTGTTTATTCCTTGGGTGATGCCGTCGTAGGCAAGAAAATTCTTTTGCCGCGCGCTAAAAAGGCGCGTGAGGTCCTGCCTGATGAATTGAGGGCACATGGCGCGATAGTTGATGTCGTGCAGTGCTATAAAACCGTTAAAGCGAAGGAAGATTACAGCGAAATCAAGGCTTTGCTTGCTGCGGGAAAAATTGATGTCGTAACTTTTACGAGTTCTTCAACGGTCAATAATTTTGTAAAGCTTATCGGCGATAAGTCAATTTTGCCTCCCAATCAGATTTACGCTGCCATTGGGCCGATAACGGCTGCTACCTGTCGCAAAAATGGACTGAATGTGAGCATTGAAGCCCAAAAGTATACGCTTGATGGCCTAAAAGAGGTTATTGAAGAATATTTTGCTAAAAAGGGGTAATAAAAATGGAAAAGATGACTGAAAAATTTCCGCAGCCTTTGCGCCCGCGCCGCATGCGCATAAGCGAAGCGGTACGCTCTTTGGTACGTGAAACGGTGCTTTTGCCAACCGATTTTATTTATCCAATCTTTGTCATTGCCGGAAAAGATAAGGTAGAGCCGATTGAAAGCATGCCGGGCTGTTACCGCTATTCTGTTGACAAGGCATTAGAAGTAGCCAAAGAAGCATGGCAGCTGGGCATAACGGCGCTTGAAGTTTTTGGCCTTCCTGAATATAAAGACGAGATAGGCTCATCGGCCTGGGATATGGAAAGTCCCGTACAGCGCGCCCTTACGGCTATAAAGCAGGCAATACCGGAAATGACGCTTATAAGCGATGTCTGCCTGTGTCAGTACACCTCGCATGGCCATTGCGGCAAATTGAACGGCTGCTATGTCGATAATGATGCGACGCTTGAGTTATTGCAAAAAGTCGCCACTAGCCAGGCCGAAGCTGGTGCTGATATTGTCGCACCATCGGATATGATGGATGGACGCGTAGCGGCGATAAGAAGTGCACTTGATAAAGGCGGGTACATCAATACGGCGATTATGTCATATGCCGTCAAATATGCTTCTGGCTATTATGGTCCTTTCCGCGATGCGGCCGATTCGGCACCTTCCTTTGGCGACCGGCGCGCTTATCAGATGGACCCGGCTAATGCGCGGGAAGCAATGAAAGAGGCGGACCTCGATGTCGAAGAAGGCGCAGATATGATTATCGTCAAGCCAGCCCTTGCCTATCTGGATATTGTTTATCGCGTCAGACAGCGCATGAATTTGCCGCTTATAACTTATAACGTGAGCGGCGAGTATGCCATGGTCAAGGCAGCGTCCCAAAATGGCTGGATAGATGAAAAGCGCATTGTCATGGAAACTCTCTTGAGCATGAAGCGCGCCGGCTCTGATGCCATTATCACATACCATGCCCTCGATGCGGCAAAATGGCTGCAAGAGAGCAAATGAGGAGGAAAAAGCGTGTTTAATCTGACGAAATCGCAAGAAGCATTTGCTGAGGCGAAAGGGCTCATGCCGGGCGGTGTCAATAGCCCAGTGCGTTCTTATCAAGGTATGGGGTATCCGCCTCCTTTTATCGACCACGCCAAAGGAAGCAAAATTTACGATATCGATGGCAACGAATATATTGACTACGTCGGCTCGTGGGGACCGATGGTTGTCGGCCATGCCCACCCCAAAGTCGTTGCCGCTTTGCATGAGGCTATTGAGCGCGGTACGAGCTATGGTGCTCCGACGCTGGTTGAAAGCGCCTTGGCGAAAAAGGTCATGGAAATTTATCCTTCTGTCGATATGATTCGCATGGTCAATTCTGGCACGGAAGCGACGATGAGCGCCTTGCGCGTGGCGCGCGGTTATACGGGGCGCGAAAAGATTGTCAAATTCATTGGCTGCTACCACGGCCATAGTGATGGCCTTTTGGTACAGGCCGGTTCTGGCGCAGCTACTTTTGGCACGCCAAGTAGCCCCGGGGTGACGCGCGGTACGACAAAGGATACGATTACCGTTGCATATAACGATATTGAAGCGATTACCAAGGTAATGCAAGAGCAAGGGAAAGATATAGCCGCAATTATCGTTGAACCCGTGGCGGGCAATATGGGGCTTGTTTTACCGCGACAAGGCTATTTACATGCCCTGCGCGAGTTGACGCAAAAAACAGGCACGGTGCTCATTTTTGATGAGGTAATGTGCGGTTTCCGCGCCTCCTTAGGCGGTGCGCAGGCCGCTTATGGTATCAAGCCGGATATGACCTGCTTTGGCAAAATTATTGGTGGCGGTCTGCCGGTAGCAGCTTATGGCGGCAAGCGAGAAATTATGGAAAAGGTCTCGCCGTCAGGACCTGTCTATCAGGCAGGAACTTTAAGCGGCAATCCGCTGGCGATGACGGCTGGCCTTGTTACCCTGGAACTCATTACGCAGCGCCCAAGTGATGATGAACCGGATTATAGCCGCAAGCTGACCTTAAAGACGAAAAAGCTCCTTTTAGGCCTTGAAGAACAGGCAAAAATCGCCGGCGTCAAAATTCAGGCACATCAGGCGGGCTCGATGTTTGGCATCTTTTTCAACGCCTCTGATGTCTATGATTATGAAACCTCGGCCGCCTCTGACCAAGAGGCGTTCCGCATTTATTTCCGCTCGATGCTGGAGCAGGGTATCTACTTTGGCCCTTCGCAGTTTGAAACCTCGTTTATGAGCGGTGCGCATACCGATGAAGATATTGAAAAGACTATCGAAGCTTCAAAAAAAGCCTTTGCAGCTGTCGCCGCTTATCAAAAGAACAAATAAAAAAAGCCTCGGCCTTTTGGCCGGGGCTTTTTTCTTATATTTTTTGTCTGTCGCGGCGAGCTATTTTCGGCAAAATGAAGCCGAGCCCGACGAGGGCAAGAGGCGTGATGATATTTAAGGCGAGCTGGAAGAACCACTGTGGCGTATATATGGCAATTCCCTTGGGGAAAACGCCCATTGAGCAGGCAAAAGCTGTAAAGCCAAAGCACCAGACGCCGACGAGCGTGGCAAATGTATCGCTTTTGATGAACTTATAAGAAGAATGTTCAGAGAGGTTGCGGTTTTTGACAAAGGCGCGCAGGCCGATGTAAGCGACGAAAACCCAGAGATATCGAAGTGGCATGACAATGGAATTTAAATCCAAAAGCCAATTATAAAGCGTATTCATATTCTTGATGCCAAAGGCGGGAACGATGATTAAGATACTTACGAGAATGGCGGTCATCTTGTAGCCGTTAATCGGCGCGCCATGCTCGTTGACCTTGGTCAAGGAGCGAGGAATGTAGTTCTTGTCGCCTTCGCCGATGAGGATTTTCAGCGGTGCGTCAATCGAGAACATCAAAGCAGCAATTTGACCGAGTACGTTGGCGATAGCGTAGATAATCATGAGGCTGTTGCCAAGGCCGTAGTATTCGCCTAAAAGCTGGAAGGCGCGATATTGGCCGTTCATTTTGAGGTCGTTTGGTAAATGGTGGCTATCAAACATGATGCCCATGGCCAAAGAACCTAAGAGGGCCGAGACACCAACCATGGCGGTCAGGATAATCATGCCCTTGGAAAAATCCTTGGCGGGGTTTTTCATATTGTTGACATAAGGCGAAATCTTTTCGCAGCCGCCTACGGCAAAGACGAGCATGGAGAGAGTTGTGAAATAAACGAAGTCGAATTTGGGCATAAAAGTGCTAAAATTCCAAACGGTTGTAGCAGATTTTGCTGAGACGAGCGCTGGAGCGGCAACTGTCAAGAGAATATATAATATTCCCATGAAGAACATTGAGGTACCTGCAAGGGCACCGATGCTTTTCAAGGAGTTAATGCCACGCGAAGCGAGCCACAAAAAGCCGAGGAAGATGACAAGGGAAAGAGCCTGCAAGATGAGTGGGTCAAGAGCTTTTATCGTGCCGCCATCTTGATAGACCACCCAGCTTAGACCGACTAAGACATTTTGCGGTTTTTGCGCTAAGTAGGGGATATGTACTACCCAATAGGTCCAGCCGGCCAGATAGGCGAGCATTGGTCCATAAGTTGAACCTATCCAGTCAGAAACACCGCCTGACTTCTTGTCAAAGACGGAGCCCATTTCGCCGACCATCAAGGCATAAGGAAGAAAATAAAAAGATAAGATTAAAATCCAGGAGACGACAACAGTAAGTCCTTGATTGGCGTAGTTGGTTACGACATTGCCAAAACCCCACACGACGGTGAAGCCCATCATGGCCAAAGAGCGCCAATTCAGTAATTTGCTGTTTTCCATAATACTTTTGCCCGTAAGGGACAATAAAACACCTCTTTTTCTTTATTTTTATGACAGGCGAAAGCAAGGCTTTCGCCTGGTCTTTTATAGGTAAGGCATCGGGTCGATGGGACGTCCGTTAAGGCGGACTTCGTAGTGGACATGTGGTCCCGTGCTATAACCCGTGCTGCCGACATAGGCTATGATTTGGCCGCGCTTTACGTGCTGCCCGATATGAACGACAACGCTGGAAGCGTGCCCATAACGCGTCAAAAGGCCGCTGGCATGTCTTATGTCGACCATGTTGCCATAGCCGCCCGAGTTCCAGCCGGCAGCGGTGACGACGCCATCGGCTGTTGCGCGAATGGGCGTGCCGTAATCGGCGGCAATATCGACTCCGGGATGAAAATCGGTGCCGTGCCAACGGAAGCCATAAGGAGAGCTGATTGTGCCGTGGGCAGGCCAGCCAGAAGGCGTGGTAACGACTTTTTGTGTAATTAATGTGCCGCTTTGCCGCTGCTTTAAGAGCGCTTGCCGAATGAGGGCGAGATTTTTTTCGTGTAATTTGATGCGCTTTTCAATGTTGTCAAAGACGGCGCTGATATTTTGGTAATCCGGCGCAATCCAGGGGCCGCCTTGGCCGCCGCCCGACTGGGCTGCAGCAGCTGCTGCGGCGTCGGGGTCTTTTTTTGTGTCGACGCCTAAATTTGAAAGTGCCTTTAATTCGTTTTCTTCGCCGTTTAGCTTATCGAGCTGGCCTTGCAGCTGGGTAGCCTTTTGCGCCAGCTCCACGAGCTGCTGCTGTTGGATAGCGTTGGCTTTTTGCAAGGCTTCTATTGTCTGCTGGCTTGACTGGCGCGAAAAGAGCAAATAGCCTGACAGGCCGCAAGAGACGATGAGAAGCAAGGCGAGGATGACAATGCTCAAAAGGCCATAGCGCAGCATGAGCGGTGTGAGCTTTAAAATATGCTTTTTTCCTGCACCGCGTTCGAGGGTGATAATCCACTTAGGAGCAGCTTCAGGCTTTTTCGCCGTTTTTTCTAAATCCTTTGCATTTTTCTTTTTGTGACGCCTTTTTTCTTCAGTCATCATAAATCCCCTTGAGCAAAGTCTTTTTGCGCAGTTCGGCACAGTGGCATTCTTTTTTTTCGGGTGAAAAATGCCGTATCGTATCGAGTAGGATTGTGCCGATGAGCTCTGCATCATCGTAGAAGATATCACAAAGGGTGTCGTGCGACCAGGTCTTAATACCCTCGCCGTAGTTTACCACATAATAAAGGCCGGCATAGCAGGCGCCAATTTCTCTGGCGAGATAGACTTCGGGGCAGATGCTCTGCCCGACGATGTCGGCATGTCCCTTGAGCATGGCTATTTCTGCCGGGCTTTCAAAGTGGCGACCATCCGTATTGGCGTAGATGCCGCGCGTGAAAATGCGTCCTTTAAAGTTGCGGCGCGTCGCCTCGATGAGGGCATGGCGCAAGCTAGGACACAATGCCTCGCGCATGATAAGAAGGTACTTGCCAGCAAGGCCTACATCTTTGCGGCATGATAAGTCAAGATAATCGTCGGGAATGACGAAATCGCGCGGGTCCAAAAGATGGTTGGCAGTGCCGACGCCGCCATCGGCGATGATTTGCTTAATGCCTGCCTGTTCAAAAGTCCAAAAGATTTGGCGCGAAGCATCGGCGCGACTTGTTCCATGGCGCCAGCCATGCATCTTGCAGGTGAGGACGCGCTTTTTGCCAACTGTGAAGAGACGCAAAGGAGGCGTCTTGCCATAAGGCGTTTCAAAAACAAGCCCGTCGGCGATGATTTTGATGTCAGGTGCTGCAAGGCGGGCTGGAAAATCGCTCGAGAGCGTGCCGGAGCCGCCGATTAAGGCGAAATCAGCTTGAGGAATTTTGTTGTCAGACAAGGTATTACCTTCTTTTTTCATCGTAAATTTTGATTAAATCGTATTTGGTATCGCGCTGGGCAGGGATTTTTTTAGCAGCATAAATCATATCGAGCATGGTGCCGACAGACATGGCATGACTCGTGCCCGCGGCGCGTACGACATTTTCTTCAAGCATTATGCTGCCGAGGTCATCGGCGCCAAAGGCCAAAGAGAGCTGCCCGATACGCTTTCCCTGTGTGACCCAAGAGCCTTGGATATGACTGATATTGTCGAGGTAAAGCCGCGCGGTGGCAAGTGTCTTTAGGTAGCTTACCGCATCAGTCTTTTCACCGCCCAGTTTTGTATTGCCGGGCTGGAAGGTCCACATGATGAAAGCGCGAAAGCCGCCCGTCTCGTCTTGCAGCTGGCGGATGCGGCGCATGTGCTCGATGCGCTCTACTTGCGTTTCGCCGAGTCCTATGACCATCGTGGCCGTTGTTTTCATGCCGATTTCGTGCGCACAGCGCATAATTTCAAGCCAAGGTTCGGTCATGATTTTTTTGGGGCTGATAATTTTTCGCACGCGGTCAACCAATATCTCAGCGCCCCCGCCGGGCAGTGAGTCAAGACCAGCTTCTTGTAGGCGCTTTAGGACCTCTTTGTAGCTATATCCCGTCTGGTTAGAAAAATGCAGGATTTCAGTTGCCGTGAAGGAATGGACCGTGATATTATAGCGCGCCTTGATGGAGCGAAGCATCTTGAGATAATAGGAAAAGTCAAGATCGGGATGGAGTCCGCCTTGGAGCATGACCTGAGTTGCGCCGCAGGCGACGGCCTCGCCAACCTTTTGCAAGATTTCGTCAAGCGAGAGACAATAGGCCTGCGCATCGCTTTTGGAGCGATAAAAGGCGCAGAAGCTGCATTCGTTGAGGCAGATATTCGTGTAATTTATATTTCGGTCAATGATAAAGGTAACGATATTGCCAGGGTGCATTTTTTCACGTACGGCATCAGCCTCTTGACCCAAGGAGAGCAAATCGCCGGATTGGAGCATTTTTATGGCCTTTTCATCGGATAATCTTGCCAATTTCTTTCTCTGCTACTCAAAATATGGTCAACATATCCATGTGCTAAAGTTCATCAATGGCCAGATGGTTATTATTGGCACTTTTTTAGGATATTTTGACGAGCAGCTCCTCCTTTTTAGTTTACTTTTGTTTGAGCGTTCTTTTTTGAAAGCCTTTCCAAGAAAATGGCTTTATGCTGAAGGTGCAAACTAGTTTTAATGGCTATTTTTTCCTTCGAGGCTTTGATAAAATGAGTCGCGCTCTGTCGGCTCAAAGCCGGAAAGCTTTATCATCTGGCGGAGTTTTTGGCGCGACATGAGGCTGTTGCCGCTAGCGCCTGCCGCATGCATGATTTTTTCCTCGCCGACAGTGCCGTCAAGGTCATCAGCGCCAAAGTGTAGGGCCACTTGCGCAATGTCAGTGCCAAGCATAATCCAGAAGGCCTTAATGTGCTCAAAGTTATCGAGTATGAGGCGGCTTATGGCTATGAGGCGAAGATTTTCCCAAGCGGAAAGGGGCGTAATGCTGTATTTTTTTGCCAGGGGCGTATTTTGGGGCAAAAAGGGAAAGGACAAGAAGGAGCAAAAGCCATGTGTTTCATCTTGGATTTTGCGCAGCGTAAAAAGGTGTTTTAAACGCTGCTCTTTTGTCTCTATGTGACCATAAAGAATGGAAGCATTGGTGGGAATTTTCATGGCGTGAGCCGTTTTGACGACCTCTATCCACTGCTGGCTTGAAGCCTTGTCAGGGCAGATGATAGCGCGCACTTCGTCGTCAAGAATTTCAGCGCCGCCACCCGGCAAGGCGGTAAGGCCCGCTTCTTTGAGCTTTTGCAGGACTTCTTGGTAAGGCAGGTGAGAAATTTTGGCAAAATGGACTATTTCGACGGGCGTAAAAGCCTGAATGGCGATATTGGGAAAAAATTCGCGTACGCAGCGCACAATATCGAGATAATAAGAAAAATCGACATCGGGGCAAAGTGAGCTGACGATGTGGATTTCTGTCAGGTTAGGTGCTTCTTTTTTGGTCTTAGCCAGAAATTCTTCTACTTGGGCACGGCTTAGAAGATAGCCTGCCTTGGCGCCCTTTTCTACGGAAAAGGCACAAAGCGGGCAAAGCGCCGTACATGTATTGCTGAGGTTTATGTGGCGGTTGATATTATAAAAAACTTTTTTGCCGCTCTTTTTCATCTTGACGCTGCGGGCGGCCTGCCCCAAGGATAAAAGCGGGGCCTCGTCATAAAGGCGAAGTGCTTCTTCAAAGGAGAGCCTTTTTCCCGCGGCAGCCTTTTGCAGCAAAGCTTCAATTGTATCCATAAATGTTCCCCTTAAAAGGTTCTTATGATATTGCAATTGCAGTCACATTCGGCCGGAATTCGTCCCGCCGTGCGAATGGCGTCGATGAGGACATTGCGCGAGAGCGCCTTTTCCGAGGAGACGCCTGCGGCATGCATGATTTTTTCGCCGCCCACCGTGCCATCAATATCGTTGGCGCCAAAGCCTAAAGCCAAAAGGGCAATGGGCAAGGTGAGCATGACCCAGTAGGCCTTGATGTTGTGCACGTTATCGAGCATGAGGCGGCTTATGGCCATGGTTTTTAAATCATCCCAGACACTCGTGCGGCGAATACTTTTTTCAAGTGCCGTATTGCCGGGCTGGAAAGGAAAGCAGATAAAAGTTTGCAGTCCGTGCGTTTCGTCTTGCAAGGCGCGCAATGTGAGAAGATGGTCGATGCGCTGTTTGTACGTTTCAAGATGGCCGTAGAGCATACTCGCATTGGTCTTGATGCCGAGACTATGTGCAGCACGTGCCACGTCGAGCCATTCTTTGCTCGTCGCCTTGTTGGGGCAGAGCTTTTGGCGCAAGGTGTCATCGAGAATTTCAGCGCCGCCGCCGGGCATGGTCTCAAGTCCCGCTGCTTGCAGCTCACTTAAAATCTGCGTGAGGCTTTTGCCGGAAATTTTGGCAAAGTGCGTAATTTCAACACCAGTAAAGCCTTTGATATGGAGCTGGGGATATTTTTCGTGAATGGCCTTGATGATATCGAGATAGTATTCATAGGGCCAGTCGGGGTGCATGCCGCTGACGATGTGCAAATTGCGCAAATCGGGGTCGGCACTGGCCGCTTCAATGCGCTTTAGAACAGCCTCGCGTGTCAGTTCATAGGCTTGGGGGCTTTCCTTGGTGCAGCCGAAGGCGCAGAATTTGCACTGGCCGATGCAGATATTTGTCAGGTTTATGTGCAAGTTGACATTGTAGTAGACGTAATCGCCACTAATCCGCTGGCGTGCTAAATCGGCCAAGTAACCGATGCGCGCCAGGTCATTTGAGGCAAAAAGTGTAAGACCGTCTTCGCGCGTCAGCCGCTCACCGGCATTGACTTTAGCGGCGATGGCATCAAGTTTATTTCCCATGTGGACACCTCGTTCTTCAATAATCGTATCTTTTTATTATACTACAAAAATAGTACTTATGGTACTTAAAGACGGCGGCATAGCTTTATGGTAAGCGTTTCGAGAAAGAACGGCGACGCTTTGCCTGTTTTGAAGGCATAATCAGCCTCTGAAAGGTCGATGATGCCCTCGTATAGCTCACCAAGTGAAAAAAGGCGCGCCTTTTGCGCCAATTTTTGCACGACAAAGGGTGGCAGTTTCACCTTTTGAGCGATAGCGCCATTGTCAAGGCCGTCGGCGGCAAGTGCTTTTATTTGCCAGAGCGAATGAAGCTGACGATTTAAAATGCCGACGATTAAGGGGACTTTGACACCCTCTTGTCTTTGCCTCTCCAAGAGTTTTAATGCCGCTGGTGCATCTTTGGCGGCCACGGCCTCGGCGTAAGCAAAGCCGGATATTTCAGGCAGGCTGGAAAAAGAGGCGATGAGGTCAGCGCGGCTTATTTTGGGACCATCGACAAAAAAGCGCAGCTTTTCAAACTCCTGCTCTAAAAAGCCGAGGGGCAATTCGGGCAGCTGGGAAAGGGCCGTGAGAAGATATTCGCGTGCTGCCGGTGAAAGGTCTTTTTTTATTTCGCGCAACTTTTGCGCTATCCAGGCGCCAGCTTGATAAGGGCGTGGAGCGATTAAATCGACCGCCAGCCCGTATTTGTTAAAGTTTTTGTAAAGTGATTGCCGCTTGTCGAGCTTTGGTGTCCGCCAAATTAGAAAGGTATTTTCATCGAGACTTTCTAAAAGTGGGGGCAGCTTCTTGTCGTTGGGGCATTTTTCTTGGCGCAGCATGACGATATTTTGTGGCTCGAAGAAAGAAATGGCCTTGCAAGCGGCGGCAAGCTCCGAAAAAGAAGGGGAGGAGAGCTTGGCAATTGCTGAATGATTGCCGCTTGGTAAAAGACGGGAAAAAAGGCGGTCTAAAAAGCGCTCTGCCAGATAATCTTCTTCGCCGGCAAGCAAGATGGCATTTGGTAATTTTTTTTCTGATAATTTTTTTAAAGATGCTTCATATTGCATGTAAAATCCTCTTTTATCAATTAGGCCGCTTGAAGCGTGATTTTTTTGGCTGCGGCACAAGTATTTATACGGTGCTTTTTGCCGCACAGCTCAATGTGTACGGCGCCGCATTCATCGGTGCGAAAAACCTGTATCCGTTTTTTTTCGAGCAGGGCAAGAACGCGCTGGGCGGGATGCTTGTAGTCATTTCCCCTGCCGACACTGATGACGCCGAGCCGGGGCTGGCAGGCGTTGATAAATTCGGGCGTTGAGGAAAGGCCGGAGCCATGGTGCGGAATTTTTAAAATGTCGCAGCGCAATTTTTCTCCTAGATTTTTGACAGCGCGCCGTTCACCTTGCGGGGTCAAGTCCCCTGTAAAGAGCAAGTTATAGCCTTTATATTGTGCGGCAAGAAGCAAGGAGGCTTCATTTTGGTCGCTTTTAGGATTTTCTTCGCCTGCGTCCAAAACAGTGAAGCATATTTCGCCGAGAAGAAATTTTTCGCCTTCTTTGGGCCGATGCAGCCTTTTTATTATAGGTGTTGAGAGCTCTTTTTTCCAGAGGGCGGCATATACTGCTGGGCTGCCGCCGATGATAATGCGCTCGATGGGAATGTGCTGGTCTATTTGCGGTACGGCCGAGGCATGGTCGGCATGCGGATGAGATAAAAAGAGGTAGGAAATTTTCTTGATGCCGAGGCGGCGCAGCTGAGGCAAGATAACGCGCTGGGCGATAAAATTTTCATTGCTGCGCAGGCCGCCCGTATCAATGAGGGCAGCTTTTTTGTGCGAGTCGACGATGAGCGCAGCATCGCCTTGGCCGACGTCGAAAAAGTAGACATGAGCTTTTGCCGGCGAGAGAAAAAAACATCCAAGCAAGAAGAGATAGCAAAGGCAAAAATAGGGAAAAAGGCGCTGCTTTTGGCTAAAAAGACTTAAAAAGCGGCGCTTTTTGGGCATTGCTAAGAGAAAAAGAAGAAAAAGATAGGCGGCTATTCCCACGGGAGAAAAGGCGGGCACGAAAATTTGCGCTAAGGGCAAATTGGCTAAAAGATTTATCTCGGCAAGCGTTATTTTGGCGAGGGCGGCGCAAAGAGAAAAGGGCAAAACGGCCAAGAAGGGGCTTAGGACAAAAATAACACTGCCGAGCATGGCAATGACGATGAGCATTTCTAAGATGGGGCCAGCCAAAAGGCAGCTCAAAAAGGAGCAAAGGGAAAATGAGCCAAAATAATAGGCCAAAAGGGGCAAGCAGGCAAGCTGCGCCGCCAATGTTGCGGCCAAGATGATGCGAATGGGATAATAAAGATTAGCAAGCAGGCGGCAAAAAGGCGCAAAGAGATAGACAAGCCCTGCCGTGGCGGCAAAGGAAAGCTCAAAGCCAATGTCAAAAAGTAAGCGCGGCTCAAAAGATAATAAGCTGAAAAAGACGAGCGCGAGCAGATAGCGGGCATTGGCCTCGCGCTTTAAAATTAAGGCACCAAAACCCAAAAGGCCAAGAAGACCGGCGCGCAGGACGGGCGGCGAAAAGCCTGCCAGGGCGCCATAAATAAAGATGCAAATGGTAAGCAAGGCAAATTGCAGCGGGAGGGGAAGCTTGATTTTTCGTCCTAAATAAATAACGGCGCCTGCTAAAAGCGTGATATGAGAACCCGATACGGAGAGAATATGGATGAGTCCCGTAGCGGCAAAGTTGTCGATAGTTTTTATTGAAAGATTTTCATAACCGCCAAAGAGCAAGGAAAAAATTACGGCAGAAATCTCTGTGCCGTAGTGGCGAGCGAGGAAGGCGCGAAAGCGCTGCCGGAAAGAAAAAAGTGTTTTCTTGAATTGGTCAAAAGGGGCAGTGCTCTTTTTAAGGCAGCGAACTTCAGGCGTAAAAAGGCGCCCTGTAACGTCGTTTTGCAGCACAAAAAGCGGATAGGGACAGTGAAAGTTAGAAAGTGTATTGACGGGGCGAAGCTTGCCTTTTCCCGCAATCGTATCGCCGCTGCCAAAATAAAGCGAGTCTTTTTCCTGTGTGGAAAGATAAATGCTGCCGGGGCAGAAATTGCCGTTAAGGCGTATGTCCTTTAATAGATAGGTCACGGTAACGCCAGTGGGGGTATTTTTTATGGCGGGCGGCTGCGCAATTTGGCCGCTTATGCTTACGGTCTGGCCAAAGGGCATAGAAAAAACGCTCGGCTGGGGCAAAAGATGGCAGCGCCAGGCGCCCAGGAAAAAGGCGCCAAAGAAAAAAAGCATGAAAAGGCCGGGCGGCTTTTTTTTGAGCAAGGCGATTAAAAAAACAAGGAGAATACCCAAAAGAAAAAGTATTTTGAGGGGCGGGGCATTGCCTGGCAGGGCGAAGAGATAAAGGGAAAGGGAAAGGCCGCCACAGGCGATATTTGCTAAAGTGAGGGGGTATCTGCCTTTCATAATAATGGCCTCAGACGCAAATGAAATCTTGCAGCCTTTGAAGCTTTGCCGCACCGATGCCGCGCACATTTTTTAAGGCGTCAGTATCTTTGAAAGGACCGTTTTTTTCGCGGTGCTCGATGATGTGCTTAGCCATAGAGGGGCCGATTCCGGGCAGCTTGTCGAGCGCTTTTTCATCGGCTGTATTGATATTTACCTTGCCTTTTTCCGCTGCCGCGAGTGCATTTATCGAAGCAGGGCTTTTTTCCTTTACTTCAATCTGGTCGCCATCATTTAAGGGCAGGGCCATATTGACGCTAGTGGCATCAGCCCGTTTAGTCAAATCACCGCAAGCTTTTATCGCGTCATGTACGCGGCAGGGCGAAGAAAGTTCGACGACGCCGGGCCTTTTTACGCTGCCGCAGACGTAGACGATGATTTTTGGCGGCTCTGTTTTGGCAGGCGGCGGGGAAGTTTCATGCGGCGAGAAAAAATACCAGCTCGTGCCGGCTAAGAGCAAAAAGAAGGCGAGTCCGAGAAGTTTTGTTCTTTTAGACATAATATCACACCTTTTGAAATAATTTAAAAATTCTTTATATATAAAAATGCGGCTTAGCCGCATCATTTAGAAAAATATAATCTCTTGACGCGCAAGGCGACCTGTGCGAGATTGTTGGGACGAAGTCGTAAGTTGTAGCCGATAAAAAGCGGTGAAGTTGCAAAGCGCGGCATGATTTTTACGGCAATGCCGTCTTTTAGGTGGTAAAAGAAAATGTTGTAGCTAGAGCACGGCGCGCCATAATTTTTCATGAGAAAGTGGACACAGATTTTTATAAAATCGGCAAGCGTATCCAAAAGCCCGCCTTTTTTCATGACGATATTAAATTCCGTAAAGCCGAGGCGCGGCTTGGTAGAAAGCGTTAAGCGCACGCCGTTTAGGGCAGCGATTTCAATGCCGACAAAGTCATCTGGGTCAAACATGGCAGAAAGGTTGCGGTCTTTTAGGCCGATAATTTGCATGTGCGGATGGCGCATCGTGCCGCCGGAAAGCGGCCCATAATTTTTGAAAAAGAGCACGGCCGTGTACTGACCGCTTTTTAGCATTTTTTGCCAGTGCTTTACGCCAAAGTGGATGAGGGCGCGCATGTGCTCCTTGGTATAATCGGGCATATCCGAACCGCAGCGGCGAGTTTCTAAAAGAACGGTTTGAAAGGCATTTTCAAGGACATTATATTTATTTTTAAGCAGGGTCATTTCACCACAAGTGTCAATAATATCCTCGAGGCGTTCATAGTCACAAAAAGGACATTTGGCATTTTTGTTGACGATGGTTTCTGGTTTGTGGCGACCTATATTTATGTCGAAGCCAATAATATTGTTTTCCATAGAAATCCTTTTGCCAGTTGGCAGCAAGCGGTGTCGTAAAGAAATTTTACTGGCGTACTTTCGCGATAAATGCTATAATTTTTTCAGTTGCAGGCAAAATTGGCGCCTTTTAGGGCCTTGCCTGCGTATTTATTGCCGCCTTTACCATATTTATATTATATGGTAAAGGCAGCTTGGAAACAAGATAGAAACTGCCTGCCGTGCTCGTGGGGCGGCAGGATTTATTATGGCTGCAGCGAGGAGGCTGCGGCGAAGAGAAAAAGCAGGTGCAACTAATAAAAACACAGACATCGACACAGACAAAGGAAAATAATGGCGCAACTTTTTTAAAGGGTACGCTGATTTTGACGGTTGCCGGCATCGTTGTCAAGGTAATCGGCTCTCTTAACTGGATTTTTGTCTCGCGCGTCTTGGGCGGCGAGGGGATAGGTCTTTATCAGATGGCTTTTCCCATCTATTTTTTGGCCTTCAATATTTCAACGGCAGGTGTGCCCGTGGCCATCTCCATCATTACGGCTGAGAAAGTTGCCCTAAAGGATATTTGGGGCGCTAAGCGCATCTTTCACATTTCGATGGGGCTTATGTTCGTTACGGGGATTATTTGCAGTATCTTGACTTATTTTGGTGCTGACTGGCTCATCAAGTGGCAGATAATTCGCGACCCACGTGCCTATTACGCAGTTGTCGCTTTGGCGCCGGCCATTTTTTTCGTCACGATTTTAGCGAGTTCGCGCGGTTATCTGCAAGGCTGGCAGCGCATGACGCCGACAGGCGTGTCGCAGATTGCCGAGCAGATTTTTCGCGTTATTACAATGGTCGTTTTTGCCCAGATGCTGCTTCCTTATGGCATTCAATTTGCCGCCGCTGGCGCAAGCTTGGGCGCGCTGGCTGGAGCCGTAGCGGGTCTTTTGGTACTCATCTACTTTCACTGGCAGCTCGACCGCGATATAAAATCAGTCTATGGCACGCATCTTGCGCCCCCTTCTGGCACAAAGCCTGAAACGGCACTAAAGATAATGAAGCGCATTTTTAAATTGGCGCTGCCCGTTTCAGCGACGAGCATCATGCTGCCCATCGTCGCTAATTTGGACCTCATTATCGTGCCGCAGCGTCTTGAGGCGGCCGGTTATTCTGTAAACGAAGCGACGAAGCTATTTGGTTATTTGACAGGCATGGCCGTGCCGCTTGTCAATTTGGCGACAATTTTGACAGCAGCTCTTGCCGTGAGCATTGTGCCGGCAATTTCTGAGGCGCGTGTCTTAGGCGACCACGATAGCTGCTTTAATCAGACGGCGGCGGCCATACGCATATCTAATTTTATTTGTTTTCCCGCCTTTATGATTGTTCTCATTTTGGCTGTACCTATTTCAACGCTTATTTATAATGCGCCAGATGCGGGTCCAGCTGTTTGGGTTTCCGCTTTTTCCATTGTCTTGCTGGGGCTGCATCAAGTTACGACCGCTGTCTTGCAGGGGCTTGGTCATCCTACCGTGCCGATGGTAAATATGATTATCGCCGCTGCGGTCAAGGTCGTCTTGAACTGGTTTTTTACAGCTCGCTTCGGCATTATGGGCGCCGCTTGGGCGACGGCTGCTGATATTGGCATCGCTGCCTTCATTAACCTGTATTTTCTCTATCATTATATAAATTATAAGATGGAGCTCGTGCAAATCATCAAGAATACTTTTGCCGTGGCCATCATGGGTGCCGTTCTTTACTTTGCCTATATCTTTTTATTTGGCTGGCTCGGCAGCAATGCCCTTGCTACTTTGTGCGCCGTTCTTTTGGGATGCATTGTCTATGTCGTGGTGCTCATCGCGATAAAAGGCGTGCTCGAAAGCGATATGGCGGCGATTCCCATCATCGGGCGCATTGCAATTAAGATTTTATCTCGTCTTGGCGTTTTTAATTCGCCTAAAAGCAATTAAAGGAGGCAAAAATGAAAAAATTCGTTCTCGCCTATAATCCCGTATCAGGCGGCGGCGAGTTCAAAAAAAAGCTCGACAAAATAGTGCATTTATTTCAGCTGCATGGCTGCCTGATTGTTCCGTATCGCACTACGCCTGCCGACGAAGGTTTCATCGATTGCCTCAAGGCCGTAAGGCCAAGGGGAATTATTGTCGCAGGCGGTGATGGGACGCTCAATCGCACTGTTAATTTGCAGCTCAAAGCCGGCTTTGAGCTTCCCTTGGCAATTTTCCCCAGCGGCACTTCAAATGATTTTGCCACTTGTTTGGGCGTGGGAGCGGAAAAGTTATCCCATTATGTGGAGCGCATTGCTTCTGATAAGCGGCGTCTCATTGATATTGGCAAGGTAAATGACCGCTATTTTGTCAATGTTGTCAGTGCCGGTCGCCTTACATCCGTGGCACATGGTGTTGACCGGCGTTTAAAGAACACCTTTGGCAAGCTTGCCTATTACATGCGCGGCTTGGGGGAGCTGCCCAAATTTCGCCCATTGCAGCTAAATGTTAATGCCGATGGCCAGGTCAGAAGCTGTGCGGCCTTTTTTGTCCTCATCGTCAATAGCAGGGTTGTGGCAGGCCTTAAAAATGTCTCGGTTGAGGCGCAATTTGATGATGGCAAGCTCGACCTTATTATGCTGGAGCAGTGCGGCATACCTGACCTTGTGGGTTTTACGGCGGAGCTTGTCGCCCGTAAGCCCGTGACGGCAAATGCGCATATAACCTACTTGCAGGCCGAAAAGTTTTTTATTGATTGTGCGGAAAAATTAGAAAGCGATATTGACGGTGAGTCGGGACCTTGTCTGCCGCTTCACGTCGAGACGATAAAAAAGGGACTGGAAATATATTTTTAACCTAAATTCGCGATTCATCCCCCTGTCTTGCGAAACAGGCGGCGGGATGAATCGCAATCAAGCAACAAGAATCTAATTTTGGGTAATAACTGTATTGTACTATATTTAGTCAAAATCGGAAAATTCGTTGCCAACAACGGCTAGAGTATGTTTACTGCATTCTTGCAGTACAAATTGAAAGAGCAGGGTAAGAAACTGGTCAAAGCCCGTACAGCCAGTTTTGCCATGAATGCGGCTACAAAAACGAGAAAAGACCTCAAATTGCAAAAAATTTGTAGAAAATAGAGCCTTGTTCATTTAACCTAACGGGCAAGAAGTTGCCTACTTCCATAGGTGGTGCGATGAATTGCCATATTGTTTTTCAAAAGACAAAGTGATATAATATAATCAGTAGATATATAAAAATAGGAGTAAAAATATACTAGCTGAAGGTCTAAGAATAAGAGAAATATCATAAATCAAAAGAACCGTAGGAACTATGGGGATAGCTTGGTAAATATAGTTGGCTAATAAAAGCAACTACTTCCCAAGAAGAAGCTTCCACTTCAAAAATTATAGAGTAATTTTAAGTGGGTGAGGTTCACTGCCAAAAGATAGAATTAATAAAGTTAGTTGCCATAATTATAGGTGTGAGATAGAAGTAACATTAGAGGTTATAAGTGGTAAATGGAAGGCACTTATTATTTGGAATCTTGGAATTCATAGAATTATAAGATTTAATGAATTTAAAAATTTAATTCCTGAAATTAGTCAAAAAATGTTAACTCAGCAATTAAGAGATTTAGAAAAAAATTATTTAGTTAGCAGAAAGATTTATAACCGAGTTCCTCCAATGGTGGAATATTCACTTACTGATATGGGGAAAAAATTACTTCCTATATTAAAAGAAATGGATATTTGGGGGAAAGAGTTTATAACAATGTTTTAACTAAATTTGCAAGAATCTCCTCGCCTTGCAAGCAGGCAGCGAGATGAATGCGACCAATCAACAAAAATCTGATTTTGAGTAATAGTTGTATTAATGTTATATTTAGCCGAAATGATTGGCAATAGTAATAATGAATAAGAAATGAAGGCAAAAATACTTTCCTTTTAAACTATAAAGAAACTGTGAGACAGTCCTGCGGCATTAGCCACATCGAGCGAGAAGTCTCTGTTTCAACCCCGAGGGTCTGGGCGGCGGGAGTATGTCATGCAGGAATTCTTGCAATTACAAAAAGAAGATTATCCTAGGATAATCTTCTTTTTGTAATTAATTATATTTTTGTTAGAAGTTAATATCTTCTCCGCGGTAAACAGCTTCAAATAAATTCTTCATCTCTTCTACTGATATTTCTCTTGGATTAGTACCAGTGCAAGGATCGCCGACAGAAGTCTCGGCTATTGAATCTAGATTCTTTTTAAACATTTTTTCTGAAATTCCAAATTCTTTTAATGAATTAGCCATTCCCATTTTATTTCTTAAGTCTTTAATTAAATTAACCAAAGAAACTACTAATTCTTCTTCATTATTTCCTTTTAATCTTAATCTACTAGCCACATCAGCATAAGTTTTCATTGCTGTTTTAGCATTGAATTGGATAACTGCTGGTAAGTATATGGCATTAGCTAAACCATGAGGGATATTAAATATTTTTCCTGTTTTATGAGACATTGAGTGAACTATTCCCAATATAGCATTTGAAAATGCCATTCCAGCTAAGTTTTGAGCAATATGCATATTTTTTCTAGCTTGATTTTTTCCTTTAAATGAGTCGTATAAGTTATCTATAATCATTTCGATTGATTTCATTGCTAATGCATCAGTTATAGGATTTCTAGCTGTTGAAACATAAGCTTCTAAAGCATGAGTTAAGGCATCCATACCCGTGTTAGCAACTAAAGTTTTAGGCATAGTTTGAACTAAGTTAGTATCAACTATAGCTACATCTGGTGTTATATTGTAGTCTGCGATAGGGTATTTAACTCCTGTCTCATTATCTGTAATAACTGAGAATGAAGTAACTTCGGTAGCGGTACCGCTTGTGGTGGGGATAGCTATGAAATGGGCTTTTTGCCTTAACTCGGGAAGGTTAAATGGCTTGGCCGCCTCTTCGAAAGTAAATTGCGGGTGTTCATAGAATATCCACATAGCTTTAGCTGCATCTATAGGTGATCCTCCGCCAATACCGATTATTAAATCTGGATTGAATTCATTCATCATTTCAACACCTTTTTTTACTGTTGCAACTGATGGATCATTTTCAACTCCACTAAAAATTCTTGTTTCAAT
>JAHHSR010000019.1 GCA_020025075.1 Pectinatus sp. | reverse complement strand
TATATATTTTAATATTTTTAATAATTGTTCTTTTTATACTGATTATTGGTATAAAAAAGTGTGTTAAAGATACAATTAAATAAAAGAATATTCTGTTTATTAAATTGAAAGTCTATTAATTAAATAAAATGAGCGAGGCATGTGCCTCGCTCATTTTATTTAATGTTACGTGCTTTTTCTAATATATCATCGTGGTTTTTCTGCCTATCGTTGGCAATGCGCGCTGCAATATCTTCAGCAGAAGACTTTTCTTGTTCTTGATTATTGTTACTTATCTCATCATCTGTCACCTTCTTTTTTATAACTTCGTTCTCTACCCTATTGCTGCCAAAAAATACACGATGTCCCGTATGAATAAATTCTTCGCTCATTTCTTTTGCTGCTAAGACAGCTCCCCCCTTTTTCTTTGATTAATCTTATTATAATATATTTCTCTATTTTATGAAATGAATTCTTCTAAATGCTTTTATAGCTTATAATTTTTCTAAAAATATGTGAGAAATATAAAATTATATCAAAAAGTGTACGTATCACCTCTTTATAGAGTGCGGCTAGTCGTATCCAACCTCAAAGAGGAAAATGCAGCCTCCAAAATCATTTCAAACAAAAACGGCCGCCAGAAAAACTGGCAGCCGTATCCATACCTATTAAAAAATAATTATTTAGAGAAAAATTCACAGACAAGTGCTTCAATAGCAGTCTGGTCAGCCGTCCCCATAGTTTCACGAGCTGAATGCATTGCCAAAAGAGGTACACCAATATCCATACCACGCATGGGCATAAGTGCTGTAAGCATTGAACCCAGTGTGCTGCCGCCTCTTTCATCGGAGCGATTGACAAAGTGCTGACAAGGAATTTTGCCATCGCGGCAAAGAGCGTGAATAGTGCCAATTGCTTCCGCATCACCGACATAAGCTTGACTAGAGGCAATCTTCAAGACTACGCCACCATTTAGGACAGGCTTATTGGTAATATCATTCTTGCTAGGAACATTAGGATGCATGGCATGCGCAACATCTGCCGAAAGCAAAAACCCGCCAGAAATGTCTGCCATGTAATCTTCTCTTGTATAACCAAGAGCCACATAAATGCGTTCAATAATTTGCGGTAAAGCCATGGAGTCAGCACCCTGCTTGGTATTGCTGCCGACTTCTTCATTATCAAATAAAGCAGAAACATTGATACCATTTGAGCGCTTACCATTGATAATACCGGTGAGGCATGCCTTGACTGACGTAAGGTTATCAAGACGCGGCGAAGAAATGAATTCTTCCTTAGGACCAACAAAACAACCGTCTTCTGCCGGATAGATGGTCAGTTCATAAGAGAGAATATCTTCTTTTTTTGCTTTTAATTCTTCTGCCAAAAAGTCATCAAAGAAATCTTTTGCGAGCTCCTTTTGTCCGTCCATACTCATGAGAGGGAGCATGTCTTTTTGCGGATTAAGTTCAACACCTTCATTAACCTTGCGATTCATGTGGATGGCTAAGTTAGGAATGGTCAAAAGCGGACGTTTGCAATCAATCAATTCGACGCGGGGCATAAAGGCCTTTTTCCCTTTTAACACGACTTTACCGGCAATTGACAAAGGACGGTCAAGCCAAGTATTTCTAATCATGCCGCCATAAACTTCAATGTTTAACTTGCCATAGCCGTTTTCCACCACAGAAGCCATTGGCTTTATTCGCAAGCAAGGGAAATCCGTATGTGAGGTGGCAACGCGCAAGCTGGAAAGCGGTTTTTCGCCGATTGTAAATGCGACCAAAGTACTGCCAAACACATTGACAAAATGCTTTCCACCGGGCTTTAACTGCCATTTTTCTTGTGGATTAAGCTGCGTAAAACCAGCCTTCAAGAGCATTTCTTCGCTATTTTTAATAACATGAAAAGTAGAATGGGAAGCATCGATAAACTTCATTAAATCTTTAGCAGTCTTTTTGATATTTAGCATTTTAATCCCGCCATTCATAAGATATTTTTAGCCTATAATCTAGGTTTCCCAAAAAATACAAAAAAATCATTATACGAAAACTCGTATAATGATTTTTGCGATTATTCAGCAGCGTAAACGCTGACCTGTCTCTTGTAACGACCTGCGCGTTCAAACGCGACTTTGCCGTTAATTTTAGCAAACAATGTATCATCTTTGCCGATGCCAACATTGTTGCCAGGATGAAAATGTGTGCCTCTCTGGCGAACTAAGATACTGCCAGCTGTAACGATGGTACCAGCCTGTTCTTTGACGCCAAGGCGTTTAGCTTCGCTATCACGTCCGTTACGGGTGCTGCTAACACCTTTTTTATGAGCGAAAAGCTGCAATTGTAAATTAAACATTTGGTTGCACCTCCTAGTTGTCCAATACTTTCACATATCTCGGATATGCTTCTTCAATAGCCTGAAAGCCCAGCACAGCCACCATAAAAGCGGCCTCGGTTTGAGCATTGGGAGCTTCTTTGAGGAACAGGGATAAACTGCCTTCTTGCGCTGAGTAATCAAGTGATTGCTCTAAGTGCATTTTGAGACAATAATATGCTGACTGAGCTAAAACGGAAACTGCTGCACAGACAATATCCTTGCCTGCTGCAGCAAAACCAGAATGCCCCGTCATCCTGAACCCGATGACCCGATTATCCTTTGCCTGCCGACTGACGATTATCTTCGTCATTTATAATCAGCATTCAATTTTTTCGATAGTAATCTTCGTGAAAGGCTGACGATGACCCTGGCGACGACGATAGTTAGATTTAGCCTTGTATTTGAAAACAAGAATCTTCTTTTCCTTGCCCTGAGCTTCAACCTTAGCCGTAATCTTAGCGCCTGCAACTACCGGCGTACCAACCTTGACATCGCTGTCTTTTACAACGGTCAAAACCTGGTCAAAAACTACGGTTTCGCCTTCTTCATTAGCTAATTTTTCGACAAAAATAGTATCGCCTTCAGAAACGCGGTATTGTTTGCCACCTGTCTGGAAAATAGCGTACATTATTTACACCTACCTCATTTTATGCTCGCCGGTTCGGTTAGCAGATGCTATTAAAACCTGTCCGTGCGGCTATAAATTATGCCCTTAAGGCGCAATTTACATTTATATATGATACCATATGAATAACTTCATTGTCAATTATTTATACCATATAAAATATACATTTTCTCCTTTGTTCATTTCTAAAAGCAAAACTTCTTACTTTTGTGGAAGCAGCCGCTATAACTACGGCGATTTATTTCCAGACTTCAGCATTATTTACGGTATTATTTGACTGTAGCTTCTTTTAATAGGTATGGGTTTCTTCCAAATTAAGCTAAATATATTTTTATACAAAAAGTATTTTAAATATTGCTCACAATGAACAAATTAAATTACATATTTTATAATTGTTATGTACTTTCTTAATTAAGAAAGGAGCACTGCCGGGCAATGCTATCACCTTTTTTTCAAGCAATTTCCTGGCAGCATTTTATATGAGTATTGTATTTCGCAGCAATCTCGTTGCCTTACAGGCGGAAAATGTCTTAAACAAAAATATCAAAGCCGCTCTCGTAACGCACTTCACCTAGCAACGGGACAAAAATAAATTCTGCCGGCGATGCGCCAGCTAAATATGCCATTTCGGAAAAAATGCAAGTCATGCTTAAATCATTAGCACAAGATGAGAAAAATGTGCAAACAGGGTCGTCTTTATTACAAGTTGCAGAAGCGGGGATACAAAGTCAAATCGATATTATTAAAAACATCAAAATCAAACAAAAAGTACTCAATGCTAGCAATGATACAAATACCATTGCTGACCGGCGTGTGCTTCAAAATGAAATCAACCAGTGTTATGACGAGATAAATAGCATTGCCACAGAAAATAATTATAACGGAAAACTCCTTTTAGATGGCACTTTTACTAAAAAAGTAGTCAAATCATGGGAAGTTTTGCCAAAACCTTGTTATGTATCTCAAAGTGCTATACCGAACTTAATTCCACCAAAGTATAGTTCACTCGACCACCAAAAAGACCCTTTTGATTGAAGTGCTTGCTCTAATAGCAAGCAACTAGTCAGCGCGTTTAGAAATGAGCGCGTCGCGATAGCGGAGGCTATCCTATACTGTTCTAATTGCTGGAAACCCCTAAAGGCAGCAAAACCACAGCTCAAGCATGAAATAGGGCTAAATGCAATGGTAGCAAAAGCAGAAAGAATTTGCTGCATGGCATAAGGTTAAATCCTAAGTGCTTAAAAATGGGCAATCAGCAGCCAAGCTCCGAATAGGAGAAGGTTCAACGACTATCCCTCTTGAGGGGAGTACGCGCAAGCGCGCGGATATGGACAGGCCTTACCAGGTTATGCTGAAGGATAAGATATAGTCTGTGCTCATGCGAGAGCATGAGAAGTTCATAAAAGAACTGCATGGGAAATAGCAAGCCCATGTGAACCTGCCTTTTGGCAAAACAGGTTTTCACTCAATATAAAAAGCAACAGATTCCGATTGATTCATTGCAAATTCCTGCTGGCGGCGCCAATTTTTCTGGTGCCACGCCTTCTAAGCCAGCTACTTGGGCAATAGATTTAAAATCATCTTTGCCTAAAGGCGGCTCCATTCCCGGCTCGTTCAACAACAAAGACTTTTCTTTTGATTCAGATAATTATGTGCTTTCCACGACACCAAGTATTTCTTTCTCCAAAGGCAATAGTGATTGATGTTCGAGGCTGTTCAAGCCTAGCTGATATTACGCAAAAAATTGCGCAGACGCTCGACAACAAGAGCAGTTGTTATGTAAAGGCTAAAGGCTCTGAGCTTTACTTTACCACGGCAGCTGTGGGAAGCAATATTCAGCCCCCAAATTATCCTTTGAGCAACTTAACTGTGCCCGGCAAATCTATTCCGGCTAAAATTGAAACTGCTCACGATGAAACAAAAACCATACAGGAAAAAAAGACACTCAAGGATGTGCCTGGCACGGGAAAAATAGGCTCCGCTAATCTTACTGACGGTGTAGATGGTGCTGGCGAGCCTGGCAACCCTGACTATCACTCACCACTTACGGCTAAATATACTATCAACTTATCAGGAGCTATTGGAAAAGGTTTTACTATCAATTCTAATATCTACTGCAAGCTTGTTCCAGGCAATAACATATCGTATGACAATGCTACTAATAGCTATCAAATTGGAATTGATTCCAATATATCAGATTATACTGCAGGCCCAGTATCGCTGAGTATGAAAAATGGCCAGCTAACAGTCACGACAATTTCTCCTGGCGCAGCTGGCAATAGTATCTCTATTCAAGATGGCATTCCAGCTCATAAAATCTACGTTCCCAAGCAGATTACTGTTGCACGTGCCGGAAAAAAGAATTCCCGCTATCCAATTGAACCGTTAAATAGCAGCAATCAATTAAACCCAATAGCAGGCATCGACGGCAAATATGCTACCTACAAGATGATTTAGCAAAATATAATGTCAAAGGCGAAGCGGCTGTGGACAATTTCATCGCTTCTTTGGCTGGAAAGAGCATCTATATCTCCAGTGGTGCAACATATGACTTTATTGATTCCGGATCTACTTCTCTGACTAGATTTTCCTCCATAGATGGTGCAAAAACCATTGACCTAAACAGCCTGCGTCAAAGCGTAAAAAACGGTGATACCGTCGCTTCTTCCTTTGCCAACCTCATGCAAGCGGCAACAGGTGCTAAAGTCTTGACCAGCAAAGGTGTTGTTACTGGTTTGGAATTTTCTGCTTCCGTACCGGGTTTGCCAGAAAATAACACCAAAATAGGTGGGGTAAAAGGCGACCTTAGCCACTACAACCTAGATTTTACCAAAAGTCTTGGCCATGCCAACATCTCAAATTGGCCTCAATACCTTGATAATAAGGGATTTCGCGTTTATTGTGCCACTTGCAATAACCAATGGTTTAATTTAGAATTTATCAATGGCCTAGATACACTCCAAAACAGGCCTAAAAGTGGCGGCAACGGCAATGACATTCATGCTATCATTATTGACGTATCAAAAGTTACCGACGTCTCATCTCTTGTCAAGGCAATCTATGAACAAGGCACAAAAGCTTTCGATAAGATAAATCATAATCTAAATCTGGCCATGGATGCTAAAAAAGGCATATTAACTGTTTACGATGCTCGCATGAGTAATTTAAAAACTTTATACGGCCCTTATTATCAGGAAAAAGGAGCAAAAATAGCCAATGGCATATTGGACAATGTCGTGCTCCGCAACAGAAAAATTGAAGTTAAGCGCCTTTATATTCAAGATACCGCAAAAAGTAGTTTAAACATAAAAATTGATATTCCTAATATCACCTTATCTAACATTTTTGGCTTTATCCCTTCCGATGATGCAATGCAGCAATATACCGTTTTAACACGGGAAAATAGGGAACATCTGCTCGGCAAGGCCCAAAAAAACGGTGTCTTAGATGATGCCGTTCTCTACTTGACAGATGCCAACGAGCTTATTGGCGCACAAATCAATCATCTCATGTCTTCGCGCAAAAATATTATCACGGCGGCACATGAAAATACCACTTCTTCTTTGGCGACGATAAAAGATGCAAATATGGCGAGGGAAATGACCGCCTATGTTAAAAATAACATACTCGCCCAGGCGGCACAGGCGATGCTCACTCATGCTAATCAAGATAGTGAAACCTCGCGCAAGCTATTATTTTCTTAAAAAAATCCTGGAAGTCCAATTGGACTTTCAGGATTTTTTTAAGAAAAAAGCGACCAGCCATCAACTGGTCGCTTTTTTGCTCCTAAGGAGCAGCTGAACAAATTTTTAGCATGTCTTCTCCGCGCGAACGCGTAAAATAAAACTACGAATAATATCAGATGACAGCATGACTGTCGAAAATATTGCTTTCGTTGTGGATTAAGCCATTGCCAATAGAAATATTTTCTGGCACGTAAAGCACCATTGTCCCCGTGACGCGCTTTACTTCACCATTTAAGACATAGCAGACACCATTGACAAAATCGCAAATGCGCTTTTGCACGCTAGTATCGACTTTTTCATAATTAACTAGCACTGCACGTTTTTGTTTGAATGCATCGGCAACCATCTTTACCTCATCAAACGCATCAATATTGAATACGATGATATTCATATCCGGTTCTTTGCTTGCACGCTTATTAGCATTATGGCTAAACCGTGGCGCAGAATATTTTTCAAAGCTTTTGCTGGTCCCATTGGTAGGTGCATAAGCTGCAGTACCATCAGCAGTTGGCTTTTCCTTCTTCATAACGTTATTAGCGATTGGTTGCTCTTTTTCTAAGACTTCTTCTTCAACGACGTCATCTTCAGCTTCGCCGACTAAGAAGCCAGTTACTTTTTTCCATACATCTTTCATAAAATAAATGCTGCTACCTCAAAATTTATTTACACGGCATCACCGTGTAAAAATGGCAGAAAACTGGCAGCAGATCTTTTCACCTCGCTTTTTTGCGCATATTTTCGCTGCCTGCTCTGCTCGGACAGGCAGCGAATTATAATGCTACACATATTAGATTCAACAAAAAAGCGGTAAATCCTGCTATAAAATTTATTTATTATTTTTTCTCATGCGGCCGCGTTGCTGTCTATCCAAAATCTGTTTGCGCAAGCGGATACTCTGTGGCGTAACTTCAACCAATTCATCTTTGTTAATATATTCGAGTGCCTGCTCTAAGCTCAAAATACGCGGTGGCGTAAGGCGGATTGCTTCATCAGAGGAGCTAGAACGCATATTGGAGACGTTTTTCTTCTTGCAGGGGTTGATGTCAATATCAAGGTCACGGCTATTTTCGCCAACAATCATTCCTTCATAAACTTGCTGGTTAGGCGAGATAAACATCGTGCCGCGATCTTGCAGCGTATAAATACCGTAAGCCGTCGTTTCGCCTTGTTCAAAAGCAACCAAAGAACCACGAGCACGTCCCGGTATATCACCTTTATAAGGGACATAGCCATGGAAGACATGATTCATAATACCGTTACCCTTTGTGTTGGTCAAAAATTCCGACCTGAACCCGATAAGCCCACGTGCTGGAATGACGAATTCCATGCGCAAATAGCCGGCAAGCTCAATCATATTAGAAAGCTCTGCTTTACGCGTGCCAAGCGATTCCATGACAGTACCCATAAATTCTTGTGGTACTTCAATAGTTAAATTTTCCATCGGTTCACAAAGTTGGCCGTTAATTTCCTTATAAATAACCTCGGGCTTTCCTATCTGCATTTCAAAGCCTTCACGGCGCATTGTTTCAATGAGAATGGACAGATGCAGTTCACCGCGACCCGAAACTTTAAAGGTATCAGCTGAATCCGTTTCTTCTACCTTCAAGCTGACGTTTGTTTCCGTTTCCTTGAAAAGACGATCACGCAAGTGACGCGACGTAACGAAATCGCCTTCACGGCCAGCAAAAGGACTCGTATTTACGCCAAAGGTCATCGAAAGCGTCGGCTCATCAATATTGATGGTTGGAAGTGCTTCTGGCTGTTCGGCATCAGCAATCGTATGGCCAATGCTGACATCGCCCAGTCCTGTCATAGCCACTATTTCACCGAGGCCGGCTGTCTTGACGGGAATGCGCTTTAAGCCTTGATAGACAAAGAGCTGACCTATTTTGGATTTTTTTTCACCATCACCGCTGATAATGACGACATTTTGGCCTTCTTTTGCCTGGCCACGCATAATGCGGCCGATAGCCACCTTGCCAACATATTCATCGGAGTCAAGCGTAGTAACCATAATCTGAAGAGGGCCTTCCGCATCACCTTTTGGCGCAGGAATTTCCTTAATTAAAAGGTCCATCAAAGGAGCTAGGCTATCGCTTTCATCATCCATATTGAGTTTGGCAATGCCGTCACGGGCAGTGGCATAGACAACAGGAAAATCGAGCTGGTCATCATCAGCGCCCAGTTCCATAAACAATTCGAGGACTTCATCATAAACATCATCAACGCGCTGGTCGGGACGGTCAATCTTATTGATGACGACAATCGGCTTTAGTCCTTGTTCAAGAGCTTTGCGCAAAACGTATTTTGTCTGCGGCATTGGTCCTTCAAAAGCATCAACCAAAAGCAAAACGCCATCAACCATATTGAGGACGCGTTCTACTTCGCCGCCAAAGTCAGCATGGCCCGGGGTGTCGACAATATTTATTTTTATGTCTTTATACATAACAGATGTATTTTTCGATAATATCGTAATGCCTCTTTCACGCTCTAAATCATTGGAGTCCATGACGCGTTCGGCAACTTGTTCATTGGCACGAAATACATGGCTCTGTTTGAGCATGGCATCAACCAGCGTCGTCTTGCCGTGGTCAACGTGGGCGATAATTGCAATATTTCTCAATCCTTCATTAATACTCATATACTGATACATTCCTCCAAAAAAGAATATTTTAAGCCTCTTCTGCTCAAAAAGCAGGAGATTCTTGAGAAGATTAATGCCTAGGCAAAGCTAGCAAGCTAAAAAACAGCAGTTGCTAAATTACCATCATTCTCAAAAGCTGGCCAGCCTTTTTTACAGTTCTCAAAATAAAATTTCAATCTAGCTGCATTTATTTCATTGGATAATTCCTTTACAAAAGGCAATGACGGCTGACTTTTGAAAAACTATTGGCCTGCAAATCAAACATTGCCTGCCAAAATGAACTATATCTTCACCATGATATTACAAAAAATAATCCATGTCAATTATTTGTTTATTTAAAAAGTAAAATAAATGAATATTATTTTCTACATTATAAATTGTTTTATGAGTCTAATTATTGGCGATAGTATGCAATATTTCTTGCGACTCATTCGCTATTAAATCATAATATCCTATATTTTTGCTATATTTGATTGCCTATGTTGCACTTTATGCAGAAAAAATGTTATACTTATAAAAAGTTATCTAAAAAGACAAACAAAACAAAGAAAGGAAGAGATTATTTGAGTATTAAAAATAAGTTTTTTGCTTTGGCGGGGTTAGCTGGTGCAATCATGGTTGTAGTTTCCTGCATAGGTTACTACATAGCCTATACCAATCTCTCCAAAAGTATCGATGACACCATCATCGCAACTACTGAAACAAAAGCAGAAAGCCTTTCAGCTTGGGTTGACGATAAAGCGGAAATAGCAAAATCGACAGCCAATATCATGACAAATCTGGGTTCTGATTCCGATACATATAAAAAGGTTCACCCTATCTTGAAACTGGCTGAAAACAATAGCGATGTTGCCGATGTCACAGTAGGCGATGAAAAGGGTAACGCTTTTTCTTATCAAGATGGTGATGCCACTGGTTCTTTAATTCCGAGCAAGCGTCCTTGGTATAAAGACGTAAAAGCGAAAAACAAACTCATCTATACGCCAATTTATGAGGATTTTTCCAATGATGGCAAAAAGGAAAATGTTTTTTCCATTGCCGCGCCGTATTATCGCAATAACCAATTTTATGGTGCTACTTGCATAGATATAAGGCTAAACGTCCTCGAAGAATGTGTCAAAACACTAAAATATCATGGTCAAGGTGAAGGATATATCATTGCCCAAGATGGCACGATAATCGCCACATCTGACAAAAATTTAAAAATCAAAAACGTCAATGATTCAGCCTTGCTAAAAAAAGATTTCCCTAAAATGCTTCAACAGAAGAAAGGCTACTTTACTTTTAATGACAACGGCACGGAAGAAATCGTTTCCTTCGCAACATTGCCTCAAACCGGCTGGCTCATTCTTCTCTCCGTTCCGACAAGCTATGTCTTTGCACCGCTGCATCATTTACAATTATGCTATACGCTTCTTTCCTTATTTGGCATAATTATTATTGTATTTTCTTGCTTGCGTTTTTCTTCCAAAATTGTAAAAGGAATTATCAAATTAAAAGATGCTTCTGATGAAATTGCTAATGGCAATTTGCGCATTAACGATATTCCCGTCACTTCATCTGACGAACTCGGCGTCTTAACGACAGCCAACAATACGATGAAGCATAATATCCGTTCACTTTTGACCAAAATGTCTTCGACGGCTGAACAGGTAGCTGCTTCTTCGGAAGAACTTACAGCCAGCGCGCAGCAGTCGGCCGAAGCTTCCAACCACGTTGCCCAAACCGTAACCGAAGTTGCCGAAAGTATGGAAAAACAACTTAAAAATATCAATGAAGCAAAATTCGATGTAGAAAGTGTTTCCAGCTCTATTCAAAATGTTGCCGATAAAACGGAAGTAATCGCACAATCTTCACGTGATACGGCAATTGCCGCACAGCAAGGCGAAACTCTCATGCACGGTGCGGTCACTAAGATGGGAACGATAGAAGCTAACGTCACCAATTCTGCGGAAGTTGTCAGAAAGCTCGGCGAAAGCTCGCAGCAAATCGGCCAGATTGTCGATGCCATCTCTTCAATTGCCGACCAGACTAATTTGCTCGCCTTAAATGCAGCCATTGAAGCAGCAAGGGCGGGAGAGCACGGCAAAGGTTTTGCCGTCGTTGCAGAAGAAGTCAGAAAGCTTGCCGTTGAATCACAATCTTCTGCTGAACAGATTAAGGACCGTATTTCAGCTATCCAAGCCGATACAGCCAAAGCTGTTTCAGTTATGGAAAGCAGTACAGCTGATGTTCAAAGCGGTACGGAATCAATCCGCAATGTTGGTACAAAATTCAACGCTATTATGCAGATGGTCAATAGCATCAATAGTCAGATGGGAGATATCAATACTTCTGTCCAGACTGTTTCAGAAGGTGCGCAAAAGATTGTCACTGCTGTCAACTCTATTGATAAATTTGGCCGCAGGGTAGCCGAACAGACTCAGAGCATTTCTGCCACTACAGAAGAGCAATCGGCATCGACAGAAGAAATTGCCTCTGCTTCTAATTCACTTGCACAGATGTCTACCGAATTAAAAGAAGCAACTGATAAATTTAAGATTTAACGTCAAAGGAGATATAAGACAAGTTCTTTCTATCTCTCTGTTTTCACTGGAATAGAGTTCTTGCTTTTATGCGAGGCTGTCCACATAAAAAAACTCCGAACTTTAAGTTCGGAGTTTTTTTTACCTTAATTAAAATATCTTCGATTCTCTGCCATCGCGAAGCCTTTCAATATTAGCCTTATGGCGATATACGACAAAGGCCGCCGCTAAAATGCCAAAGAGAACGTATTGCCAAGGTTCATGCCAATAAAGAGCTTGCAGCGGCACGGAGATTGCCGCCATCATTGAAGCCAAAGATACATAGCGCGTAAAAATGACAATCAAAAACCAAAGAATAAACGCACAGATGGCTACTTGCCACATGAGCATCGTTATGACGCCAAGACCGGTTGCCACTCCCTTGCCGCCTTTAAAGGCTAAAAACAGCGAACAGGAGTGGCCAATGATAGCCATTACGCCACCGATGATAAAAAGCAGCGGTGTCACATGAGAAAAGAATAAATGGGCCGCTTCTACAGCCAATGCTCCCTTGAGAAAATCAAGGGCAAAAATAGTCAAGCCAGCCTGATGGCCAATTGTCCGCCAGGCATTGGTTGCACCGATATTGCCGCTGCCATGATTGCGCAGGTCAATGTTGTGCAAAAGTTTGCCATATATGAGCCCGCAAGGAATGGAGCCGAGCAGATAGCAAAAGACAATAAGGCCCAGATATTTCATTATTCCTCATCTTCCTTTCTGCCACGGACGATAAGTCGCAGCGGTGTACCTTCAAAACCAAAGCTTTCCCGCAATCTGTTTTCTAAGAAGCGCAAATATGAAAAATGCATAAGCTCTGGGTCATTGACAAAGATGATAAATTTAGGCGGCTGTACATCTGCTTGCGTCATGAAATAGATTTTGAGCTGACGGCCCTTATGCGCTGGAGGCGGGTTAATGGAAACAGCATCCATGACAAGTTCATTTAAAATACTTGTCTTGATGCGCATCATCTGCTGGTCAGCAACATATTTTATGAGTTCCGGTACCCTAGCAACGCGCTGTTTTGTCAAGGCAGAAACATAAAGGACCGGTGCATATTGCAAAAATCCCAATTCATCGCGCAGTTCTTCCGTAAAGCGCAACGGCGTTTTGGAATCTTTTTCTATCAAATCCCATTTATTGACGATTAAGATGCATCCCTTACCCGACTCGTGCGCATAACCGGCAATCTTCTTATCCTGCTCTGTCACTCCTTCGGGAGCGCTAAGAACCATGAGCACTACATCGCTGCGGTCAATGGCGCGCAAGGAGCGAATAACACTATAATGCTCGACCGGCTCATCAATTTTAGCCTTGCGGCGCATGCCGGCTGTATCAATAAGAGTATATTTGACACCCTCACTCGTAAAATGCGTATCAATGGCATCACGCGTCGTGCCTGGAATATTGCTCACAATGACGCGTTCTTGTCCCAAGAGGGCGTTGACTAGAGAAGATTTACCAACATTAGGACGCCCAATTACGCTTATTTTGATTTCTTCACTATCTTCTTCTGCTGCCTCCTTTTCAGGAAATGCTGCCACGATACGGTCCAAAAGGTCACCGAGATTCAAGGCATTAGAAGCGCCTATTGGCGTTGGCTCACCAAGGCCGAGATTATAAAATTCATATACATCAAGTTCTTGCTTCGGCGTATCAATTTTATTGACGGCCAAGATGACGGGCTTACGCGTATTGCGCAACATTTTGGCAATTTCTTCATCAGCCGTTGTCATGCCAGCGCGCCCATCTGTCAAGAAAACAATTACATCTGCTTCATCCATGGCCAGGCGAGCCTGAATACGCATTGAAGACAAGAGCTTATCCTCGCCTTCAAGTTCAATGCCACCAGTATCAATCATCGTAAAGCGGTGATTGAGCCACTCTGCATCGAGATAAATACGGTCACGCGTCACGCCAGGAAAGTCATCGACGATAGAGACGCGCTTTTTGCCAATCTGATTAAAAAGTGTTGATTTGCCGACATTAGGCCTGCCGACAATGGCTACAATTGGTTTACTCATAAAAAAACTCCTCTATTTTGTATAGGCAGCATTGCTCTGCCATGTATATGTTCTATGTTCTCTTTCGGTCGGACATTTTTCCCACGCTGCCAAGAGCTTATAAAGATAAGCGCCATCTTCTGCTATCTTAACGGGAAATGGCAATTTTTCTCTCAGTTGCTGCAAGGACATATTATCTAGGAAAATATCTTCCCCCGTTCGCAGTGCTGAGGCCGGAATGATAAGTCCATCAAATTTTCTGCCATCAGCAGACAATGCCGATAAAATATCGCTAGCTGTCAAAAGGCCGCTCACCGTAACTGTCTTGCCAAAGTAATTGTTTTCAATCGCCAAAACGGATACTTCTAAGTTAGGTATGCCATGCTTCTTTGCTAGTTCCGCAAAAACCGGCTCTGCCGATGTGCCGCAGACGAGAACTAGGTGGTGATTATCAGTATAGTCAACTGCCTTTCCGTACTTTTCTCTGCCCACACTCCACTCATCGAGAAAATTGCGCGTCAGGCCAATGCCATTTTCTAGTTGTGGAAAACCATCATAGATAGCAGCCTGCGGTACAGCAAGACCAGCCGTAAGATAAAATTCATCGCTCAAGTAGACAAAGGAAGTGCCATCACCTGTACGGCGGAATTTTTCTTGATATTTTTCTACGATGCGCACGACATCACGCGCCGATTCCTTGCTGAACATTGAAAGCGGGTAGCAGCCATCGCGAAATTTTGTCAGTCCGACCGGAACAATCGCCAAGCTTTTAGCATGAGGCCGCTTTTTGGCCATATCCTCAATAGTTCTTTCCAATTCAGCACCATCATTAATGCCTGGGCAAAGAACCACTTGGGCATGATATTCAACATTCATGGCAGCCAGCTGCTCCAACTGCTCATCTAAAAGGGCAGCACGCGGATTGCCCATCATTTTGGCACGCAATTGCGGGTTGGTAGCATGAACAGAAATATAAAGTGGTGACAAATGAAGGCGCTTTATGCGCTCAAAATCACGCGGTCCCATATTGGTCATGGTCACAAAATTGCCATACAAAAATGACATGCGATAATCGTCATCGCGAATGGAAAGCGTTTTTCTCATGCCAGGACCAATCTGCTCCACAAAGCAAAAACAGCATTTATTAGCACAGGTGCGAATGCCATCAAAGACCGCCGTTTCTAATTCAACGCCAAGCTCCTCATCATATTCCTTATCAAAAGCAATAATTTCCTGTTCTTTATTTGCATGTTCCACCAGCAGCTCTATTTCTTCATCAGCAAAAGCAAAGCTTAAATCAATAATATCATTTAATTCCATGCCATTGACGGCTAAAAGCCTGTCCCCAATGACCAATCCGATTTCTTGCGCCAAGCTGTCGGGATAAATATATGTTATCTTATTTTTTTTTTCCATAAAACACCTCATTTGAAATACAGCCATATGATATTATGGCGATCTAAAAATATAAAAAAAGAGCAATGACCACGCATCACTCTTTTTTACTCATCGGCCCAAAAGCCAGCTACTATTCAAGGCCGTGCTTATTCAGATTCCTTGGCAGAGTTTTTATATTCGTCATAATCAGCCTGCTGCGCATCCTGCTTGACGCGGGTTAAACTCAGCGCAATTTTCTTGCCAGTCTTATCAATGTGAATGAGCTTAGCCTTGACCACATCTCCTGTTTTAACTGCTTCATCAGCACGCGTAATCGGTTTTTCAGATAATTCGCGCATTCTGATAAGTCCGTCGAGGCCTTTTTCAAGCTGCATAAAAGCGCCAAAATCGGTCAGCTTGACAATCTTTCCCGTCACATATTCGCCTACGGAATATTTTTCAATTTTATCATACCAAGGGTCAGGAAGAGTATCTTTAATGCTCAGCGAAATACGCTTCGTTTCAGGGTCAAAGGATTTGACCAGCACTTTTACTTCTTGGCCTACCTTGAGCACGTCAGAAGGATGTTTGACATGTTCCCAAGCGATATCAGAGATATGCACGAGACCATCAATACCACCTAAATCAACAAAAGCACCATATTCAACCAAGCGCTTTACATGACCTACGCGTTCTTCGCCTTCTTCCAGCGTTGCAAGAACTTCTTCTTGCTGCTTTGCCAATTCTTCTTCGCGCAACACTTTATGCGAGAGAATGAGGCGCTGTTTCTTATCATTATATTCGATGATGCGAACATCAAGGCTTTGGCCAACATAACCATTTAAATTATGAATGAAATACGGCTCAATCTGGGAAGCTGGTATGAAACCACGTAATCCCATGACCGAAGCCAAAAGTCCGCCTTTGATAACTTTCGTTACCTTAACGTTGATAGTCGCTTTTTCATCATACTGCTGTTTCACCTTTTCCCAAGCTACCATTTCATCAGCACGGCGCTTAGAAAGTTTCATCGAATCCTCGCCGCCAATAGCAACTATGTAGACTTCAATTTCATCACCGACATTAGCTATATCATGTGCATCTTCAGGTTCGGGGAAAGCTAGTTCACGATTGGAAATAAAAATTTCCTGCTTGTATCCGACGTTTACCAAAACGCCTTCTTGAGATACTTTTTCTACCTTTCCTTTAACTACATCACCTGGATTAAAGTCGAGCGCCTTTATCGATTCTTCGAGCAAAGCTCTCATGTCCTGTTCATTTTCCTGCACTTTTCATATACCTCCTTGATGAGCCAGTCCGGTGTCGAGGCACCAGCTGTCACACCAATTTTTTCTATATTAGTAAACCATTCAACTTGCAGCTCATCTGCTGTCTCAATGTGATGCGTCTGACAGCACTCAGCGCAAAGGCAAGCCAACCTGGTGGTGTTAGCACTATTTTTGCCGCCAATCACCAGCATCATGTCAACGCGACGCGCCAAGGCTTCAGCCGCCGCCTGTCTCTGGTCAGTAGCAGTACAAATCGTGCGTAAAATCTTAATGTCATGCGACTTATTCAATAGCTCGCCGACAATCTGATTAAACTTTATGTGTGAAAATGTCGTTTGCGCAACAATGCCTAGACGCGCCACTTCCGGCACCTTTTTGGTCTCTTCAACGGTCTCGACTGAAAGAGTCTTAGGACCAGCCCACTCATGGATGCTCTTAACCTCTGGATGCATCTTTTCACCGATAATCACTACGGTATAGCCATCCTCGGCAAGTTTTTGCGCGGAAAGTTGCGCTTTTTTGACATGAGGGCAGGTGGCATCAACAATTTGCAGATTTCTTTGCGCTGCCTGTTCATAAATATGAGGACCAACGCCGTGCGAGCGGATAATCACCGTGCCACTATCAACCTGCGATAAATCATTGATAGGATGTACGCCCTCTCGCTCTAAAAGTGCTACCATTTGCGGATTGTGGATGATGGGACCTAACGTGTAGACACACCCTTTTTCTTTGCCTTGCTCACGTGCCATATTAATCGCACGCTTAACGCCATAGCAAAAACCAAGGTGCTCGGCTGTTACAATTTCCATGTATATAACCACCATCTATTAATAATCATACTATAGTATAACACATATTTTTTATTATGTCTGCCGTGAATTAATTAATTCCTGTATTTTTTCCATAATAATATCTGTTGATTCCTTTAAAAATTGCTTATCTATCTTTGCTGTTTCAAAATACAATGGCTCTCCATAGATGACTTCCAGCTTCGGCAAAAAGGAACCAACTTTAAAGATTTTATCAGTATTAATTATAGCTGTGGGAATTACAGGCGCCTTAGATTTAGCGGCGATGAGAGCTACGCCAGTGGCGGCCTTTTGCAATTTTCCATCCTTGCTGCGATGCCCTTCGGGAAACATACCCATGCACTCACCCTCGCGCAGCTTATTTAATGCTACCTTTATTGCAGCAAAATCGGAAGCACCACGCTTAACGGGAAAAGAATGAAAACTCTTGAGTGCTTGCCCCAAAAGCGGTACCTTGAAAAGCTCTTCTTTAGCCATATAGCCAACGGGGCGCATGACAAAACAGCTTATAAGCATTGGGTCCCAGTTACTCATATGGTTGGCCGCGATAATTGCAGGACCATTTAAAGGCACATTTTCTACATTATATGCCTTGGCTGAAAACACCTTTGTGTAAAGGGCATGAAACATAGAGTGCAAAAATTTATAGCCCGGCTCCATTTCCATTGCCAATCTCTCCTTGTCCACTAAATATGCGCCTTTGCCTCATTGATAACGGCTTCTACAGCTTCTTCAATATTCAAATGCGTTGTATCGAGTAATATTGCTTCTGACGCCTTAACCAAAGGTGATATTTCACGCTCGCTATCTGCCTTATCACGTGCTGCTATTTGCGCTTTCAATTCTTCCATCGAGCCTGAAAAGCCCTTTTGCTTTAGTTCTGCATAGCGCCGCCTAGCTCTCTCATCGACACTTGCCGTCAAAAAAATCTTTACCGCTGCATTGGGCAAAACATGCGTAGCTATGTCGCGCCCATCCATGACTACGCATGCTTTTTGTGCTAAAAGGCGCTGCAAGGAAACAAGTCGCTCGCGCACTGCCCCTATTTTTGCTACTGCCGAAACAACATGCGACACGGCAGGTGTCCTTATTTCTTCTGAAATATCCTGTCCATCAGCTAAAACGCGCAGGCCATTTGGCGATTGCTCCAAGGTAATATCCAATTTTTGCGCAATTTGGGCTATGGCTGCCTCATCATCGCAGGCTCCTTTTTCCTGCAAAGCCTTCCATGCAACAGCCCTATACATAGCACCCGTATCAATATATGTAAAATGAAGGCGGTCGGCAACTTTTTTCGCAACAGTGCTTTTACCGGCTCCTGCTGGCCCGTCAATAGTTATGGCAATATTCTTTTCGTTTGACAAACTAAGGTCCCCTTTAATTGAATTTGAAAAACTTTTCTGCTTTTAAGCACTAAAAATACCCAGGCAGCAAAAATCATTATAATTTATTTCTTTGCAAATTGAGAAAATCCGTAAAAAAATTTGGATACGATATATTGACACAGCTTGCATCATCAATTTTCACGCCATTTGCAGCCGCGCCCAAAATAGCAAGCGACATCGCAATGCGATGGTCATGGTGCGAACTGCACTGTGCCGGTAAAAATGAACTGTTGCCTTCTATAATCAATCCATCTTCACGCTCTATTATACCGCTGCTAAGTTTGCTAAATTCCGTCGCAATAGCCGAAAGGCGATCACATTCTTTAACGCGTAATTCCGCTGCCCCGCTTATAATTGTCGTTCCCTGGGCAAAAAGCGCCGCAACAGCCAAAATCGGCACTTCATCAATAAGGCGAGGAATATAAGAAGCATCTATTCTTATGCCGTGCAGGTCGGCTGAACGAACATGAATGTCAGCCACTGGCTCACCGCTCACTTCGCGCCTGTTCAGACAAGTAATCTTTGCTCCCATCTGTAAGAGAACATCAACTATTCCGGTACGCGTTGGGTTAATGCCCACATTTTCGATAATAATTTCACTGTTTTTAATAATGCTGGCAGCAACAATCCAGTAAGCTGCGGCACTAATATCGCCCGGGATAATAATCTCTTGTGGCCCATGAAGCGACGTAGCCGGATAAATTGTCAGACGATTTTCTTGCCTATAGAGTTTAGCTCCAAATGAAAAAAGCATTCTTTCAGTATGGTCGCGCGATTTTTGCGCACAGGTAATGGTAGTCGGCGCATCGGCAAATAACCCCGCTAACAAGATAGCCGATTTTACTTGAGCGCTGGGAATTTTCATTTCATAATTGATGTGATGAAGCTTTTTTTCCGCTGGAAGAACGCAAATCGGCAAAAGCAAATCTTTTTCTCGGCCAAAGATTTTCCCCCCCATTTTACTGAGCGGCCTTATGACACGTCCCATAGGACGCTTACTCAAAGAGGCATCACCAGTTAGAGCGGTAAAAAATGGCTGCGCCGATAAAATACCAAGCAAAAGTCGCAAAGTCGTGCCAGAATTTCCTGCATTGAGGATTGATTGCGGTTCGCGCAAGCCTTTTAATCCTACACCGTATACCTTTATAGTATCATCTTCGTGCCTTTCAATTTTTACACCTAATTTTTGCAAACAAGACACGGTCGAAAGGCAATCGCGCGCATATAAAAAATTTTTAATCGCAACGGAATTATTGCAAAGCGAGGCAAGCATAATACTGCGATGCGATATAGACTTATCACCCGACAATTTAATAGTACCGCGCAAGCCACCAGACAGTTTTTCAATAATTTCACTAGACATCATTCCACTTCCTTTGCCGCAGCACGGCCCGCCGCATAGCCAGTCGAAAAAGCAATCTGCAAATTATAACCACCCGTATAGCCATCGACGTCAAGCATTTCCCCAACGCAATAAAGCCCTGCTACGATTTTTGATTCCATACTCTTAGGGTCTATTTCCTTGATTGAGATACCTCCACTTGTAACAATGGCCTCGCTCAAAGGGCGTGGTCTAGAAATAGAAATTTCCAGATGCTGCAAGGTATCAAGAAGGCGCAAGCGCGATTTTTTATCAAGTTCGCAGGCGCGCGTCGTCATTTCGAGATAGGAAAGGTCAAGTACCACGGGAATTAGACGATGCGGCAAAAGGTCGACCAGAGTATTGCCGAGATTTTTTTTGCTGTATTTTTGCAAATCACGCTGTAAACGAGCGTCAAGCTGCTCTTTAGTGAGGGCAGGCTTTAAGTTAAGTGCCAAAACCACTTCTTTTCCCGCGGAAAGAGCCAAGCAGACCATGCGGCTCATAGAGAGGACGATAGGCCCTGTAATGCCAAAATGAGTGAACATCATTTCACCAAAAAGGCTTTGCTCCTTTTTTCCATCAATAAAAGCTGTCAACCTCACATTGCGCAAGGAAAGTCCTTGCAGCTCGCCGATATAGCCATCATCGCTTTCTAGCGGCACTAAAGAAGGGGTAAGAGGCATCAAGGTATGTCCGCAATTTACAACGAGCTTCATTCCTTCACCATTTGAACCAGTCGCAGGATAGCTAGCACCACCCGTAGCCATAATGACGGCGTCCCCTTTTAGTATACTATCATCAGCAAGCTGCACACCCACTAGTTTGCCTTCATGCAGGACGATTTTTTTTACGCTTGTATTTAACTTTAAAATCACACCCAAATCGAGCATTTTTCTTTGCAGTGCAGATGTAATGTCCTTAGCGCTATCGCTGACGGGAAAAACGCGTCCTCCTCGCTCAACTTTCAAGGGTACGCCAAGCTGCTCGAAAAACTGCATGATATCTTGATTAAAGCATTGATTAAAAGCACTGTAAAGGAATTTGCTATTGCTGGGAACATGCTTTAAAAATTCAGCGCGTTCAGCAATATTGGTGACATTGCACCTGCCTTTGCCTGTAATTGCAAGTTTGCGCCCGATGCAATTATTTTTTTCTAGCAAGTAAACTTGCGCACCGCCTTGCGCCGCCTCAATGGCTGCCATGCAGCCAGCTGGTCCTGCCCCGACAACTAAAATAGTCTTCACGCTTTCGCCCCCTTACCTAAATAATAAAGTTTGTCAATCTCTTCTTTGCTCAAAGCACGGTACATGCCGCGTTTAATGCCATGCAGATTAAGGCCCGCAAATTTTATTCTCTTTAAGCTTATAACATCACTTTTCACGGCAGCTAGCATACGTCTTATCTGACGATTACGTCCTTCATGAATGGTCATTTCAATTTTGCTCAAATCCATTTCCGCATCATACGAAATAATGCGAACTTCAGCCGGAGCTGTAAGCCCATCTTCAAGCAAAATGCCACTGCGCAGCTTTTTGATTTTTTCTGCCGCAAGAGCACCACGTACTTTGGCCACATATGTCTTATTGATGACAAACTTAGGATGCAATAAAAAATTCATCAAAGCACCGTCATTGGTCAAGAGCAAAAGTCCTTCGGTATTATTGTCAAGACGCCCAACAGGATAGATGCGTTCTTTTTGCGGTGGCAATAGGTCTAAAACAGTCTTTCTGCCGCGGTCATCCCTAACGGAAGAAAGATATCCTTTCGGCTTATTGAGCAAATAATAAACTTTTTCTGTTTCTGGCGTTATCACTTTGCCTTTATACATCACGCAATCGCCAGCGGTAACAGTCGTGCCAAGCTGTCTGACAATCTGTCCATTGACGCTTATTTCTCCTGCTTCAATAAGTTTTTCTGCCTTGCGACGTGAACAGATGCCACAAGAGGCAATATATTTTTGCAATCTTTCCAAATTTATTTCCTCTACTCTTTCTAAAAATCTATCTAAAAAGCCTGCCATTAGTTAGAACAAAAAGCGAACTGCCAAAGCAGCTCGCTTTTTGTTTATTTTTCAATGCCGTACTTGTGCATATACCGATATAAGGTAACACGACTTACGCCGAGCAGATTAGCCAAACGGCTCACGTTGCCACCGGCCGACTGCCAAGCACGAATGAAAATATCACGGTCCTCTTTCCACTTGTTATCAGGCTTAATATTGCCGATAAGATTTATATCGCTCGCCTCAATGACATCATTTTGCGTGCTGAAAAAGGCATTTTCAATCACGCTTTGCAGCTGCTTGATATTGCCTGGCCAATCGTATTCCGTCAAAATACGTATCGCCGCTTCGCTTAAACTGCGCTTTTTCATCTTATGCTGTTCAGAAAGGTCATTTAAAATACTCGTAATCAAAATGGGAATATCTTCACGGCGACTGCGCAATGAAGGCAAATGAATAATATTTTTTGATATTATTTCAAATATTTCTGGGGCAAATAATCCCTTTTCACATAAACGACGCAAATTGCCATCAGCAGCGGCAATGATGCGGACATTAATATTCCTTTCCAAGTCTTCACCAATGCGGCAAATTTTTCTTTCCTTTAAAGCTTTAGCCAATTTTTCTACTACTTGAAAAGGCATTTTTTCCACTTCATCCAAAAGAAGCGTACCGCCACTAGCTAGCTCTAGCTTACCGGTATGACTAAGGTCTTCGCTCGTTTTTAGACCAAATAAATCCTGCTCTAAAAGCTCTGGGGTAAGGTCATTGCAGTTTAAATAAATAAGTGGGCCTGCCGCACGTGAACTGGCCATATGAATGCCATGGGCAAGGCGCTGCTTGCCAGTTCCCGATTCACCCTGCAGCAAAATGTGATTGTCTTTTTTTGCAGCACGCATTGCTCGTTCCTTCATTGCCGTACAAGCGGAACTCGTGCCGACTATGGTATCAAGACTGTATTTAGCAGTATATCCGGCTGCATGCGCAACGAGCATTCGCAAATCCTCAATAGGCATCGTTACCGTCACCACGCTGTTAACTGTATCATCTGCTTCATCGCGAATGGGCACGACAGTCGTGATATCTTCATAGGTATTAATACTTGTCGCCCAAGTCACCTCATGATTGGTGCAAGGAACGCCCTTAAACCCATTATAAATAGGAGTGTGCTTATAATTAAAGACAACTTCATTGAGGTTTGGCAGTTTTTCAGCGTTTTCATGCAAGGCACCGATACTAGAAAGACGATTCATTCCCAGACGATTAGCATAAGCAACATCGCCATTGGGCATGATATGGTACACCGCAAAAGGTGCTGCATCTAAAATTGCCTTTTGTGCCTGCAAAAAGATTTTTTGCTTCAAATGGATTTCCATCGCTGTCTTAATAGACATCAGCAATGAAATAACGGCATCCTGTGGTAATTTTTCATAATCACGCGTCAAAATCGTAACAATATAAGACATTTTAGAGTTCATATAAATAGGAGCAGCACCGCTATCACAATCGTGATACTCTTTGAGCCATATTTCTGGGCCAAACATCCAAAAAATACTTTTATACTTTGCGGCAATGCTCGCACTAAAAGTTCCAACATTTTCTGTCGAAAGAATCCTGCCTTCAATGCGACGCGGCAAAAGCCTGTTATAGGGAGAGGAAAAATTTTTCAATACTGTACAACTGCTATCGAGCAATAAAAGGCACAGGTCATATTCTTGCAAAAAATCCTTTATTTCATTCGAAAAATCCTGCATATATTCAATAGCAGTGCGATGATGCGCTTGAAGTATCGCTAGTTCTACCTCGTTTAATCCTGGTGCCTCGCTAAATCGATTAATCTTTATGCCAGCAGCTTCACTCTCTTGCCATGAAGCCGCAATCCATGGATGGACATTAGGGTCTATACGCTTTTCTTTGCTAAAAGTTTCATAATAAGAAGCCAGCTTATTTCTATCACGATTTTGCCTAATCATATTTTTTCACGCCCCAAAAGCGTGAATCACACCTCAATTCCTCAATAAATTTACCCGAAAATTCCTTTGCATATCAATTTAGGCTAAATATTCCTTTTTTCATAGCATGACCCACTTTAAAGCTATTTTTGCTTCAATATTCTTTACATAATTACTTTTTCCAAATAATTACCTGTAAAAATTTAAGTCACGAATAAATATCTTTTAATTATTTACACGGGTTTTTTTAAATGATACCATGCTTTGCTACACAATTGCAAATCGAACAAGCAACTATTTTATCTCCAAAGAAAAATGTGCCAAAATATAAAACCTTTTGTGCAATATATTCCTGTGATATACTTTCACAATCTACGTGACAAAAGGACATAAATGCGAGAGAATTTTCACAAGTTTATTCCACAGCACCTTTCTGAGACAAAAATATAAGCCAGATGCCACCTGAACCTCCCACGACTAAAGTCGCGGGGTTCTTGCTTCATTGACCAATGCTT
>JAHHSR010000018.1 GCA_020025075.1 Pectinatus sp. | reverse complement strand
GTTGCGCCTTACTCACGACTAAAGTCACGAGTATGCGGCGCAATTTCAATCAAAATCAATGCCATACTTTTTCAAAGCCTTCTGATAACCGCAAAGGCGCGTATGACTCGTCGGCGATTCCAAGTCGCCTGCCGCGCAGGCAATGCGCTTATGCCCGAGCAGGATAAGGTGTTCTGTCGCCTCAAAGGCTGCACTCTCATTATCTGCCGTTACAGTGTCAAAGTCAGCAAGAGGCTCGGCACAGTCAATGACTACCGTCGGCACCCCTGCATAGCGCAGCTCTTCAAGGGTCAAATCCCTTTCACTGCCATGCGTGCCTGAAGACATGACGAAAAGCAGTCCATCGATGCTGTTATCAACAAGCATATTCACGCATTCTCTTTCATAGTCACTTCTGTCATTGGAATTACAGAGTAAAAGATTGAAGTTCTGCTTGATGAGCATATCCTCTATCGTCTTTGTAATTTCAGAAAAAAACGAGTTGCTGATGTCCGGCACGATAAGGCCAATGGTATGCGTCATTTTCTTTATCAGGCCAACAGCCAAGCGATTAGGGCGATAGTGCATCTTCTTTGCCGTCGTGCGAATCAGTTCGCAATTTTCCTCAGAAATGCGGTGCGGCTTTTCATTGAGAACTAACGAAACAGCCGTAATTGACAGTCCAGTTGCGCGCGCAATGTCGCGAATCGTTGTACGAGCCATAAAAAAACCCCTCTAAAAAAATTAAGCTATTCATTGCCCCAAAATGGGCAAAGCAAGTAGCAAAAGCAGCAAAAAGGTACCCATTTACCGCTTTAGCAGAAAAGCTTTAGCAAGGTCATTATATCACAAAAATTTTATTTTATCTAAAAACAGATACAAAAAAAATTAGAATAAAAATTCTGTTAATTTTTTAATATTTTATAAAATAGCATAAAAATAATACTTTAATTATAAAATATTATTTTTATGTGTTTTTTATACTTATTTTGCTCAAAACAACAGTATATATCTAATATTTATCAAACGAGAACAATTAATAATACGAGAACCCATTAAGGCAAAAAGCCCCTAAAATCAAGCAAGAACAAAGGAAAATCATTTTCCCCTAAAACAAATAATCTAGCAATAGTAATTTGATAAGTAAACAAAATAAGCCATTTAATTTTTTCGTTTTGTTACAAAAAATATTATTTTACTCATATTTAATCGCTTGCCGCTTTTACTCGCATAAATACGACAAAAAGCGGCCTTGCTAAGAAGGCCGCTTGAAAAATTCTATTACTCAGCACTGAGTCCGCATGATTCCATGAGTTTTTTTGCTTCTACGTACTGTGCGATGCCCTGGGCGACGAGCTTGGCATCTTTCATGGCGCGCACAACTGTTGCCGGACCATTAACGACATCACCGCCAGCAAAGACGCCACTGCGTGTCGTCATGCCATAAGGGTTTTCACGCGTCTTGACAAAGCCATATTCGTCGACTTCAACCCCCTTTGTCGAATCGACAATGCGACTGGAAGGCTTTTGGCCAACAGCGATAATGACTTTATTTGCCGGCAAGACCACTTCTTCTTCAGTGTCAACAATCTTTACATCATCGCCATTTTCCTGTGCCGTACGCAAACGGCATTTAAGGCCCGTAACAGCGTCCTCGCCCTCGACGCCAATCGTCGCATGAAGGTGCAAGAATTTGACGCCTTCGCCTTTGGCCTGTTCCACTTCGCTCGGCAGCGCCGCCATATCACATTCACGGCGACGATTGACAATCGTTACGCTCTGAGCGCCCATACGTGCTGCTGTACGTGCAGCATCGATGGCCGTATTGCCCGCTCCAACCACGATAACGCAATCACCTTTTTTGATGGGAACTTCGCTTACATCTAGGCCGCCTTGGCGTGAAAGCTCCATGATCTGCAAAAAGTATGTAGCCTGTACGACGCCATTGAGCTTGGCACCCTCAACCGGCAAGGGCTTAGATACGGAATTGCCCGTCCCGATAAAGATGGCATCAAAACCATCGGCAAACAATTTATCAATGGTAAAATCGGGACCAATCTGCGTATTCATCTGAAATTTTACGCCGAGCTTTTCAATCTTCTCCACTTCGCGGCGCACGACCTGCTTAGGGAGGCGAAATTCCGGAATGCCATACATCAAAACGCCGCCGGCTTCTTGCTGCGATTCAAATACGGTGACAGCAAAGCCCAGCTTGGCCAAATCACCGGCAATGGTAAGGCCTGCCGGGCCAGAGCCTATGACACAGACATTGCCCGCCTGCTTTTTCGTGGCCTTGGGGGGAACAAGATTATATTCTCCGTCCATATCGGCAATAAAGCGTTCAATTTTGCCAATCTTAATGCCCTTACCTACGTGATTTAGGACACATGAACCTTCACACTGCCGTTCATGCGGGCACACACGGCCACAAACGGCGGGCAGATTGCTGCGCCTAGCGATTATATCGCTGGCCGCGCCCAAGTTTCCCTTAGCCATTTCAGCAATAAAATCAGGTATTTCATTTTCGATTGGACAGCCTGTGCGGCACATTGGCTTGGCACAATGCAGGCAGCGCTTGGCTTCAGCTACAGCTTCTTGGAGCGTAAAGCCTTCGGAATCGTATTCTATAAATCTGCCCATGGTGAGAATCATATCCTTTCCGTAATTAAAGTTTTCTCTAAAGTTTAGTATATCATCTGCGATATTGGAAATCAATTGACGATTATTGGCTATTATCTTTCATTATATCTAATTTCCTTCATTTTTCTCCATTTTAATTTTAATACATATATATTATAGTTACTATTTCATTCATATTTTTTATTTATGACGATTGATATTTATTTTTCTTGATTTTTGCACATGAATATATTAAAGTAAAAAGATGTTCATCAAATGCTCTTAGGAGGATAAAAATTGGCTTTATTATTATTATTGTTGTTTTCCTTATTTATCGGCTACTATGCACACAGAAGAGGCCGCAATACCATTTTATGGACCTTGCTGTCAATTCTCATCAGCCCGCTTCTAGCTGGCATAATCTTAGCCCTCTTAAAAGATAAACGCGTACAAGAAAATATCTCGGAATTGCGCTTTGAGCAAGAACAGCTCAGGGATAGGATTTCCGGCGATGAAAAGCTTACCGACATGCGCTTTCGCGACCTGGATGCCAAGCTTGGTAGCAGCAATCCTGCCGCAAAACTCACCCAAGAGGCTTCCCCACAAGAAATTCCTGCCATTAGTCAGGACATTAAATATTGCCCAAAGTGCGGCACTTCCTGCCAAAAGGATGATAAATTTTGCCCCCATTGCGGCGCAAGGCTTGAAAGAGGCGATATTAATGAGCAATGAACTTAAACAAAGATTATCAAACCTCGTACGCGCTGAAAAATTGACCTTATCAGGCGAAATCATCATTCAAAAAAAGGCTGTCGAACTCGTAACTTTGCAGGATGTCTACGATGCCGGCGTCAAAGATGACGTTGCCAAATTAAAACGCCTTTGTCCAGCTTTAAAAATCGGCTTTTTTGCCGGTGTCTGTGATGTTACCGTAAAATTTTTCGTCTATCGCAAGAGCTTTTATCCCCAAAATTTCTACGAGAATATGCAAGACCTTCTAGCAGATGCCCTAAGGAAATTGGAAGAGGCAAACCTTTATAACGTGCGCCTCAACGTGCTCGGCTCCATAGATGGCCCTAGCCTGAGCGAGCGCTTTCGCTACATGAATAAGCACGATGCCGTCTACCATAAGATAACCGATACGAGCAAGCGCTTTGACCCTTTCAAGAATTTGCGCCGCATGATTTGCAATCAGCTCGACAGGCAATAAAACCCCCCCATGCCAAGCATGGGGGGGTTTTAGTGGTGCACGGCACGATAAAATGAATTGGCAACTAACCTCTTGCCGCGCAAAAAACGGCGCTTTTGTTCACGGCTGACAAGGTAATCGGCAATCTGATGGCTATGCGTCGTCAAGTAGACACCACTAAAAATAGCCAGAGCACCAAAAATCTGTACGGCACCAATCGGTTCATTGAAAGCCAGCGCGCCGCCTATCATGCCAACGACCGGCGTGATATTTTGAAAAATAGAAGTAAGGCTAGGCCCTGCCACTTTGATACCCGTATTCCAAAAGAGCATCGCCAGGACACCGCCGATAATAACCATGTACAAAAATGAAAAGAGCGGCAACATCGTCAGCGGCGCAATATGCAGCTGACCGACATAAAAGCCATACCCGCCTGTCATAATGCCACCCAAAAGGCCGGCCCAAGCGGTTGCACAGATGGCAGACATCTTCTGCATGACTTTAAGTCCGATAATCGAGTAAAAGGTCCAGGCAATCTGCGAAATAAAAAATAGCACATCGCCGTGGTTGAAGTTTATATTTAATACCGCCTGCAAAGAGCCGTGGCTAATAACAGCCAAAGCACCGCTAAAAGAAATGACGATGCCAAACCAAGAGAGCAGGCTCAGGCGTTCATGAATTAAAAAGGCGGCGAAAAAAGCCGTAAGTGCCGGCGAAGTTGCAGCAATGAGCGTGCAATTCGTGATAGTAGATTCCGTAAGACCTGTAAATTGAACGACATTATTTATCAAAATACCAAAAAAGCCCATCAAGATGAGATAAAGCCAGCTCTTGCCGTGCGGCAGAACGCTCTTTTCATGGCGCGTGGCGATGAGACCAAATAAAATCACGCTAATCATGAGATAGCGCATTGCCGTTATGGTCACGGGCGACCATTCTGCAAGCAGCCATTTAATGCACAGGGGCTGAATCCCCCAAGCCACCGTTGTAAATATTAAAAACAAATATACTTGATTTGATTTCTGTTTGTTATCCACTGCTGACACCTCTCTTAACGTCTGTCTAGTATACTCCGCCCCCCCCTTAAAGACAAGCTGTATATTCAGTGCCTATCAGCCATTTTATGCAAAAAAAGCGTTTTAATCGCATTTGCCTCTTTTTTGCTGGCAACTCCCATTGAATATAGTCAATTCCTCTTTTTTACCGCTGCACCTGCCTCCTTTTTTAATTGCCAGATATGACTAAAAATGTTAAACTCATATATGTAAACCATAATTTATTTTATAGTTAACAATAGAGGTGATTGGATTGAATTTTTTTATTAATGGCTGGGGTTCAACGGCTGCCGTTTGGCAGGATTTAGCTACGCCAGGCGACTTTTGCTACGATATAAGCTGTCGCGAAAATTACGCTGACCTTTTGTCAGAATTTAATAAGGCCTGGCAAAAAAATAATTGCCAGCCCCTCACGCTTAGCGGTTGGTCACTGGGAAGCCTTCTTGCTTTAGAGCTGGCTGTCAAAGCGCCTGAAAAGATAGATTGCATTTTTCTCTTTGGTGCTACTGCCCATTTTGCCGACTGTGAAGAGTCCGCCTGTCAAAAACCCGTCATCGTCAAAAATATGCTCCGCCGCCTGCACCATGACCCGCAAAAAACCGTCACCGACTTTTTCACCTTGATGTTTTCCCCTTCCGAAAGCACCTTCCTTTCAAAGTTTTTAGCGCAATTTAATGTCCCCTCCAATGAAAAGGCACTGTCTTATGGCTTATCGTACCTGCTTCATGCTGACATGAAGGAAAAATTGCCTCAAATAAATATCCCGGCAACAATTATTCACGGCAGCAAAGACAGTATCTGCCCTTTAGCCGCCGCCCAATATCTGGCAGATAACTTGCCTCATTCCAAGCTTACGGTTTTTAATGATTGTGGCCATCTGCCCTTCTTCACGCGAAAAGACGATTGCTATAAGTTAATAAGGAAAGATAAATGAATTTACAGCAAAAAAACAGCGTAAAAAATCACTTCAGCCGCGCTGCAACAAGCTATGACGCCTACGCTATCATTCAAAGGGAAATGGCAAAAGAGCTTGCCATTTTTTTGCAGCAGGCGGAAAACAAATTTAACCAAATTATCGAAATAGGCTGCGGCACAGGTCTTTTTACGAGCGAACTTGTCAAACATTTTCCTCAATCAGGCATTCTTGCCACCGACATATCAGCTTCCATGCTCGAACAAGCACAAGAAAAGCTGGGAAGCTTTCCCCAAATAAGCTACCTGCAGCTAGACGGCGAAAAGCCTTTGCCCGCCTCTTTCTTGTCCGTTGACCTCATCGCCTCCAGTGCCGTTTTCCAGTGGTTTTCAGACCCCAAAAAAGCTTTCAAGAACTTTGCTGCCAGCTTAAAACCTGGCGGCCATCTCGCTTTTGCCACCTTTGGTCCTAATACCTTTTTTGAGCTTGCCAAGGCATTTCAGGCAGCTTATGCACAGGCGAAAAAAGAACCTTCATACGTTCACGGGCCGCAATTTCTTGCCAAAAGTGAACTAAAAAATATGCTCGAAAATTTTTCTTGCGATATTTTCTCACAAACAAAAGAACAGTATTTTCCTTCCGTCAAAGCTTTTTTGCACAGTATAAAAAAAGTCGGCGCGCAAAATGCGGCCGCGGAAAAAAATATTTTAAAAAGCCGCATTATCTTGCAAAATATGCTAGAAAACTATGACAGAAACTACCGGACAGAAAAAGGCGTCAGAGCAACTTACGAAATCATCTACTGCCTCGCCCGCAAAAAAGGCATCTAAAAAAATAGCCCCCGTAGGCCAAATCATTTAGCCTATGGGGGCTGATTTTTAGATTTTATCAATCATCGGTCTTATTGATGAGTCCTTTTAAAAAGGGCACCGTCAAAAACATGATAACCGTTACAATAGCCGTGCAGATGCCTATTTTGGTAAATACATCGGTATAAATGGGAAGCGTCTGCAAAGGGTCAGTAACATTGCGCGGCACGGAAGCAAATTTTGCCACCCAGCCGCCGATAACAGCGGCAATGGCGGTCGTCAAAAACCATGCCCCCATCAAAAAGCCCAAAAGGCGTTTGGGAACAAGCTTGGAAATCATCGAAAGCCCCAAGCCACTAATCAAAAGCTCGCCGACGCTCTGGAAAAAATAAGAGGCGACAATCCACCATGCCGAAACGATGCCATGCGAGTTGGCAAAATGGCGAGAAAAGCCGACGACAAAAAAGCTGATGGCGCAAAGCAGCATCCCAACCGTAAATTTGGCTGGCATAGAAAGGTCTGCACCCTTATCACCAAAATGATTATAAAGCCAGGCCAGTATAGGACTGGCAATCATAATCCAAAATGGATTTAAAGCCTGAAAGACTTCGGGATTGGCAATGTGTATGCCTAAAATATTATGCTCGACATTATTTATGGCAAAGAAGTTAAGCGAGGTCGGCATCTGCTGATAAAGCACGAAAAAGACAATCGCTTCAACAATCAAAATAATCGAGGCGAGCATCTTGCTGCGTTCGGCACCATGCGACTGGAATAACAGTTTAAAATAAACGGCAAAGACGGTAAGGCCAATAATAGTCAAAAGCCAATGTGCAACAGTAAGGTTGGTGAGCATCCAAGCGGAAATAAAAATCATGATGATGATGCCTGCTATTACGGCAAACAATTTAGAAAAAGATAATGGCTCAAGCCCAGCCGGTGAATCAAGCCCCTTGACGAGATAGCGGAAAAAGACAAAACTGCTTATTGCCAGCACAAGGCCGATAGCGCAAATCGAAAATCCCATCGTGAGGCCATATTTTCCGCCGATAATCGGCACCAAGACCATGGAGAAAAACGAGCCGATGTTAACGGCCATATAATACATCGTAAAGGCGCTGTCAAGGCGGCTTTGGTCATCTTCATAAAGCTTCGACAGAAGGCTTGATGGATTAGCCTTAAAAACGCCATTGCCGCAGGCCACAGTTCCCAAGGCAATAAAGACCAGCGTGCGATTGCTGCCGGAAAAGGCCATGAGTGCATAGCCCAGCATCAAAGTAATAGCGCCGATGATAATCGTACGCTGCGTGCCTAAAATCTTATCGCCAATATAGCCGCCAATAGCAACGTAGCCGTATACCATGGCGCTAAATGCGCCAAAAACAACAAATGATTCCGCATCAGTCATGCCAAGGCTGCGCACAAAAAACAGGGCCAAGACGGCCTGCAAGCCATAATAGCCGAAGCGTTCCCAAAATTCGAGAACAAAGAGCATATTAAATGCTTTTTTGTGATTAATTTGTGCTGTGTCCATAACAATACACCTCTTTTGAATTTTTTTAAATTAACTGATTTTACAAAATATTTTATAGCCAAAGGCTTTCGCCTCTGGCTATAAATCAAGCGCTAAAAAATAAACCCTGTGCAATTAAGAGTCCTGCGGAAAAGACAAAAATTATCACCACAAGCGGCAAGATAAAGCGCAAATATCGGTCATAGGTAACATCGGGTATGGCAAGAGAGGCCAAAATAAGTCCCGTTGGCGTGACAAAGCCGATGAGCCCTTGCCCAAACTGATAGGCGTTGATAATCACATCGCGCGGCAGGCCAACCATATCGGCAAGCGGTGCCATAATCGGTATGGACAAAACGGCAAGACCAGAAGATGATGGAATGAAGAAGCCCAAGACAATAAAAACCAAGAGCATTAAAAGGACAAAAACAGCCGGATTCATGCTCTGCACAAGAGAGGAAGCACTATGCAAAATGGAGTCGGATACCTCGCCATTATCTAAAATGAGGTTTATCGAGCGCGCCACGCCGACAATTAGACCGACACCGACCAGTTCCGAAGCACCGGCAATAAAGCGTTCGACAAAAACTTTTTCTCCCATGCCAGAAATAAAGCCAATCAAAATGCCTGAGAGCAAAAACAGCGTGGTCATTTCCTTGAACCACCAGTCAAGATGCGAAACGCCATAGACCATGACCACAAAAGTAAGGGCAAAGATAATCAGCATGAGCTTGCGGCGCACAGTAAATTTAGGCACCTTATTTAAATCGAGCTTGGGAAAGCGGCGCTCCAAATCCTCCTTTTGGTCATAGATGACGGATAATTGCGGATTCTTTTTCACTTTCGAGGCATAGCGAATAATATAGGCGATACAAATGAGCGTTCCCAGGATAAGCCCGACGAGGCGAAATGGCAATCCCTCCGTAAAATTAAGGCCTGCTGCATTGCTGGCGATAACTGTCGAAAAAGGATTGACAGTCGAAAACATCGTGCCTATGGACGAGCCGACATAAATAGAGGCAATGGCGACCATGGCATCATAGCCGGCAGCAAGAAAAACAGGGATTAAGATGGGATAAAAAGCAATCGTCTCCTCTGCCATGCCAAAGGTTGTGCCGCCAATGGCTATGAGCACGGTAACAACGATTATCAGAAGAAATTCGCGGCCCTTGGCGACGCGAGAAAGGCTGGCAATCCCCGCATTTAAAGCGCCTGTATAGTTTAAAACCCCTATGCAGCCGCCTAAGATAAGGACAAAGAGCATAATTCCTATCGTATCGTAAACACCGCTTATCGGCGCCGTAATAAGTGCTTTAATTCCCTGCGGCTTTTGCTCTACTTTTTCATAGCTGCCAGGTATTGCCACGGGCTTGGAGATGTCGCCTTTCGTAAATTTATCCAAAGCCACGCGGATATCAAGTGAATCCAGCGTCGCCTGCGTTGCCGGCATATCACACTTCTCCCCGCTGGGAGCTTTGACGACGAACACGTTTTTTTCTGTATTATAAGACAATTTAGAATAAGACCCTGCTGGTATAATATAGGTAAGCCCAGCTGCAATGACTAAAATGATAAACAAAATACTGTAGGCCGAAGGAAAAGAAAACGTCTTTTTCTTCATCTGCATTTCCCCTTTTTGCTGCTTTTTAAGAAAACCTTCCATTGTACCTCAACAGTAAGCCAATAAATAAGTTTTCATATTTACTATTATTTTGCAAAAATTGAAATTCAAATAGAACATTTTGTTAATAAACTATTAACAGTATAGAACAATTTTATTTTATCGTCAATTGATTGACAAAACAGTTACTTTTTAAAATACTTACTGCTAAAAGAAAAGATATTTAAAAGGAACCAGATAGCCGTCGGTATGGCGACAAAAAGCCGTACGACACTGGGGTCGCTAGCTGAGGTCGTAAGGTATAGGACGATGCCCAAGATAAAATAAGCGAGCATGATGCGCTCGGAAAGGGCCTTATCCTGTCCCGTGATAAGCATGGCCAAATCCCTTATCAAAAGGTTGACGACCAAGAGCAAAAACATGAAAGAAATCGCCGCATGTTCGGCAAAAAAATCCCCAAAAACCGTCAAGCAAAATACACTCCTTATCAACAAAAGTTATCTAAAATCAAAAAGCCATTGCACGAGCAGCTATTGCCCATGCAATGGCTTTTTTAAATTTCTTCAAATATCAAGTTTTGTCAACAAATACCTTTCTTCATCCTCTGCCAAAGTAGTCCCTTCTATCATCTTAAGAGCTACGTCCCGCATACGAGAAAACTTTTTAAATTCAGGGTAATAAATATTCTCTATATCCCTGAGCGTTTCTTGCGCCTTCCTATAAATTTCGGCATACGGCATTGGATTATCACGCCTTTGGTCGCAAATTAACCCCAAAGCCATTACGCAAGTAATCGCCTCATCAGGTGTTGCACAATGAGACATAAGAATATTACATAACTCAGTAGCAACCTTGTTGCGCTTTACAGTACTTCTAAAAGTACGACCGTCTAACATCAAGGCCACGCCTATGGCATAAGCACTATTTTGCAAATTACTGGGAAGATGTCTTGCAGAGCGGATATAGTCTTTGTGAAAACATTCATAAATCCAATCTACATTCGTCTTCGTCTTGGCATGCGTATATAAACAAGCTTCTAGATAACGGCTATCTTCATGCAAAATAGCAAGCTTTTCCAATTGCTCAGAAGAGGCACAAGTATGCAATGTATAGATTGCCTGTATCTTAGTATTGATACTTCTTCCTGCACCATCATTGCTGAAAATTGAAATATCAAGTCCTTGCAGCTCAGCACTCAAAATAGTCATGCACTGTGCAGCTAACACAGCACGCTGAGACTCTGTCCAATGCAAACCTATTTTTCTAGCAATAACAAGACAACGCTGCTTATATTCTTCATTAAAAGAATGACTTAAACTTTCTAGTAAAGGCTCAGCAAAATCTTGCGGATTGCCGGCATTGAAGACACTGGAAACCAGCGTCCTTATCTCTTTCGCTATTTGTGATGAATTGTTATTTTTTTTATATGATGCATTCTGGAATTTTTTGCAAAATTGTTCTATAGAGTGAAGCTCTGCATGCGGGTCTAATTTCGTTCCCGCCTGCGGCAAAACCTTATTTTTGGTATCATGGCTTTTCCCGCCCGCCGTATCTATATCTATCGCCGTATGCCCCTCCTCAATATGGTCTGTTCCTTCTCTGTCTTTACAAGTCCACGCCCGCATCGTGATAAGCTTATTCATACTCATCTCAACGATAAAAGCTACATAAGCGCCTTCAGGATATTTATTTTTAAATATTATATCTCCACTGGCAATAGTGTGGTACGTCCCATCAAGCTCTCTAATTTTAATAGGAATTGATATCTGCCTTGTTCCTGGCGAAAGGAAAAAGCCTGTTTTTAACTCGGAGCAATAAGGCAGCGATTCTCCAGTCGCAATAATTTCAACCTGGCTACCATTTTTCGTACCGAGATAAAGGCTGTCATTTAAGATATTATTGCCAAACTGAATACCGCCAATCTTAGCATAATCATCACCCGATAACTGCGACTGTGCATTAAAGGATCCTTTCGTCGCATCAATATTTTTCTTTCGTCGCCGCTCTTGCTCATTTAAATCAATTGCCGAGCGAATACCGACCAGCTTCATATCATCCTTTAGCGCTTCATAAAGATGCAGATAATAATGATAAATTGCCGCACCTCGAGCAACGGCTTGGTCCGGGTCAAGCGCAACAATAGGCTCCATGCCAAAAAATTCTTTCAATCGGTCGACTATCATATAAAAACGAGACATGCCGCCATTCATAAGTACTGCATCAATGCGCAGCTTACCCTCGCCAAGTTTCTGAGCGGCCTTGGCAAGCACATCTAGAATGGGAAAAATAATATTTTTCGTCCCATGCTGCTTACTAATATCTTCTAAATGCTTATAATCCGAAAATTTTAAGCCATTTCCCATAAATGGCTGCAAAATTTTTTCAATATCTTGCGCTGTAAACACATCATCATAAGCATAGCCCGTACTGATAATATTACCACCGACATTAAATTTTCTTTCCCCATCATCGTCATCATCATCCCAGCCAGAAGAAACAAATGTATCGCTTTGGCTCATGCTCAAGTCAATCTTCAAGTTCTCTGCAAAGGAAAGCAGCTGTGGCATGACAGCCTTTTCTTCGCGCTTTAATTTCGTGACAACATCAGGATGACTGCGGTACTGATTCAGATAATGTTCAAACATTGTTTGAGCAATCTTATCATCAAAATCATCGCCACCAAGTAAGGTGTAACGATTCGTTGCTATTTCATCAACTTTCAATACATCTTGGTGATCAATACGCCGAGCAATTTCATGCAGGGTGATATCCAGCGTGCCACCGCCAAAATCGAATACAAGAACATACTTAGGAGCGCTTAAATCTAAAACAGTATTAGGGAGCTCTCCATTTTTCACCTGATTGATAAAATCATAGATAACTGCATTGGGCTCTGATAAGAGAATGGGGCGCTCCGTCCCATTGGCATTGCGCACTTTTATACCAGCCAATTCTGCTGCATCACGCGTCGCTTGGCACATCACCGAATTAAAATTGGCTGGTACTGTTATGATGGCATCATCTATTTCCGAACGACAAATTTTTTCGGTATTGCGAAGCATATATTTCAAAATTCTAGCCGAAATGGCTGCAGGTGTCTTATCAGGCACCTCTGGCGAAAGGTCAGAAACATCTTTTTGTCCCATCTGGCTCTTGATAGACTTAGCAACAAGATGCGGGCGCAAAGAATATCTCGTCTTGGCAAAATCACCAACGATGACGCGATAATCATTCGATTCATCATAATAAACAAATGACGGCAAGGTAGCTCTCTTTTGCATCTGAAGTTTTACGCCCGACCCAACACTATACTGGGCAACACCACGCGGTATATCAATGACCTTACTTACTGATTCACCATTGGGCTTTATATTTACTGTTGCCAAAACGGAATTCGTCGTGCCAAGGTCAATGCCTACACATAAATCATTATGCTCTTCTCCATTAATCTTCATCCTCTGTTACCTCCTTAACTTTGGGACGAGCAATCTGCAAGTTCTTTTCCGCATAGACCCAGCCTGGAGAAATAACACGTACAGTCTTTCTTTCTTCACGATTGCTAAACGGCGTACCGTCATAATCACACTTTTCTACATCAGCCAAATCAACTTCTATCGTTTTCCCCGGATGCATAATTGGATTTATGCCATTATCTTCGATAAATTCCTTAAGCTTTTGCACCATGACAGGAAGACCATTAATTTTCGGTGGCAGTTCAAAATGTTCCCGTTTAAGAGCATTGACCGCCTTGAAGTTCGTTAAAATCGTATCGAGAAGAAATCCATATTTTTCCGAATTGAGCTTTGTAAAAAAACCGACCATCTCATGAGCTTTACTTTCTTCAATTTTCTCTTCAAATTTATTTTGCAAATCATCGAGCGACATATTGGTCCTCTCCAGCATATTTTCAAGCTGCATAACCTTGCGCTTTTCCTGCTCAATAGAAAGCTTCATGCTATCTTCCTTTTTGATATGGCCTTGCGCACCACAATGGTCTGCTAGTATATCACTGATGTCATAAAAGAAATATTGGGCATAACCATTACCGAGCATAGCAAGTTTCTTGCAATCATTGTATTGATCAAGCTCCGGCATTTTAGCAAAAAGCATCCAAGTGGCAACACGATCTTGCGACGTGGATAAACGACGACCTCTAAACCAGACTGCATCAATGATTTTCTTTTTTCGCAAAGTTATGAACGCTTCATAGTCAGCATGGCTTCTAGATAATAATGCCTTTTTCATAAGTTCTGCCAGATTTTCAGCCCATTGAAGAACTTCCATGCGCTTTTCTCGATTAGAAAGTTTCAAACTACGCAAGATATAATCTATATCATCAGGCGTAACATTCAAATCATATTTGCAATTAAGTTCGTTTACATAGTAATTAAAAGTTCCATCCTTTTTTTTACATATTTCATACAACAGCCAGTTTCCGCGTTCAATTCTCGAATAATGCTCTGAGCCATGAATATTATTAATCCTCCGCTCAAGGCATTGATGCACTTCCTCTATGAACCTAGCCACATTCTTTTCCTTAACATCCAACATAAATATTCCTCCATTATCCTCATACTATATGTTCAGGTTATAACATTCTGTATCTTTAGCAAAAATAAATTGCGTGTGACATTCTGAATCAAAAAGCAGCTCTTGCTCAATCGTTTTATAAAGATTTTCGTCTGGAAAACTAGGACTATGCACAATTACACATAAACGCGGATTTATCTGTTTTACAAATTCAACAGTCTCTCTAAAATCATCATGCAAAGAAAAATCTTCATCCACTCTTATCAATGATAAGTCTTTTAAACGCATTGGTGACAAATCTCCTATCACCATGCTCCGAGGCGGAATATTTTTAAATTCATTTAGCAGATAATTATTCGGCTGCAGTATCTTAACTCCTAGCCGCTCAAATTGCTCTACTAATTTAAAAAATTTCACATCAAGGTAAACCATCGTATTAGGAAAAGCCTTATTTGCCATCGCCAAAAACTCCAATCCTTTGCTGAGCTGTCTAACACAATAATAGACAGAACTGCCCTCGCAAAAGGTATTGCGAATTTTTCCGAATATCCTATTCAGCTTCATATCTGAATGGCACAAGGATGGATGGCGAGCATGAAGACCGCATAAAATCATGATATCAATAGGTTCATCTGGGACTTTACACCCATGTGTCATAGCTGTACCATGCAGAGAATAATCGCCCGTATATAAAATTTTTTTGCCACAAAAATTAAATAGTGTCATCATAGCCCCTGAAATGTGTCCTGCGGGAAAAAAAGTTACCGTATACTCCTTTTTCCGGATGCATTCCAAGTAACTAACGCAAAAGATATTCTGCATTGCAAAAGCTTGCCTGGATTCCTTACCTACTGTAAGATAAAATTGATATTCCGCCAAAGCTTTGGTGATATCCGTCATATAGACTGCGACTTGGGGATTTTCCGCTAAAAATTCTGGCACTGCTCCCACATGGTCAAGATGAGCATGAGATATATAAATATCAGAAATTTCACCAAGACTTTGAACTAGCGAAGATTCCAATAAAGCATAAAAATTAGGCGAAAAATGCAGGCCATTATTCCATCCTTTACCGCAATCCAGCAAAACTTTTTGCGGACCAAGCTGCAAATAATAGCAGCTAGCCCCAACAGATTGTCCGCCTCCCAGCGGCATAAAAAGAATATCTCGGCTATATCGCATCTTTCTGTCCCCTATACTATCCATATATCACACAAATAATTTTCGCCACAAACTTATTTTTTCCTGCGATTTACATACTCCCCATAATATCAAAAAAATTTTTAACCTGAGTTTATCAAGCGCGGTCTTATGTCGCCTCCGATGAAGAACTCGATTATATAAAATTTCTGCGTAAAGCAACTAAAACTCAAAAAAGCTGTCCAGGATACAAAAATCTTTTATTATCAAATGTAAAACTGGTGTAAAAACTTGTAAAACTTTGCAAAAAAAAAACTTTGCGATAACCTCGCAAAGCCTTGTTTTCACTATGGTGGAGACGAAGGGAATCGAACCCTCGACCTCTTGAATGCCATTCAAGCACTCTCCCAACTGAGCTACGTCCCCAATAGCACATCAGAACAGTCATTATTATATTATTGCCAAGATAATTTGTCAACTATTTTTGAAAACAAAAATTACTTTTGGCCTTTTTCTTCCCTTAAAGGATAGGGAGCTGGACGATTATTTTGTCCATTCCAAAAATTGTTTTGATAAATAGAGGACATTTGGCCTTTTTTGCTATATAATAATTAAGTAATATAATATATGTCTTGAGATATTTTTATATATAAAGACATTTCAGACAATTCATATTATTATTGCTCAAGTTTATTGAGGAGGAAAAGATGAATTTAAAGGAAATCCTGCACCATGTCGACCACACGCTATTAAAAGCAACTGCCTCTTGGCAGGAAATAGAAGCATTATGCGATGAAGCCATTGCCTATAAGACGGCAAGCGTCTGCATTCCCGCTTCTTACATTAAACGCATCAACGATAAATATGGTGCCAAACTGCCCATCTGCACTGTTGTCGGCTTTCCGCTCGGCTATAGCTCAACGGAAGGAAAAATTGCCGAAACGCGCCAGGCTTTAGCCGATGGGGCATCGGAAATTGATATGGTCATCAATATCGGCGACGTTAAAAACAGCGATTACCAAAAGGTTACTGATGAAATCAAAGAATTAAAAAAAGTTGTAAGCGATAAAATCCTCAAGGTGATTATCGAAACCTGCTACCTTACCGAAGAAGAAAAAATAGCCATGTGCCGCTGTGTAACAGAAGGTGGCGCAGACTATATAAAGACTTCGACCGGATTTGGCTCAGCCGGAGCAAAACTCGAAGATATCGCACTTTTCAAAAAGCATATCGGCCCTAATGTCAAGATAAAGGCCGCCGGCGGCATCCGCAGTCTCGAGGCACTGGAAGAATTTTATGAAGCCGGCTGCGACAGACTCGGCACGAGTTCGACCATCAAATTAGTCAAAGAATTGGAAAAAGAGCACAAACTCTAAGTTTTTGACTCCTGAGCGAGCCAAAAGCTCTTATCTTCCGTAGCAGCAATGCTGCATATCCATTATGAAAGGAGCAAAAACATGTTTTTTGCCATTAACTGTTTGGGCATTATCGTCTTTTTGGCTATCGCCATCTTGCTTTCCAAGAGAAGAAAGGAAATCCACTGGCGCTCTGTTGGCATCTTAATTGTCCTCAACATCTTCATCGCCTGGTTTTTGACGCAGTTTTCCGTCGGCCGCGAGGCAGTAAGCGCAGCCGCAGCAGGCTTTGTCTGGCTCGTTGATGTTGCCTATAAGGGCATCGGCTTTGCTTTTTACGACTGGGTTGATTTAAAGCCGCACATGAATTTCTTCACAGTTGCTCTCTTACCTATTTTGCTCGTCGTACCGCTTTTTGACCTTCTCACTTATAGTGGCCTTCTTCCCTGGGTAATTAAATGGCTCGGCAAAGGACTTTCCTTCGTAAGCCGTCAGCCCCGCTTTGAATCATTCTTCGCCGTCGAAATGATGTTCCTCGGCAATACGGAAGCTTTGGCCGTTTCAACGCGTCAATTGCGCCTCATGAACAAGACGCGCAACCTCTCCTTGGCCATGATGTCCATGAGCTGCGTTACGGCATCCTTAATCGGCGTCTACACGACGATGATGCCCGCGCAATACATTCTCACCGCCGTCCCCTTAAATGTTATCAATGCACTTATCGTTTCAAGCATTTTAAATCCTGTTACCGTACCGCCTGAAGAAGATGTCATCGCCAAAATTGGCAATGAAAGCGTCGATGGCGGCACAACGGAAAAAGAACCGCTCTTTTCATTTTTAGGCAATTCGATTATCGGCGCTGGCCGCCTCATCTTGATTATCGCCGCCAACGTCATCGCCTTTGTCGCTTTAGCAGCACTCATCGACAAGCTTTTGGCACTCATCAATCCTGCTTTAAGCCTTGAAAATATCCTCGGCTTTATCATGTATCCATTTGCTTGGCTGATGGGCCTTGATTCACATGAAGCCTTTGCCCTTGCTCAGTACATGGGTACCAAGCTCGTTACCAATGAATTCGTCGTCATGCTCAATGCTGGCCCCATCTTGCACCAGTTCAGCACGCATATGCAAGGCGTTTTGACCGTATTCATCACCTCGTTTGCCAACTTCTCCACCGTCGGCATGATTATCGGCTGCTTTAAATCGCTCGTCGACAAGGATAAAAATGAACTCATTTCCCGCAATGTCGGCTACATGCTCCTTGCCGGTATCTTGGTATCGCTGCTTTCTGCCAGCATTGCTGGTCTGTTCATCTGGTAAAAAAAAGCCGGCATCAGCCGGCTTTTTCCTCAATCTCACGTATCGGCCAAATTTGACTCTGACAGGCGGCGCAGCTTTATCGCCTGAGGCGGCGTGATAGTAACCTTGCCACGCATGATGGTTACTGCAAAATTAGTTTTTAGAAAATTAATACAACGATTGACAGTCTTAACGCTAGTGCCAATTTCATCTGCAATCTGCTGCCGGCTCTTAGCAAGAAGAAAGAGTTCGCTGCCATCGTAGCTTTCGAGCAGATAGGCGATTACTTTTTGTCGGCTGGGCATGAATTTAATACTGCCATTGTTATTAGAAGTGGGATACATTTTTTGTGCAATAAGCTTCGCCAGAAGAAGCGCAAAACCTGGGTCTTCCTCAAGCCAAAGCATAAAAGCCGCCGTATCCATTGAAAAAACCAGACAAGGCGTGACGGCTTCAATCGTTGCCGCATAACCGGGCTGGTCTGCCAGGGCTTCGACCTCGCCGATAAGGCTCGGCGCGTCAAATTCGGCAAATGTATAGCGGTGTCCATTGACAAATTCATTGCTCACGCTTACCGTGCCGCGCAGCAGGATGTAGATATGGCAAACTTTGCCGCCCTTCATGACAATGGTTTCGCCAGGCGTGATATTTTTCTTTATTGTCTGATGCCGAACTTTTTCCGGCATCGCATTGACAAAATCCAATAATTGACGCATTGCTTTTCATCCTTGTCCGTATATTTACGTCCTTTCTGCCCAAAGGCAAAAAACGTCATATTTATTTTAGCTAATCTAAAAGGAGAAGACAACAGAAAAGTCATATGTCCTTTTCTTCTGATGCTTTTCCAGCTACAATCAAACTATATTATTATAAGTAGAAAGAAGGTCTTTTTGATGAGTACACACATTGAAGCAAAAGCAGGAGAAATTGCTGACCGCGTATTACTACCAGGCGACCCGTTGCGCGCTAAGTACATCGCCGAAACATTCCTCGAAGACGCCAAATGCTACAACAAGATTAGAAATGCCTTTGGCTTTACTGGCACTTACAAGGGCAAAAAAGTCTCCATTCAGGGAACGGGCATGGGTATTCCCTCCATCTCCATCTACACGAATGAGCTCATTCGCGAATATGGTGTCAAAAAGTTATTCCGCGTTGGCACTTGCGGTGCGATGAGCACAGATGTAAATGTCTACGATGTCATCATCGCCCAGGGCACGACTACCGATTCGGGCATCATCGTCAATACTTTTGGTCCCGGCATCACTTATGCACCGCTTGCCGATTTCAAATTGCTCCACACCGCTTACGAAACGGCTAAGGCACGCAACATCGCCGTTAAAGTTGGCAATGTCCTGTCGGAAGACCGTTTTTATAATGACGAAATTGACCGCAAAAAGCTCGTCGAATATGGCATCTTGGCTACGGAAATGGAAGCGGCTGCACTTTATACGCTCGCTGCCAAATATCACGTCCAAGCACTCGCCATTCTCACCGCCAGCAATCACCTCATCACTGGTGAAGAAACGACTGCTGAAGAACGCGAAAAATCATTCAACAATATGATTGAATTGGCTTTGGAAACAGCCGTCGCAGAATAATTAAAAGGAAGATTGTCTTGTCTATCAGCATTAACAAAAAGAACCTCAAAACGGAAATACTGGCAGGCATCACTGCTTTTTTTGCTATTTCCTATATCATCGTTGTCAACCCTTTAATCTTGGCCGATGCCGGCATTCCGGCTGAGCTGAGCGTCTTTGCGACTATTTTTATCTCAATTATCGGCTGCCTTATCATGGCCTTTTGGGCCGATGCACCAATTGTCCTCGTGCCGGGCATGGGCGTCAACGCCTTTTTCACCTATACTGTTGTCGTGCATATGGGCCTTAGCTGGCAAGAGGCATTGGCTATTTCCCTTGCAGCAGGTCTCGTCTTTGCCGTCATCGCCTGCACGCCTTGCTCAGCTCTTTTGTCACGCGTGATGCCACAGTCGTTAAAATACGGTATCACGGCAGGAATCGGCCTATTTTTGGTCGAAATAGGTCTTGAAAAGGCCTCGCTTATCGAGCAGGGAAAAAACTCTCTCGTAGAACTTGCCTCGCTCCAAAATCCGGCTGCACTCCTCGCCTTATTTGGGCTTGTCTTGAGCTTAGCGCTTTATTTGCGCAATGTGAATGGCTCCTTTTTCATCGCCATTATCGTGACGAGCATCATCGGCTCATGCTTGGGATTAAAGAGCAGCGTCCCAACACAGATAAATCTCAGCCGTCTTTTAGACTACCATCAGATTGCCCTGCAACTTGATTTTTCCCATATATTCAGCATGCAATTCTTGCTCGCTACGTTTTCCATGTCGATGATTTTGATTTTCGAAACAATGGGCATGCTCGAAGGTCTTCTGCCTGAAAAGGAAAAGTTCAAGAGAACCTTCTCCGGCTCTTCTATCGTCACTATCCTCTCCAGCCTCATGGGCACGAGTCCGACAGTGGCAGCAGCAGAAAGCGCGGCAGGCATCGCCAGCGGCGGCAGAACTGGTGTTATGGCCTTGACAGCTGCCGTACTTTTTGCCCTTTCCATCTTTTTTGTACCATTTTTGTCGTATGTGCCGCAAGCTGCCGTAGCCCCCGTCATTATTATTACGGGCGCCATGATGATGCAGCAGCTGCAATACATCGAATTTAACGATTTCACAGAATGGTTTCCTGCCTTTTTGCTCGTCGTCTTGATACCGCTTTCTGGCAGTATTTCGACGGGGCTTGCCTTCGGTTTTGTTGCCTATCCGCTCATGAAGGTATTTGCCGGCAAGGCGAATATGCTTCATCCGCTCTCTTACTGCTTGGGCATCCTCTTCTTCATCGACCTCTTCTTCCACGCTTGTAAGACGTTTTAAACTGCTACATCTTGCGTCCTTTCGTAATGTAAGATGAGAAATTCTAGTGCAATAATAAATGTATTGCGCAGATATTTAACTGCTTTACCTTTTTGCCCTGTGCCAAAGCACTGGGCGAAAGGCAATCTTCCTTGCCAAAAATATTTAAATTTTTTAAAAACACTATATTTTATGAGTAATATTTGTGGGGTAATCAAAATGAATATCAAAAGAACCTATATTATCGTCCTCGATAGCTTTGGCATTGGTGCTGAACCCGATGCACCGCAATTTGGCGACCATGACTGCAATACCTTGCGCTCCATAGTGAGCTCGCCCAAATTTTCTGCACCTAACTTAAAAAAACTCGGCCTTTTTAACATCGACGGTGTTGACTGCGCGGCAAAAGAAGAAACGCCGCTTGGCGCTTTTGGCCGCATGAGAGAAAAATCAATGGGCAAGGATACGACCATCGGCCATTGGGAAATCGCCGGCATTGTTTCAGAAAAACCTCTGCCCACCTACCCAAATGGTTTTCCAGATGACCTTATCGCCGAGCTCGAAAAAGCCTTCGGCCGCAAGATTTTATGCAACAAGCCATATTCCGGCACGCAAGTAATCCACGATTACGGCCAAGAGCATGAAAAAACCGGCGCTCTCATCGTCTACACTTCCGCCGACAGCGTGTTGCAGATTGCAGCACATGAAAGCATCGTCCCACCCGAAAAACTGTATGAATACTGCCGCATCGCGCGCAAAATCTTAAAGGGCGAACACTCTGTGGGACGCGTCATCGCCCGTCCTTTCATTGGCTCTTATCCCAATTACGAGCGCACGCCGCGCCGCCACGACTTTTCGATGCTGCCGCCTGGCGAAACGATGCTCGATGCACTCACGGCAAAAGGCTTTGACACCATCGGCATCGGCAAAATTTCTGATATCTTTGCCGCTCGCGGCATCGGCCGCCATATCCCCATCGAAAGCAATATCGACGGCATGAACAAGGCCATCGCTACCTTAGATGATGACTTCAACGGCCTTTGCTTCGTCAATCTGGTTGACTTTGACATGAAATACGGCCATCGCCGCGATGTCGACGGCTATGCCAATGCCACGACCGTCTTTGACAAGCAGCTTGAAGAATTCATGAACAAGATGAAAGATGATGACATCTTGATGATTACTGCCGACCACGGTTGCGACCCCAAGGCCGCAGGCACTGACCATACGCGCGAATACACGCCGCTTCTCATCTGGGGCAAGCAGGTAAAGGCAAATGTCAACTTAGGCACGCGTCCGACATTTGCCGACATAGGTGCAACCACAGCCGACCTCTTTGGCGTCAAATTTGCCACGCAAGGCACGAGCCTCAAAGAAAAATTTTTAAAATAAGGAAGGTATAACAATGCGCATATTCGATATCATTACCAAGAAAAAACACGGTCAAGCTCTCACTGATGCTGAAATTGAATACATGATTAATGGCTTCGTCAAAGGCGAAATTGCCGACTATCAGATGTCTGCCATGCTCATGGCCATCTGGTTCAAGGGCATGAACGACCACGAATTGTCCGTCCTCACGCAGACCATGGCTAAGTCAGGCGATATGATTGACCTTTCTGCCATTGAAGGCAAGAAAGTTGACAAGCACAGCACGGGCGGCGTCGGCGATAAGACGACCTTAATCATTGCCCCGATTGTCGCTGCCTGCGGCGGCAAAGTCGCTAAAATGTCTGGACGCGGCCTCGGTCATACTGGCGGCACTATCGACAAGATGGAAGCTATCCCAGGGCTGCGCACTGCCTTAAAGCAACAAGAATTTTTTGATATTGTCAATAAAATCGGCGTCTCCGTCATCGGCCAGACCGGCAACCTTGCTCCGGCTGACAAAAAGATTTATGCACTGCGCGATGTCACAGCTACAGTTGACAGCATTCCGCTCATCGCCTCTTCCATCATGAGCAAGAAGCTTGCCGCCGGCAGCGACTGCATCCTCTTGGATGTCAAGACAGGCAGCGGCGCCTTCATGAAGACGCTCGATGACTCTATCGAACTTGCCAAAAAGATGGTTGCCATCGGCGAACACGCCCACAAGAAAACCGTGGCTCTCATCACCGACATGGATATTCCGCTCGGCCACGCCATCGGCAATTCGCTTGAAATCATCGAGGTTGTCAATACATTAAACGGCAGAGGGCCAAAAGATCTCACGGAAGTCTGCTTGCAGCTTGCTGCCAATATGCTCTACCTCATCGGCAAAGGAAACCTTGAAGAATGCCGCAAAATGGCGCAAAAGGCCATCGACAATGGCAGCGCCTTTGAAAAATTTGTTTCGATGGTTGCCGCTCAAGGTGGTGACGAAAGCGTATTGCGCGATACGGAAAAATTTGCCAAAGCGCCTTACAAAAAAGATGTCCTGGCAGAACAAGACGGCTATATCATTAAAATGAATGCCGAACAATGCGGTGAAGCTTCCGTCGTGCTTGGCGCCGGCCGCGAAACCAAGGACAGCGCCATTGATTTTTCTGCTGGTATCATGATTTTAAAAAAATACGGCGAAGCTGTCAAGAAAGGCGAAAAAATTGCCGAGCTTTATACCTCAAAGGAAGAAAGCCTCGCTCCTGCTGAAAAAATGTACAAAGAAGCCATTACTATCGGTGCAGAAAAGCCCGCGGCCATTCCTTTGGTCTTTGCTCGCGTTGAAGTCGATAAAATCGAAAAATATTAAAAAGTGAAGGTGTGCTAAATGGATACGGAAAAGTTAATTGAAGCGGCCAAAAAAGCCCGTAAAAATTCTTACAGTCCCTACTCCAAATTCAAGGTAGGCGCCGCCGTGCTTACCAAAAGCGGCAAGATTTATGGTGGCTGCAATGTCGAAAATGCCTCTTACGGCCTCACTAACTGCGCAGAGCGCACAGCTATCTTCAAAGCTGTTTCCGAAGGCGAAAGAGAATTTGCGGCCCTTGCCATCATCGCCGACACCAAGCGTCCCATTCCCCCTTGCGGTGCTTGCCGCCAAGTAATTGAAGAGTTTAAAATCAACACGATTATCATGAGCAATCTCGCTGGCGATATAAAGACGGCAACGCTTGAAGAAATCCTTCCTTTCTCCTTTTCCGAGGAGGATTTATAGATGGTCAAAAAACTGCAACAAATCACCTTGTTGTGTTTTTTGATTAGCTTGTCGCTCATTACGACTGCTTTTGCGGCAGCAGAAGGAACATTGACAGTTTTTTCTACTTCCGACGTACATGGCAGCGTTATTGGTTGGAACTATTTCAAGGCTAAGCCGGCTGATGTCGGCTTAGCCAAAATAAGTACCATCGTCAATCAAGCACGGGCAGGTAGCACCTCAAAAGATGCCATTTTGCTCATTGATGCAGGCGACATTATTCAAGGAACACCGCTTGACACCTATATGGTCAAGACATACGGCCATTGGAAGCATCACCCCATGTTCACTGCTTTTAATCAGATGGGATATGATGCCATCGTATTAGGCAATCATGAGTTTAATTTTGGCACGCAATACTTGAAGACAGCTATCGGCGATAACAAAAATGTTCTTTCCGCCAACACTGTTGATAAAAAAACTGGCAAGACTTGGTCTGCTGTAAAGCCATACCTCATCCGCACCGTTTACATTGACGGCGCACCTTTAAAGGTTGGCATTCTCGGCATGACAACGCCAGCTATTCCCAATTTTGAAGCAAAAGAACATTATGCTGGCTTGCAATTTGATGATGAGGTGGCTACGGCAAAAAAATATATCCAAAAGATGCTGTCACAAGGTGTCGATTTAATCATTACTGCTTGTCACACAGGCGTTGAACTAGAAGGACGCCCCTCAACAGAAAACCAGATTATCGGCATTGCTAAGGCATGTCCGCAAATTACCTTGCTTATTGCGGCACACAACCACGTTGTTATCGACAATAAAACAGGCATCAAGGGTCCCGATGGCACTTTTTATCCGCATGCCGTCATAAATGGCGTTTCCGTAGTCGAATCTGGCAAAGACGGCAAGTTCGTTGCTTGCAGTAAAATAAGGCTTAAGCAACTTCCAGATGGCAAATGGAAAGTCCTGTCTGTAAAAACCGAGGCACTCCCCGTCAAAGGCGTTGCCGATGATCCTAAAATCGTCCAACAGGTCATGCCTTGGCACAAAAAAACGCTGCAATATCTCAATGAAGTAATCGGCACTGCAACAGGAACATTTTCTGGTGCTGACTCCAACTTAAAAGACACGGCTCTCATCGACCTCATCAATAAGGTGCAATGCCATTATGCCGGCACGCAGCTATCTGCGGCAGCGGCTTTTAATCCTAACGCTTACATAAGCAAAGGAAAAATTACGCGCCAAGAAATCGCCGGCCTTTACCTTTATGAAAACTACCTCTATGGCATCAAAATCAGCGGCAAGCAGCTGCGCGCCTATTTAGAGCATGCCGCCGCATATTATGGCAAAGCTCCGAATTACAATTATGACATGATTGAGGGCGTCAATTATACGATTGACATGAAAAAGCCCGTCGGCCAAAGAATTGTCGACCTCACTTATCAAGGCAAGCCCGTGCGCAATGACCAGGAATTCACTTTGGCCATCAACGATTACCGTTTCAACGGAGGCGGTGGCTACATGGCCGCAATGGGGTTCACCAATGGCAAAAAACCGCCCGTCACTTTCGATTCGATGAAAAAATATGGCGACAAAGGACAGGTGCGAAGTCTGATTGAAAATTATATTATAAATGAGAAAACTATTTCACCACAGGTTGATAACAATTGGCGCGCCATCAACTTTCACGTTAATAAAGTATTGACAAAATAATCTCATTTAGGATATAATATAATGCGTTCGGGGCATGGCTCAGTTTGGTAGAGCACCTGGCTTGGGACCAGGGGGTCGCAGGTTCAAATCCTGCTGCTCCGACCAATAAGGATTATTTAGCGGACTGCTATAGGCAGTCCGCTTTTTTATCTTGCGCACTGAAAATAGGGCAAGTGCCATACTTTCTAGGGTTGAACCTCCCCCACTTATAAAAGTGGGGGATTCTTGAGAAGTTTGATACACGAACTAACGCCTGACAGACATATC
>JAHHSR010000017.1 GCA_020025075.1 Pectinatus sp. | reverse complement strand
CTCGAGCGCAAGAAATATTATACATGGATTAATATAACCTGTCAACACCTTTTTTAAAATTTTTTTAATTAATAAAAAAGGCCCCATCTAAAGCGATGTGACCTTTTCCAGCTACTTTTATTCAAAACCAGCTTTTTTAGAAGAATCTGCAGCTTCATTGAGCTTAGAATGTTTATAGCTATAACAAAAATAAAAGATAATGCCGATAGCTAGCCAAACTAAAAACCTGATACACGTTTCAATACTCAGATTATACATGAGATACCCGCAAGTAAACATGGCCATTGGCGCAACAAAGTGAATGGCCGGGCACTTAAAACCGCGCTTAATTTCAGGCTGTTTAATGCGCAAATACAATACGCCATAGCCAACAATAAAAAATACAAAAAGCGTCCCTATACTTGCCAGCTCAGCAATGATATTAATCGGCGTAAAGCCTGCTATCAAAGAAACGATTATGCACCCACCAATAGTTACCAAGTAGGGCGTATGATAAACTTTATGCACTTTGCATATTTTTTCGGGAATCATGCCATCGCGCGACAAGGCAAAAAAAATGCGTGCCTGCCCATAAAGCAAGACCAATAAGACTGTCGTGATACCGCATATCGCCCCAACGGCAACAATAAATGAACCAATATCATAGCCTATATATCGCAAGGCAAAGGCCACCGGTTCAGCTGTGTTTAATTCAAAATAGGGCACAATTCCGGTAAGGACAAGCGCAACAAAGAAGTATAAGACAGCGCAGATAGCAAGAGAGCCCAAAATACCGATAGGTACATTGCGTGAGGGATTTTTCGCTTCTTCTGCCGAAGTCGCAACAGCATCAAAACCAATATAAGCAAAAAAGACAATTGCCGCTCCCGTAACAATGCCGTTATAGCCAAAAGGCAAAAAGGGTTCCCAGTTAGATATTTCGACATGCGGGGTAGCCAAAATAAAAAACAACGCGATAACACACAATTTAATGATGACAAGAATCTTATTAAGCGTGACGCTCTCTTTTGTACCGTGAATGAGCAAAAGGCAGAGCAGCATCGTAACGATAATGGCGGGCAAATTGACTATCCCGCCCTCTGCTGGCACCTTTGAAAATGCTATTGGCAAATGAATGCCGCCCGCCTTCAAGAGTCCCACCACGTAAGCTGACCATCCCGCTGCAACGGTACTGCACGTAACGGTATATTCCAAAATTAAATTCCAGCCGACAATAAATGCCACAAATTCGCCTAAAGACGTATAAGTATAGGCGTACGCACTCCCAGATACGGGTACCATCGAGGCGTATTCTGCATAGGCAAGACCAGCAAAAGCACAAGCTACTGATGATAAAATAAAAGAAATAGATATTCCTGGCCCAGCATAAAGAGCCGCGCCAATCCCTGTCAAGACGAAAATCCCTGTACCAATAACGCTGCCAATCCCCAGCATTACCAAATCCATTGCCGTCAAATTGCGCGTAAAGCCAGATTGTTGCGCCATGAGCCGAAAAGCAGCTATATCTTTTTTGCGAAACAAGTCCATGTCAATACACCTCCAATAAATTTTTATATGTCTTTCTTCTAACAAAAAAGTCTCCCACCGTATAGACAGGAGACTTTTTACAAAATCAAACCATCTTTTATTTAATAATTTTTCTGATATCGTGGTATTCAAGTCCCAAGCCGTCAGCTACCCCTTTATATGTCACCTTGCCATCGATGACATTGATGCCATTCATCAGGCCCGCATCGTCTAGGCAAGCCTTCTTATATCCCTTATCAGCTAACGCTATTGCATAAGACAAAGTTGCATTTGTCAGTGCTAGCGTTGACGTGCGAGATACCGCACCGGGGATATTGGCAACCGAATAATGAAGCACGCCATATTTTTCAAATGTAGGGTCTTCATGCGTCGTGCAGTGATCGCAAGTTTCCACAGAACCGCCTTGGTCGATAGCGACATCGACAATGACAGCCCCCTTGCGCATCGTTTTGACCATATCCTGCGTGACTAACTTAGGTGCTTTTGTACCCGGAACGAGAACGGCACCAACCAAAAGGTCTGCCTGCTTAACCCACTTTGCTATATTGTAACTATTGGACATCTCTGTAACAACGCGACCACCAAATATATCATCCAAATAACGCAGTCTCTCTATGCTCAGGTCGATAATCGTAACACGTGCTCCCAAGCCAGCAGCCATCTTCGCTGCATTCGTGCCGACAATGCCGCCCCCGATAATGACAACTTGTGCCGGGCAAACACCGCTCACGCCGCCTAGCAACACGCCACGCCCGCCATAGCGGCTTTCCAAAAATTGCGCGCCAATCTGAATGGACATACGTCCTGCTATTTCACTCATCGGTGAAAGTAATGGCAAGCCATGACCATCGCGTCCCGTTACTGTTTCATATGCTATCCCGACTACCTTGTGCTTTAATAAAGCCTGCGTCAATTTTGGTTCAGGCGCCAAGTGAAGATAAGTATAAAGAATTTGCCCCTCATGAAATAAATCATATTCAGGCGGCAGCGGCTCTTTGACCTTTATAATCATTTCCGCCTTAGTAAATAATTCTTCCTTATCAGCAATAATCGTTGCGCCCGTCCTTATATAGTCTTCATCGCTAAAACCGCTGCCAAGTCCAGCTGATTTTTCAATCATTACTTTATGACCATGCTTAATCAGCGCTTCACTGCCCGACGGTGTAAGACCAACACGATTTTCATTATTCTTGATTTCCTTCGCTACGCCTATTATCACAAAAATTCCTCCTCAGAAATTAACCTTCTCACGAGAAATACTCTTTTAAGACGATGGAAAATTCTCACTTTTGCGAAAACAATCATTTTGAATTGGCACCAAAATGCCACTCTAAAATGACCTCAAACCAAAAACAAAACATCGACCGCTAAAATCATCATTGCTTTTTCATATACAAGGCAATCTATCTGGCTTGTCCTCCTTTCTTTCGCCAGATTTTTATATTACGTTGTTACATGTTTAAAATTTACACTTTTATTATAATATCTGTAAAAATGTATTTCAACTAGTTTTTTAAAATATTTTTTCATTTTTTCCCTTTGTTGTTTTTTTATTTATAGTATTTTAATTGTGAAATAAATACATTTTATATAAAAAATACCCTACAAAATTGTAGGGTAAAAACACACTGATTATTTTTTTAAAGCGCAAATTGGCTGACTTGCTAATAACTGCTGAATAAAGGCAAGGGATTTTAAATCTTTATTGAAAATATAGCGCAAATAATCAATCATCAGCTTTTCCGCCTCTTTTAACGCTTGCGCTGAAAGATTTAAAACAACATCATCTTGCCACTTAAAATCCAAAAGTGTGGCTATGAGCTTTTGCAAGGCTAATTTGTAAGGGAACTTATCTTTTATGCTGCCCTTACAATTATGGCAAAGCGCGCCTCCTTCGGACAAAGAAAAAGCTGCCCCTTCATCAAGCGCATTGCCACACTTAACACATTTTTTATACTGAAGCTGATAGCCTGTACATTCTAGTATCTGATAAAAAGCGGCCAAAGCGACAATGCGCGGCTTGCGCTTTTTAAAGCTCGGCACGATGAGCAAAATTTTTTCATAAAGTTCGGGCTGAGCTTCTTTTTCTTCACAAAATTCGCAAATCAACTCCGCAACAAAAGCCCCATATCCAAAAGCCTCATAATCATATGACAAATCAGCTAAAAAAAACTTGTGCGCATAGCTTCGAACAATATCGAGTCCATGCGCAGAAGCAAAAAGCTGCAAATCAGCAACATTAAATAGCTGCGTCAAAGAGGAAAGCGGGCTTTTAGCCCGCCTGCTGCCGTATGCTACGGCCCTAACCTTCCCCTTTTCACGCGTCAAAAGCGTCACAATCTTATCGGCCTCGCCCCAGTTCGTCGCTCCTAAGACGATTGCCTCCGTCTCGTAAATTGCCATCTCAGCTTTCCTTTTCAGGGGCAGCGTGCATCGTTTGACCATCAGGCATTACAGCACCAGCTGTAATTACATATTGCAGTGCCTCTTCCCCTTGAATATCAATATGAACGACATCCTTTTTCGGCACGAATACATTAAATCCTGAAGTCATATTGAGGCTCCACGGAATAAACACGGAGACATATTCCTCATCGCCAAAATACGTGGCCATTTCTGGCGACAAAGGCGTCATCAAAAAGCCGAGGCAGCGCACACCAGGATGAGGATAGGGTACCAAGACGGCTTTTTCGAACATATTGCCAGATTTAAAAATTGTATCAGACAGGCGTTTGACGCTGCCATAAATAAATTTTACTATTGGTATCTTGCCGATTATTTCCTCTCCATAATGCAAAAGCTTGCGTGAAATCCAATTCGAAGATAAGCCGCCAATGGCCGTAATTGCCGCAAAAGCAATCAGTATGCCCATGCCGGGAAATTTAATTGGAATATACCGCCCGACAAGCCCATCAATCATCGACCAAACTGTCGCAATGAGAAAATAGGTGACAAAAAGCGGCGCCACAACCATCAGGCCATTTAAAAAGCACTTCGATATCCTATTCAACCATTTTCTCCTCTCCGCCTTTATTCATCCTTAAAGCCAAATTCTTTTAATGCCCCAGTCCTATCGCGCCAATCCTTTTTGACCTTGACCCAAAGGTCCAGATAAACTTTCGAGCCGAGCAGATTTTGAATATCGCAGCGCGCATCGCTGCCAATATGTTTCAAAAGCGCTCCTTTGGCACCAATGACAATGCGCTTTTGCGAGTCGCGCTCAACATAAATGACCGCCCTGATATAAACATCGCCATTTTTACGCGTCGCCATTTCCTCTACTTCAACGGCAATGGCATGCGGCACTTCATCTTTCGTCGAGCGCAGCACCTTCTCACGAATCAGTTCTGCTGCGACAAGGCGTTCTGGCTGGTCGGTAACCATATCATCTGGATAATATTTTGGTCCTTGTGGGAGATATTTTTCAATCTCGGCCAAGATTTTATCAAGATTTTCGCAGTTTTGTGCTGAAATGGGAATTACGGCTGCAAAAGATGCCTTACTTTCATCTTCTTGTTCTTCACGAGCCACTTCTTTATAAGCATTTTGATATTCATCAATCAAAGGCAATATACTGTCCTTTGTCATGAGGTCAATCTTGTTCATAATCAAGATGACTGGCTTATTCGTGGCGAGCAGGCGGCGCATAATATATTTTTCGCCGCTGCCAATTTTTGCTGACGTGTCAACGACAAACATAATAAGGTCAACTTCGCGCAAAGTATTTTGTGCTGCCTTGACCATAAATTCACCCAGCTTATCAAGCGGCTTATGGATACCCGGCGTATCAACAAAAACCGCCTGAAGGTTATCCCGCGTTAAAATACATAAAATTTTATTGCGCGTTGTCTGTGGCTTATCAGACATAATTACGACCTTCTGACCGATAAGGGCATTAATCAAAGTCGATTTACCAACATTGGGGCGACCGATTACAGCAATAAAACCTGATTTAAAATCACTCATATTAGCTTTCCCTCGATATTCCTAAATTTTCCATGACAAATTCTTCTTCTGCACGCATTTCCTGACGGTCTTCTTCTTCAATATGGTCATATCCCATCAGGTGCAACATGCCATGCGTCGTCAAAAAGGCTATTTCCCGTCTCATGCTATGGCCATACTCTTCAGCCTGAGCCGCCGCGCGTTCAACTGAAATGAGAATATCTCCCATGATATTGACGCCAGGTCCTCCTTCTATTTCAGGCTCCTCACCCTCATTAAAAGCAAAGGAAAGCACATCCGTTGGACGGTCGACATTGCGATATTTTTTATTTACCTTATGGATATAAGCGTCGTCTGTAAGTGTAATGCTCACTTCACTATCATCAAGGTCATATAATTGGCCCATCTTTTCAACTACATGGCGCACGACATCGATAAGTGCTTCATCAACTTGTAAAATTTCAGGATTTTTCGTTATATCAATCTGCATCTTAAACACCTCTTCTTATTTTTCTGTTTCCTCTTGCTCATACTGGGCATAGGCAGCAATAATTCTGGCGACCACATCATGCCTTATGACATCAGTTTCGGAAAACTCAACACAGCCAATGCCCTTGACGCCATCTAATGCCCGCATGGCCTCTTTCAAGCCACATCTCATGCCGCGCGGTAAATCAACCTGTGTCAAATCGCCATTGACAATCATCTTCGAGCCAAACCCAAAGCGGGTTAAAAACATCTTCATTTGACGACTTGTCGTATTTTGCGCCTCATCTAAGATAATAAAGGAGCGTTCAAGTGTGCGTCCACGCATATAGGCAAGCGGCGCAGTCTCGATAATGCCTTTTTCGATAAGCCTTTTATACGTCTCTTCGCCCATAACATCGCGCAAAGCGTCGTAAAGCGGCCTGAGATAAGGGTCGACTTTTTCCTTTAAATCGCCCGGCAAATACCCAAGCCTCTCGCCGGCCTCAACGGCGGGGCGCGTCAAAATTATCCTTTCAACAAGATGATTGCGCAAAGCGGCAACGGCAAGCACAACAGCAAGATACGTTTTTCCTGTACCAGCTGGTCCCACGCCCAATGTAATATCATTTTGGCGCACGGCATCAATATAACGCTTTTGTCCAAGCGTCTTTGGCTTTATCGACCGGCCTTGCGCTGAAACGTAAATCGTCTCCTCAAAAAGCTCATGCAGCTGCTGAGTACTGCCTTCGCGCGCCAACTTTATCGCATAACGCACATCATGCGCTGTGAGGGAAGTACCACACCGGCACAAGCCCAAAAGCTCCTCAAAAACGCCAAGCGCCATATAAACCTCATCTTGGTCGCCACTCAAGATAAGCTGCGTGCCACGGCCAGAAATCTTACAAGTAAAGCGTTCTCTCGCCAAACGCAAAAATTCATCATTGAAGCCAAAAACTGCTTTTGCCTCTTGTACATCGGCAAATTCCACTATTTTTTCTAGATAATTAGGCAATGACTACAACACTCCATTCTACATATAATTTTACTTCCCGCCGTCGAAAAGTCAAATATTTTAGCATGAAAGGTCCGCACGCCAGGCAATTGGCAATAAGTCCTTTAAGGTATTGTGCTGTCGCATTACCCATTCTTTTCTATTCCTAAAACCCACTTTTAGACGTCAGCTTGTTTAGCAAAAAATTTTTCAATGTTCATTGCCCTTATTTCAAAAGCGCGACATATATTTTATGATATAATATTTTCAAGTAATAGTGCGTTTTTTCCATAAAAATGCCAACAAATATCTGGAGGCTATACTTTGAGCAAAATAATCGTCATCACTTCCGGCAAAGGAGGTGTCGGCAAGACCACCTCGGCGGCCAACATCGGCATGGGATTGGCCTTGGAGCAAAAAAAGACTTTGCTCATCGACACCGATACAGGACTGCGCAATCTCGATTTAATCTTGGGCCTTGAAAACATGATTTGCTACACGCTAGTCGATGTCGTCAAGGGCAAGGCCAACTGGCAAAATGCTTTAATAAAGCACCCGCAGTGCGCTTCTCTCTTTTTGCTGCCCACCTCGCAAAAATATGATAAATCCGTCCTCACAGGCGATGACCTCAAAAAGCTGTGCTTAGAAATGAGCTCAAGCTTTGACTACATAATTATCGACTGTCCAGCCGGCATCGAGCAAGGCTTTCAGACGGCAATTGCCGCAGCCGATATTGCCATCGTCGTCACAATGCCTGAAATGGCTGCCTTGCGCGATGCTGATAAAATTATCGGCGAACTCAATCGCTGCAATCTCGAGGACATCAAATTGATTATCAACCGCATCCGTCCCGCCATGGTGCAAAATGGTGACATGCTCAGCATTGAAGATGTCAAAGAAATCCTGGGCGTCGATGTTCTCGGCGAAATTCCAGACGAGGAAACGGTCATCAAATGCACCAATCAAGGCGAAACCATCATCAGCAAAAAAAATACACAGGCCGGCCAAGCCTTTCACAATATCACGCAGCGGCTGCTTGGACAAAAAGTGCCCTTTTTAGACTTGCACTTGCAGCCCACCTTATTGCAAAAATTAAAGCATCTCTTTCATTGAGGGATAAGTCCGAAGGGAGGTCGGCGCGCCGCCTTGCGCCAGGCGTAAAGCGGTCATTTATATGGTCGACACGATTTGCCAAAAAGCCACGCCAGTCATTGATGACCTTGCCATCACTGGCGGCAGCGCATACATAAGGCGCGCCCTCGTCCGCGGCCGCACTAAAATCACTGCTTTTAAAGGCGAAAACGGCAATTCTCATATGCATTTATCGCTAGGAAATAGCATCTTTTGCGGACCAATCTTAATTTCTGGCGAAGGAGATATATCCATAAAGGCACAGGATGCCAACTTTCAAGGCGAAATTACCATCACGCCAGCAAAGGAGCAGACTGCTTTTGGCTGTCAATTCTTCGCCCAAAATGCCACATTATGCCGTCCGCTAACGGCTAAAAACAGCCAAATCGACTTTGGCGAAGCGACATTAAAAGCACCTACCGCCCTATATAATTGCCGCGCTACCGCCAGTGGCAAGGCAAACCTTGACTTTGGCCTTATGGGGCTTAGGCTCGGCGCAGGCTCTTATTTTCACACAGGACAAGCCTTTATAAGCGGCCACATAAAGATCGAAACAGGTGCCGTACTTGCGTGCGGTTCAGGCGCCCTTTCCGGACAATGGCTTTTAGATGGCGGTGCCATTGTCGGCTGCCCCGTGCCTTCCGGCTCAAGCCTTACACTATCTGTCGCCTCTCCTTCCGGTGCCCAAAATCTTCACATCGGCCGCGGCATAAGCCTTTCCATCTTGCCTTCAGGCTGCCTTGACATCTGGGGCACATTCTTTTACGACTCGGCCATCGCCATAGAAAATAATGGTGCCGGCATTTTTGCTGAAAAAATAAGGCTCGGCCCTGCCGTAAAATCTTTGCCGCCCGGTTTTTTTAAACTGCAGCAATATGGCTCCTGCCAAATTGAAAATAACACCTGCCTAACCACCGCAGAAATTCTAAAAGCTTTCTGCCCGACACTTGGCGCTTGCCTGCACATCAAAAAAAATTCACAAAAATATAGCTATATGGGAAAACTAAGTGCGAAAGGGCAAATCATTTTTGAACCTTTGGCATAGCAATCTAAAAAGGGCATGGATAAATCCATGCCCTTTTTAGTAATATACACGCCACAGCGTAAGTCCTTGCGGCGGTGCCATCTTGCCGGCAAAATTTCTATCGCGTTTAGCTAAAATTTCCGGCATCAAATCCGGATTGAGACGCCCATTGCCCGCTTTTACTACTGTCCCGACGATATTTCTTACCATGTGATATAAAAAACCGTCACCAAAAAAGCGAAAGGTATAAATATCCCCTTCCTTCGTACAGCTGGCGTCATAAAGCGTGCGTACAGGATTAATTCCCTCGACGCTGCCTGCTGACTTAAACGAAGAAAAATCGTGTTTTCCCACCAGATAAGATAGCGCTCGCTGCATTGGCGCAAGTGAAAGGTCATATTCATAAGACCAGACAAAACGCCGCAAAAACGGGTCTGGAATCTTATTTTCGTAGACCTTATATATGTATAGCTTGCTCTTGGCACTATGCAGCGCACTAAAATCTCGCTCGACCTCGCAAGCCGAGGTGGCGACAATATCATGAGGCAAAAAGCGATTAACGGCACGCGGCAAATTCAAAAACGGTATTTTACCATCTGTAAAAAAATTTACTACCTGCCCTTTAGCATGTACCCCCGCATCGGTACGCCCTGCGGCGGCAAGTTCAATATTGTCGCCACAGACCTTCGTCAATGCTTCTTCGAGCACATTTTGCACAGCAAGGCAATTATTTTGCCGTTGAAAGCCATGATAAGCCGTGCCATCATAGGAAACAAAAAGGCATATATTGCGCCGACGTTTTTTCATCGCCGCTTTGTGAATTGAACGCATCAGTACCCCTTCCATGCCAAAACGACTAGCACAATTGTCAAAAAAATCGCAATGCCCAGCGTTTGATAATCAAGCCTTGCCAATTTCATCTGTTTCATGTGTGTCCGCCCTTCATCGCCGCGATAACAGCGCGCTTCCATCGCAATAGCCAGCTCATCGGCACGGCGAAAGGCATTGATGAACAAGGGTATCAAAATTGGCATGACAAAACTCACGCGCTTTACGATACTGCCAGAAGAAAAATCAGCACCGCGCGATTTTTGCGCCTTGATGATTTTATCCGTTTCATCTATTAAAGTGGGAATAAACCGCAGGGCAATAGTCATCATCATTGACAGCTCATGTGCCGGCACGCCAAAACGCTTTAAAGGACGCAAAATTGCTTCCAAGGCATCAGTAAGCACCAAAGGCGATGTCGTAAAGGTCAAAATCGAGGCCGAAACCATGAGCAGCACCAAGCGCAAAGTTATAAAAATGCCCATCTCGATGCCATCTTTCGTCGCCGTAAAAACCCCTATCTTAAAAAGAGGCGTCCCTTCACCACTAAAGACATGTATGATAAAGGTAAAGGCGATAATTAAAAGCATGGGTTTTAGGGATTTAAAATACATACTGCAAGGTATCTTCGACGTAAAAATAGCAATGAGCACCAAGACCGTCAAAATGGCATAAGAAAAACCCGTATGGCAAACAAAGATAAAAATAATATATAAAAGCAGCAAAAAAAGTTTGACGCGCGCATCCATCCGATGCCAAATGGAAAAAGCGGGGAAATACTGGCCGAGCATGATATCATTGAGCATTCTTGCCGCCTCGCTTCCATGCTTCATAAATAGCAAGGGATGCTTCTTTTACCGTAGAACATTCGATTTGGGAAACAACTTTCAACTCGCGCGCCCTATTCATAAATGATAGCAGATGTGGCATATCGAGCCCAGCACGTGAAAGTGTTTCTTGCTGCAAAAAGACTTGGCTAGGCTTGCCATCAGCAATAATTTTCCCCTCGCTCAAAACTATGACGCGCTGCGATAGCTGCAATATATCATCCATATTGTGAGAAACCATGACCACGGTACAATCTCCCTTATCATGCAGGCGCTTGATATTTATGAGCAATTCCCGCTTAGAACGCGGGTCAAGGCCTGCCGTGGGTTCATCAAAAATCACATAGTGCGGCTTTAAAGCAATGGTGCCAGCAATTGCGACGCGCCGCATCTGGCCGCCGCTCAAAGAAAATGGCGACGCATCTTTATAGCGCTCATAATCAAGGCCGACAAAATCCATTGCCATCTGGACGCGCTCTTTTATCTGCTCCTCAGAAAAGCCGAAATTTTTTGGCCCAAAGGCAATATCCTTATAGACGGTCTCTTCAAAGAGCTGATGCTCAGGATATTGAAAAACCATGCCGACACGCCCGCGCAGCATAGCTTTTTCTTTTTTATTGCCGTTTACGTTGATATCATCAACAAAAACACTGCCTTGCGTGGGCTGCAAAATGCCATTGAGATGTTGCATGAGGGTTGATTTTCCCGAACCCGTATGGCCGGCAATGGCAACAAAACTGCCCTCTTTTATCTCGAGACTCACGTTCTTCAGCGCGGTCTTTTCATAGGGGGTTTTTTTCATGTAAGTATAAGTTACATCTTTTACTTTTATCGACACACGCTCACCATACCTTTTAGCCTAAAACGCTCGTGTCAAGACGTTCAAAACCGTCCAAAAGTGCCTTTACGGCAATGCGTATTTTTTCGCCATCACCCTTTTTGTCGCCTTCAACATTAAGCGGCAGCTGCGGGTCGTGCAAAGATTGGCGCAAAAGCGCCCAACCGCTAAAATCAGTGCCATCAAATCTGAGGCGCACACCTTCATATGACGGTGCAACAACCTGATAGCCCATCTTTTTAGCACGCTGTTCAAATTTTTCCAAAACCATCTTGCCATAAGCAGCAAAATCGTCGCCTTTTATCTTCATGCGATATTCGGCAGAATCGACAATAGGTGGCATCTTTTCTATGAGGCTGCGCAAGTTGCGCCCTTGCGCATGCAATTTAGCTGAAGCAATAAGAAGCTTAATGGCCAAATAAGCGCCGTCATCCAAATAATAATTTTCCTTAAGCGCACCGTGGCCGCTCGTCTCAATGGCCAAAGGAGAAATCTTGCCAATTTTATTAAGGCGAATGCACTCGTCGATAACATTCTTGTAGCCGCGCTTATAGCGGTGATGATGCAATTGAAGTTCCCCTTCAAGAAAAGCTGTAAGCTTATCAGAAGTCACCGAATCTGTGATGATGGTCGAATGGGGATATTCAGGTACCAAAATGGCTGCCATCAAAGCGATAAGATAGTCGCGATTTATCTCGCTTCCATCACTTAAAACGGCCGACATGCGGTCACCATCCGTATCAAAAATGAGGCCAATATCAGCTCCGTTAGCAAGTACAGCCTCCTTGAGCATATCCATGGCCTTTTTGTTTTCTGGATTGGGAATATGGTTAGGAAAATGGCCATCAGGTTCCAAGAACTGACTGCCCGTCGTATCTGCCCCCAAGGGTTTGAGAACCTTATCGACAAAAAAGCCGCTCGCACCATTGCCAGCATCAACAATAATTTTTAAGCCTTGTAGCGGATAAGAGTAAGCTTGTGCATCGATTCCCGAACAAATCTTTGCTTTTAGGTCAGTACTATAAATGGCAATTATATCGCAGGTCTTAGCATTTAAAGGTGCTTCCTTGAACGCTATATCCTCTGCCATTTCTAAAATTTTTCTTACATCCTGCTTTTCCAGGCCACCCGCCTTAGTGAAAAATTTTAAGCCGTTGCGATTAAAAGGTAAATGACTTGCCGTAATCATGATTGAGCCATCAAATTTCGTCTGCGGATAGATGATGCCCATAAACATTGAAGGCGTTGTAGCAAGGCCACAGTCATAAGCTTGCGCCCCACTGGCGGCAATAGCCTTTAAAGCTGCCACTTTAAGGCTTTCTGCTGAAAGGCGAGAGTCATGCCCTATACCAACTTTCAGTTCTTCAATCGGCTTTGCCGAATCCTGAGAAAGCCACTGCAAAAAAGCGCCGACAATTCGATTGACGCGCTCTGGTGTCAAATTGACCTCTTCACCAGGTACGCCGTCTAGAGCAATGCCGCGCACGTCGCTGCCATTTTGTAATTTTATCATTTTTTCCTGCCGCAAAAGATGTTATAAGCATCTGCAAGGCATGCAGCAGTTTTTTCACCTCTTTTTCTCATTTTTTAATTTGTGCGCCTTTGCCCGCACCAAAAAATCCCGTTATTTGAAAAAAAGGCGCAAAAGCATCTGCTACCTTGCGCCTTTTTCCGAGTATATTATTTCAAAAATTCGCTGACTTTTTTGGTGATGCCTTCGCAGTCAAGGCCAACTTCATGCAAAAGACCTTCCGCCGGACCAGAATGGCCAAAGCAATCATTAATGCCAAGACGCAGTACCGGTACAGGGCAATGTGCAGCAAGTGCTTCACAGACGGCGCCGCCCAGGCCGCCGATAATGGAATGTTCTTCAACCGTTATTATCTTGCCTGTCTTCTTTGCTGCCTTGACAATGATTTCTTCATCAAGCGGCTTAATTGTATGAATGTTGATAACGCCAACATCAAGGCCATCTTTAGCAAGCGCCTGTGCCGCTTCCAAGCTGCGTCCAACACAAAGGCCCGTAGCAACGATTGTTGCATCTTTTCCCTCGCGCAGGCAAATGCCTTTACCGAGTTCAAATTTATAATCAGGGCGTTCATTGATAACAGGTACAGCAAGGCGGCCAAACCGCATATAGACAGGACCGCGATGCTCATAGGCAGCTTCCACGGCCGCACGTGCTTCAATGTCATCTGAAGGGCAGATAATCGTCATGCTCGGTATGGAACGCATGAGAGCTATATCCTCATTGCACTGGTGCGAAGCGCCATCTTCGCCGACGGAAATGCCAGCGTGGGTTGCGCCAATTTTAACATTAAGGTGCGGATAGCCGATGGAATTTCTAATCTGCTCGAAAGCGCGACCAGCGGCAAACATCGCAAAAGTACTCGCAAAAGGCACGAGACCAGTTGTTGAAATGCCAGCAGCCATGCCAAGCATATTTGCCTCTTGGATACCGCAGTCGATATGGCGCTGCGGCACTGCTTTCTTAAAAATGCCTGTCTTGGTAGCCGCCGCTAAATCGGCATCAAGCACGATGATATCGTCATGCTTTTTGGCAAGTTCAACCAAGGCCTTGCCATAGCTTTCTCTTGTCGCTATTTTGTCGCTCATGCCAGTGCCTCCCCTATCTTATTCAAATCAGCCATCGCCTGCTTGTATTCATCTTCATTTGGCGCTTTGCCGTGCCAGCCAACAGCATTTTCCATAAACGAAACGCCTTTACCCTTAATGCTCTTAGCAATAATTGCCGTCGGGCGGCCCTTAGTCGATTTGGCTTCGCTGAAGGCTGCTCTTATCTGATCAAAATCATGCGCATTGATGTTGATAACATGGAAGTTAAATGCCGCAAATTTTTCATCAATCGGATATGGCGAGCAAGTATCTTTTACCGTGCCATCAATCTGCAGATTGTTATTGTCAACAACTACGGTGAGGTTATCAAGGCCGTGACTACCAGCAAACATCGCCGCTTCCCAGACCTGGCCTTCTTGCAATTCGCCATCACCTAAAAGCGTATAGACACGAAAATCGCGTTCTTGCACCTTAGCAGAAAGTGCCATGCCCGTAGCAGCAGAAATTCCCTGTCCCAAAGAACCTGTGGACATATCAACACCCGGCGTATGTTTCATATCTGGATGTCCTTGCAGATAAGAATCAATATGGCGCAGCGTCTTTAAGTCCTCGACGGGGAAATAGCCGCGCAAAGCCAGAGCGGAATAAAGACCCGGTGCCGCATGGCCCTTCGAGAGAACAAAGCGGTCGCGGTCTTTCATCTGCGGCTGCTGCGGGTTGATATTCATTTCTTCAAAGTAAAGATATGTCAAAATATCTGCGGCTGACAAAGACCCACCCGGATGACCGGATTTGGCGTAATAAACAGCCGTCACAATATTTTTCCGCAATTCATTGGCCATTTTTTTCAAGGATATATTATCCAAAACTAAAAAACCTCCTCCATTAAAATCTGCCATTTTTATATTTTCAGAAGTTTGGATTTATGCACAAGCCATCGAGCAAAATCCAGCTTAATTTTTTTGGCAGTTCTTCTTTTATTTTATCATAGCCATGACATTGGTGCAATTTATCTTGACCTGATAACAATGAGCCCCAAACATCACTCCCTAATGATAGCAAAAAGGGATAACTGCAAATTCTTTTCTACTAAACAAAGCATCTTTTCAGTTCACATTCATGCAAGAAAACGCATTGAAAAACTAAGCTCTTGCAGATTTTATCTTTTTTAATTATAATTGTAAATTTACTATGCCTGCTATATAATATATTTAAAGTTAATGTATCATGTGTTTATTATAATTTTTTCTAATTTTTGCTGCCATACTTAAATAACCGAACTATTTTTGCCAACCTTTAAACTATTTTTGCTTACTTCATTGACAGCATATTTGTATTATGTGAGGAAGTTACACAAAATGTTTGCTATTGAAAGACAAAAATTCATCTTAAAACATCTCCAAAAATACGGTCAAATAACTACCGCGCAAATTTGCAAACACCTTGATATTTCTGCCACAACAGCGCGCAATGACCTCAATGCCCTCGAAAAGAAAAAGCTCATCTTGCGCGCACATGGCGGCGCCACGCTCCTAAACGGCAATGCCCGCCAAACGGAAAATATTCCTGCCAATAGCGATGATGACAGATGTTACAATTTTAAATCGCGTGAAAACAAATGTGTCGCTGAAAAAAGGCAAATTGCCCAAAAAGCACTTTCTTTTATTTCAGCTCGTGGCTCTGTCTATCTCGACTCGGGTACCACATCGCTTTTCATCGCCAAGGCGATTTCTGCCTCCAAAAAAAAGCTCATCGTCATCACACACGGCATTCACATCATGATGGAACTAATCCACAATCCAAATATCACCGTCATCTTCGTTGGTGGTATTGTCGGCAAGGATGCAGCTTGCGTTGAAGGAACATTGGGAGCGGGGATTTTCGAGCGTCTCAACATTGATATTGCCTTCCTCTCCGGCTATGGCATCTCACTCGATTACGGCTTGACGGAATTTAATCCTTATGAAGCGGAACTAAAGCAGCTCATCATCAAACACTCACAAAAAATTATTGCCGTAGTTGATTCATCAAAGTTTGGCATTCTCTCAACTTCGTATTTTTGCTCCATTGATGACGTAGATACTGTAATAACAGATGCAAACGTCAGTCAAAAAATTATTGACAAATGCAAAAAAGACCATATCAACCTAATCTATTGATGAGGCGCTGCCGCTTTAAGGCAGCGCTTCTTTTTTGCCTTCCCCCAAAATAAGCGATAAAACGGAAATGCCCAGCTCATCACTTGGTCCAAGGATTTCTTCATTTACCTGCCACCAATCGTGAATGAGCTCATAAAGTGCCGGAAATTCTGCTGCTGCTTTTTGGCAAAAAAGACCCATAGTAACGCTAGGCGCTCCCTGCGGCCTCGCTTGCGGCAACCCTTTTTGTAATTGCGCTAGCCAGCTTAGAGCACTAAAAAAAAGTATATTTTTATAGGGAAATACCTTTTCCACCGCCTTCATGAGAGCAATGGCGGCGGCAACTTGCTGTGGCAAAAAATCAACAGCAAGCGACTCTAAATTTTTGCTTTGGCCAAAAAAATACCTTTTGATGGAAGAAAAATATGCTTCTAATTCCTGCGAAAAAAATTCTGCCAGCGGGCGCATGGCGAAAACGCTGCGCGATGTGCTATTTAGCTTTTCTGATAGGGCAGCATGAAAAATGCTATTTTGCGGGCAAGGATAGAGATTTTTTAGGCGCTGCGGCAAAATCTTGACTCCTTGCGGAAAGACTATGGCAAAATCGGATATTGGCGTTTTGCCAAACCAGATAACATCTGGTAAATCGATTTCTCTTAGTTCATCGGAAAACATCTCCTTTTCGATTTTTATTTCTGGCGCCCCTTGTACATACTCATAAAAAGCGCTTGCGCACAAAAGCTTTATTTCCGAGCGCAGCCGCCCTACATTGCCCCTAGCAAAAGAACTGGCAATGAGCTTTTGCCAAACAAGAGGGCATATGCGCAGCGGCTTTTTTAAATTTACCGCCTCAATGCGGAAAAAATTTTCAATTATTGCCATTTTTTCCATTAGCGGCTTTTTCTCATAACTCGGCAAAAAAATCGTCATGGGAAGGCGTCGCCGAAAGGTATCAAGCAAAACGCTTTCCGGACTTTCTGTCGTCGCTGCAATCACCAGCACATTGCTCTTTTTTTTCACACTGTCGCCCAGCCTATTATATTCTCCTTCATCCATAAGATAAAAGAGCATTTCTTGCCCTTCCGGCGGCAGTCGATGCACCTCATCTAAAAATAAGATGCCGCCATCTGCCTTTTCTACCAGTCCTGCCTTATCCTTTTCAGCTCCGGTAAACGCATTTTTAATATGGCCAAAAAGCTGGGAGAGCAAAAGCTGCGGGTTATTGCAATAATCTGCACAATTAAAAGTCACAAATGGATAATTTTTTTCGCCCTGTTTTTTAGTCAACCGGCCATATTCGTGCATCGCCTTGGCAAAGCTCGTCTTGCCAACGCCACTTGCCCCCAAAAGCAGTGTATGAAGGCCTGTCGGCGGATAGATAATTGCAGCCTTAGCCATTTTCACCTGCCTCTTTAAGCTGCCATTCCAACCATAAAGGGAAGAAAAAGGGTCGGTACTTGTACATTGACGCGCCAAAAGACCTTTTTGTAAATCACTCAATGCATATACCTTTTGAAAAGGCAGCCCATATTGCTCTTGCAGGCAATACGCTGTCTTCGATGATAAAAAAGTGACCGGACGACTATTTATTTTTACTACCTTGCCACTTTTGAACAAATAGTTGAGCATACTGCTGGCATTATTGCGCAAAATACCAAAAGCTTCTTGTATTTCAACCGCCTGCACACCAGGCACTTCACCGCGCCGCACACTTTTTAAAACATCTTCAAGATTGGAATTTTCGCCTACAAACTGGTCAATAAGGTCCATCTGCGTCATATTTTTGCCCCTTATCTGAATATAATATATTGTATACACTTTTGTTGTTTCATAATACACTAACTATAAATTATTATACACTATTTTCTTGTATAAAGAATATGTATTTTTTTCTTAATTTTTTTTATTGGTTTATCGCCACTATGGGAATTTATACACTAAGTTGGCACACCGTTTGCATTATTATAGGGTAAGAGGAGGGGTGAATCAGACGGTATACGAACGTCTTCGGTGCATTTTAGAGCGTTCGTTTTCTTTATCCGCTTTTTCAGGATTTCCTATCAAATATAGTTCTTTGTTCAATTCGTATCATACAAACCTACCGCACTGACTGCGGAAAGTCAAGCCCATTTGAATGGGAAGCGCAGGGCAAGAGACAAGGCATCTGCCCAGGCGCAAGTCTGCACAATAAATATTTTTAAGAGGTGTTTATTATGGCAACAAGAAAAGAACACGATTTTATCGGCGAATTAGAAATTGCTGATGACGTCTATTACGGTGTTCAAACATTCCGTGCTACGGAAAACTTCCACATGACCGGCAGAAAACTCAAAAATTATCCGTTCTTTGTCAAAGCTTTTGCCCAAATTAAAAAGGCCGCTGCCCTTGCCAACAAGGAAGTCGGCGTTCTCGACCCGAAAATCGCAGATGCCATTGCTGCTGCTTGCGACAAGATAATTTCCGGCGAATATCTCGACCAGTTTGTCGTCGACATGGTTCAAGGCGGCGCTGGCACGAGCACAAATATGAATTCAAACGAAGTCATCGCCAATATCGCCCTTGAATCGATGGGCCATCACAAAGGCGAATATCAATTCGTTCATCCCAATGACCATGTAAACCTCGGCCAATCCACGAACGACTCTTATCCTAGCTCCATCAAGGTCGCTGCTTACGATAAGCTGACCGACTTATTAAAAGCTATGGATGAATTGCGCACTTCTTTGTTAGCCAAGGCTGATGAATTTAAAGATGTCCTCAAGATGGGCAGAACGGAATTAGAAGATGCCGTACCTACCACCTTGGGAAAAACCTTCCATGCTTTTGCTACTTATATTGCTTCTTCCATGCAGCAGGTTAAGCAGGCAAGAGACCTTATGACCTACTTGAACATGGGTGCTACGGCTATTGGCACGGGCATCAACTGCCATCCTGACTATAAAGTAGTCGTCGAAAAGAAACTCACCGAAATCACGGGCGTAGAATATAAAGCAGCTGATGACTTCATCGCCGCTACGCAAGATACAGCTGACTTCGTTCAAGTCAGCGGCGCCTTAAAGACTGCTGCCGTAAGACTTTCCAAAATCGCCAATGACCTTCGCCTTATGAATTCCGGTCCTAGATGCGGCCTCGGCGAAATCAACCTGCCTAAAATGCAGCCGGGTAGCTCCATCATGCCGGGCAAGGTAAACCCCGTCATTCCTGAAGTTGTCGGCGAAGCATGCTATGAAGTCATGGGCAACGATGTCACCATCATGCTATGCTCCGAAAGAGGCGAATTCGAACTCAACGCTTTCGAACCAGGCATCGCCTATGCTTTGTTCAATTCCATCTGCATCTTGGAAAATGCTATGCGCACCCTTTCTGACAAGGCAGTAAAGAAACTCACTGCTAATCCTAAGGCTTGCCTTGATGCCATCATGAATTCCATCGGCATCGTCACAGCTTTCAATCCTTATATCGGCTATGAAAAATCAGCCAGCATCGCCAAAGAAGCTCTCCAGACCGGCAAAGCTGTTGGCGAAATTTGCCTTGAAAGAAAATACTTGACCAAGGAAGAAATCGATAACATCTTAAAACCTGAAACCATGCTCGACCCCCACATGGAAAATATGCTGAAGAAATAATATCGTTTGATGACCCCCTCAAGATTTTTCTTAAGGAGGTTCTCTATGGATATTTCAATTATTCTGCAGATTATCGTCCTGCTTGCCGCCATCTTCTTGGGCGTCAAGCTGGGCGGTATGGGCATCGGCTATGCTGGCGGCCTGGGCGTTGTCGTCCTCACCTTGTGCCTTGGCATGCACCCTGGGGCCATTCCCTGGGACGTCATTTTAATCATCATGTCAGTAATCGGTGCCATTTCGGCCATGCAATTAGCTGGCGGCCTTGATTATCTAGTCCAGATTGCCGAAAAGATTTTGCGTCGGAATCCTAAGCATATAAATTACCTTGCACCAACGGTAACATATGTGCTCACCGTTCTTGCCGGTACGGGCCACACTGCTTTTTCGATGATTCCCGTCATTGTTGAAGTTGCCAAGGGGCAAAATATCAAGCCTTCCGTGCCGCTTTCCATCTCCGTCGTCGCTAGTCAGATAGCCATTACTGCAAGTCCAGTTTCTGCGGCTGTTGTAGCAATGAGCGGCTTTTTAGAACCGTTTGGCTGCTCTTATCCAATGCTGCTTGCCATCTGCATTCCCACCACTTATATCGGCTGTATGCTTACAGCCTTTATCATGACTAAGTTCATGAATACGGACCTTTCAAGCGACCCTGTCTATCAGCAGCGCCTAAAATCCGGCGCCGTCACGCCTGCCAAGCAGGCCAATAAAGGTTATGCGCAGCTGCCAAAAGGCGCTAAGCTTTCTGTCTATATCTTTCTCGTCGGCGTCGTCGCCGTCGTATTCTATGCGACAGCTATTTCCAAGAACGTTCACTGGATTAGCCCTGTCATCTTGCCGCGCAATGATGCCATTGTCAGCTTTATGCTGGGCATCGCTACTTTAATTACCATGTTCTGCAAAGTTAAAAGCAGCGAGCTCGTCAACACGAGTACCTTTAAGTCTGGTCTCTCCGCCTGCGTTTGCGTTCTCGGTGTTGCTTGGCTTGGAGACACTTTTGTCAAAGGCCATATTGCCGGCATTAAGATGATTGCTTCTAGCATGGTCGTCAACTATCCATTTATGCTTGCGGTCGCCTTATTTTTTGCTAGCATGCTCCTTTATTCACAAGCAGCTACCACGCAAGCATTAATTCCTACCGTTATTGTTGCCTTGGGCATAACGCCGCAGCACAATGCTTCCGTACCTATTCTGGTCGCTTCTTTTGCTGCTGTTTCTGCACTCTTCGTTCTTCCTACTTATCCGACGCTTTTGGGCGCCGTACAGATGGACGATACGGGAACAACACGCATTGGCAAGTATGTCTTTAATCACCCTTTCTTTATTCCCGGGGTTCTTGCTATTGCACTTTCCGTTGCCTTAGGCTTTGTCGTAGCTCCGATTATGCTTTAATAAAAAAGCTCCCGCAGGGCGGGAGCTTTTTTATTTACCATTCTTGTTATCTATTACGAGCTTTCTTATTAAGTTGATTTTTAAAATCTTTTACTACATAATAAAAAGGGGGAACTACTCCCGCTATAAGGGCGCGAGCTTCCTACTTCTACGAGAACAGCACTATAGCTTCCAAAAAGGCGACTTACCTAAGAGATGGAGGACTTCTGGCGGATTTTATGTTAAAATTAAAATTCAGTATGTTTATGAGCAACATAAACAAGATTTAGGTCTTTCGCAGATAATACTATTGCTATTGATGTTGGCTTAGAAAATCTTGCAACTTGTATAACCACCATTGGGACTTCGTTCATTATGGGTGGACGTAAATGGTTGAAATCCCACGACTTTAGTCAGGGAAGATGTCAACTATTAATCTTTACCATATAATAAGAAAATAGGAATTGCCCCTTTTCCCTATAAGGGTATCTTTAAAAAAGTGTGGTGTATATATTATGCTCTTCGAGGAAATTTGCTTTATTATCTGGTTTATCTTTAATATTACATCCTGGCTGCCGCGCTGGCTAGTAGGCCACAAAAAACTGACCTATAGGCCCATTCTCTTTTTACATACCATCTTAGTACAATATCGTTACACCTGCTTTTTCGTTAACACATGGATTGCCCTTTATTTTTGGCAGCTTTTCCCATCTGGAACAGGCCCCATTCTCATCGGCCTCATGAGCTATTGCTTCGGTCAATCAAAAGCTCATTTTCGCCGCAAGCTCAAAAGTTATTATCGTCACCCCATGTATGCCGCTTTTCTCATAGTTTCTCTAGCGCAATTAAAAGATATGAACAATAGCCACCTTTGGCTCATGATTTTATATCTGGCTATTTCCTTTTTTACTGCCGCCATCTGCGCCAAGTTCTTCCTTGAAAAAGTCGGCAGGACGCGCGATGCGCGCTTTTGGTTCTGGGAACTTGCCGTAATTTTGTCCATGCTCGTCATCAGCTTTGCCCTTATCTTCAATTTTGGTTATTTGAACTGCCAAAATTTCCTTTACGAATATGATAAGCCCATCATTCCCTATCAGCTTGCAACACCGCAAATGCCAGCTACCGACGTACAATTAAACTGGATTGATTTACTTTATTTTAGCATTGCTACCTTCACCAGCACGGGATACGGCGATATCACGCCTGGCACACATGCCGCACGCTTATTTGCCAGTGCTGAAATGATTTGCGGCTATCTGATAGCTTCTATCTTAATCGCGGTCTTTGTAAGCGTCCTGACAAACAGCAAAACCGATGATGATTCAGATAGCTCTTCTTCATCGTCTGAAAAAGTCGCCATCGTTCCCAAAAAAGAACCTGAATCCAATGCCACTAAAGCAACTGTTGACAACCCAAAATAGGAAGGCCGTGAACTCATGCCTGATTCTAAAACATCGCCCTTAAATAAAATATCCAATAGCTTTTCTTTTGCCCGCCTGCCCCAGGCGAGCTTGTTTTTAGCCGAGTTTTCCCAAGGCTTAGGTTTTTTGCAGCACCGCCAGGACCTTTCCGCACAAAAAACATTCATCTTGGCGGAAATGTTCGCCGTAGCAGCTTGCCTTGCCGCCCGAGAGAGCTTTACCACTGATTTAACCTTGCAATTTGTTGACAGCGATTTTTCCGCTCTTGTCAAGGCGAAAAAAGACACTTTTAAGGGATTCATAAAATCGGCACAAGCTCCCAGCGAGCATTGCTACCTGATTATTTCTCAAAAAACACGTACGAGCACATTAGATTGCTCAGAAGGCATCATCAATGGCTTTAAGAATTATTTGCGTCAAACTGAAAACAGCAATGCCGTGCTGGAAATATTTTGCCACTTCAATAAAAATAATGCCCTCACTTCTTTTCGCTTACTATATGCCAATTTTACCCAAAAAGATGCTCTCCCCATAACTTACCCTAAAGATTACGAGATGCTTCTCATTGAGTTATGTCTAAAAAAGCACCTCAAAATAGAAAAAAACATCTCACTTGCTTTTTCTTGTGATTGCTCCCGTGAAAAGGCCAAAAATACGCTTCTCATCCTCGGCAAGAATACACTCAACAGCCTTTTTGCCAATGATAGCCTCCTAAAAATACATTGCGATTTTTGCAATACTGACTACTGCTTCACCAGAGAGGAACTTCTTTCTACCATTAAATGAATTTTAAGATAAATTCATAAAACTCCTTCAAACTCCTTCCTTTTATTATAAATATAAAATTTGCGTAATAAAAATCTTTTTGAGCACAAAATAAAAAATCATGCTCAAGAGGATTTTTATTTTTGCAATTTTTTAATCGATTTTGATTTTTTTTGATTGATTTTGTTATATTTTTATTATATACTAAACGCAAAAGAATAGAGGAGTATGAGAAATGATTGCTGCTGGAAGGCAAAAATTAATCTTAGAATTATTGGCAGTAAAAACGCCATTGAGTATCAAAGAATTAACCCACGAATTAAATGCTTCTGAAGCTACTTTACGCCGTGACATTACTTATCTTGATAAATTAGGCAAGCTAAAAAAAATTTATGGTGGCGCAATGCGTCGTAGCGAATATCTCACCGCTGACGACAATCTCGAATTGCGCGAAAAGCAAAATATGTCTGCCAAAGAAAAAATTGCAGCTTTAGCAGCAACACTCATAAAGCCGCATAGCATCGTTTATATCGACGCTGGCAGCACAACTGGTACTTTAATTCGTCACCTATCAGAAAAAAGAGCCACCTATTTCACCAATTGCCTCCCACATGCTTTAGCCTTACGAAAAAAAAATTTCAACTCCATTTTAATAGGCGGTGTCGTTAAGACAAGCACTTATGCTTGCATTGGTGCTATGGCTATGGCAGAATTGCAACGCTACAATTTCACCTTAGGATTTTTCGGTGCAAATGGCATTGACAAGAGAGCAGGCTTTAGCACTCCCACACCAGAAGAGGCTATCGTAAAAGAACTTGCCCTCAAACATAGCCAAAAGGCATATGTCTTAGCTGACCATACCAAATTCGGCAAAATTGCCGCATCATCCTTTGCCAGCCTTAATGACGCGACAATCATCACTGATATTTGCCCAGACGGTTATGAAAATTGCCAATTTTATTTTCCAACAATATCAAAGAGGTAAGCATATGATTTACACCATCACTTTCAATCCTTCCTTGGATTATGTCATCACGGTAAAAGATTTTTCTGCTGGCAAAATCAATCGGAGCAGCACAGAAAAAATCTTTTGTGGCGGCAAAGGTCTCAATGTCTCAAACATCCTTGGAATACTTGGCATAAAAAATACTGCTCTAGCCTTTATTGCAGGTTTTACCGGTGCAGAAATAATACAGCGTATGCAAAAAATCCCTTTTTGTCAACCAGACTTCATAGAATTAGCCCATGGCATAAGTCGTATTAATATAAAGATAAAAGGCTCACCTGAAACAGCAATAAATGGTCTCGGCCCAAAAATTGGTACAAAGGAGTTAGATAAATTATTTTCACGCCTTAAAAAGCTCACGCCCAATGACCTTGCAGTTCTCTCTGGCAGTATTCCTCCATGTCTCGACAACGATATTTACGCAAAAATCGCCGCCATACTATATGCGCAAAAAGTTCCTTTCGTCATTGATGCTGAAGCTCCCCTGCTTACTGCAACCTTACAATATAACCCATTTCTCATTAAACCCAATAACGATGAACTTTCTGCCATATGCAACAAAAAACTCAACACAATAGAAGAAATCGCTGCCGCAGCACTTTTCTTGCGCCAAAAAGGTGCCAAAAATGTCCTTGTGTCTCTTGGGGCTCAAGGAGCGCTTTTATCTAATGCAGAAGGACAATGGATAATGAGCGCCCCCCAAGGAAAACTCATAAATTCAGTTGGAGCAGGTGACTCCATGGTCGCTGGCTTCATTGCAGGAAAAATGCAAAAAAAAAGCTGGCAAGAATCCCTGCTGTTAGGAATTGCCGCTGGCTCTGCCACAGCATTTTCCGAAGGGCTAGCCACAAAAGAACACATTTCATCTTTACTATATCACTTGACCAGAGAAAGGATTAGATTATGCAAATAACACAACTATTGAGTAAAGAAGCTATTTTGCTAAATGCCTCTTTCCAAGACAAAAAAAGCACTATCACTGCGCTCATTCGCCTAATGGAAAAAAATGGCAATATCGCTGATGCCACTCTGTACGAAGCTGATGTTTTAAAAAGAGAAGCACTGGCAAATACCGCTCTTAGCGACGGGATTGCTACACCTCATGCTAAGAGTAAAGGAGTCATAAAACCTGGCCTTGCGGCCATGGTCGTACCCGAAGGTGTCGATTTTGGCGCTTCTGATAACAAGCCGAGCCGCTTGCTCTTTTTAATTGCCACGCCAGACTCTACCACTGATGAGCATCTTGTCATCATCAGTTCACTCGCGCGCCTTTTAATGGATGAAACCTTTCGACAAAAACTTCTTGCTGCAACATCTTCTGAAGAATTTCTTAAAATTATCAGTGAAGCAGAAAATAATCTAACTGTCGAAAACATTACGCCAGAAAAAAATAGTAACTACGACATTCTTGCCGTAACAGCCTGCCCAACTGGCATCGCCCACACCTACATGGCAGCCGAAAGCCTTGAAAAGCACGCTCAAAATCGCCACATCTCTATAAAAGTCGAGACTAACGGCTCCGATGGGACGAAAAACCGCCTTACCGATGCAGAAATTGCAGCTGCAAAATGCATTATCATTGCCGCCGACAAAAATGTCCCAATGGAACGTTTCGACAAAAAACCTGTTCTCATCGTTAAGGTAGCTGATGGCATAAATAATGCAGACAGTTTGCTCGATAAAGCTATAAAAGGCGATGCTCCTCTCTATTATGCTACTAAAGAAAAGGATGCCTCAAGCAATAATGTAGGAAAAGCATCTGATTCTGTCGGTCATCAAATTTATAAACATCTCATGAATGGTGTCTCAAATATGTTACCTTTTGTTGTAGGCGGCGGCATCCTTATTGCTCTAGCCTTTTTGGTTGACACCTTCAATCCAGCCAATCCAAAACAATTCGGGTCTGGCACACCGCTAGCAGCTTTTTTAATGCATACAGGTGGCGTTTCTTTCGGCTTTATGTTGCCTATTCTCTCTGGGTTCATAGCTTTTAGCATCGCCGACCGCCCCGGTCTCGTGACTGGCTTTGTCGGTGGTGCCCTAGCTAATGCTGGCGGTTCAGGATTTTTAGGAGCATTACTTTCAGGTTTTATCGCCGGATACCTTGTACTCAGTCTCAAAAAACTCTTTAGTTTCTTGCCTCATTCCCTAGACGGCATCAAGATTATCTTACTTTATCCTCTCTTTGGCGTTTTTTTAATTGGCGTAATCATCCACTTCATCGTCAACCCTCCCGTAAGCGGTCTCAATACTTGGCTCATCGATACGCTGCGCCACATGGATATGGGCAGCCGCATCCTGCTCGGTGCCATCTTAGGCGGTATGATGTCTGTCGATATGGGGGGACCTGTCAACAAAGCTGCCTATGTCATAGCTACAGGCATGCTTGCTGAAGGCCAGTACTCAATTATGGCCTCCGTCATGGCAGGAGGAATGGTACCGCCCTTAGCTATTGCCCTATGCGGCACTTTCTTCAAAAACCGGTTCAACGATACGGATCGCAAAGCTGCTTTTACTAATTATATCATGGGACTTTCTTTCATTACGGAAGGTGCAATCCCCTTTGCCGCAGCTGATCCGCTGCGTGTAATTCCTTCTTGTATTATCGGCTCAGCAACTGCTGGAGCCTTATCAATGGCTTTTAACTGCACCTTGCGTGCCCCACACGGCGGCATCTTCGTTGTGCCAATTGTTGGTCACCCGCTCATGTATATGGCAGCAATTGCCACGGGCTCTGTAGTTGGCATGATTTTACTTGCCATATTAAAAAAGCCATTAAAAAATTAAAATCATAGCAATTTTATTCTTTAAAGATAATCTAAAAAGAGCACCTCATGCCTAATGGCAAGAGGTGCTCTTTTATCATAATCCGCCAGAAGACTCCTTCCTCTTAGGTGGGAGATGAATGG
>JAHHSR010000016.1 GCA_020025075.1 Pectinatus sp. | reverse complement strand
AAGGGTATCCTGACAGCTGACTTCTTTGGAATATGTCTGTCAGGCGTTAGTTCGTTTATCAGACTTCTCAAGAATCCCCCACTTCTATAAGTGGGGGAGGTTCAAAATAAAATGAATGGCTAATTATTTGAATGAGGAGGTGGCAAAGGTGGGAGAACAGATGATGACGCCTATAATGGTGGCGATTAATGCTTTTTTGCTCGATGCCATTATCGCTGACCCCAATAGCAAATTTCACCCCGTAGCTTTAATGGGACGACTCATTGGCTTTTTGGAAAGGCTTATGAATAGGGAATCATTTTCAGATTCTACAAAACTTGTCATGGGACTGCTATTTGCGGTATTTTTGCTAGTCATTTCCTACCTGGCGACGGCGGGACTTTTATACGCTGCAGGATATTTGGGCTTGCCGCCCCTTGGGCGCGCTTTGCTCGAGGCTTTGATTTTGAGTTTTATGATTTCTCCTAAATCTCTTTATCGGGCGGGGCAAAAAGTGCGCTTTAGCATCTTGGCTGACGACTTGGGCCTCACGCAAAAAAATGTCAGCTGGATTGTCGGGCGTGACACGGAACGGATGGATGATGGCGAGGCGATAAGGGCGACCGTCGAGACGATTGCCGAAAATACGACAGATGGCATCATTTCACCGATTTTTTTCTTCTTTGTAGGGGGGCTGCCGCTAGCCGTCTTATATCGCATGGCCAATACGCTCGATTCGATGGTTGGCTATAAAAATGAGCGCTATTTGTATTTTGGCCGCGCGAGTGCGCGCATAGATGACATCTTAAACCTTATCCCGGCACGCCTTACGGGTCTTTTATTTGTCCTTTCGGCACTCGTTTTGCATTTTGATGCGAAAAACAGCTTGCGCATTATGGCACGTGACGCCAAGAAGCACCCTAGCCCCAACGGCGGGTATCCGGAAGCGGCGATGGCTGGTGCTTTGCACATTCGCCTGGGAGGGCAAAATTATTATTTTGGCGTGGCACATTTTCGCGCTTATATGGGAGATTTTGATAGGCCGTTTAGTTCGCTGCATATTTTGCAGGCGAGCCAGATGATGTATACGGCGACGATTTTATTTTTGATTATCGCCGCGCTGACAAAAGGCTTTTTTTAAGGAGAGATAGATATGATAATTGTCAATACGGGAAATGGCAAGGGCAAGACCACGGCTGCCTTGGGGCTGGCGCTGCGCGCTTGGGGACAGGGAATGCGCGTTTTGATTTTGCAATTCATCAAGGGAAATTGCCATTATGGAGAACTTGATGCCCTGCGCGCCCTGCCGCCGGGAAGAATAGAGATTGCCAAGCTTGGCCGCGGTTTTACGCGCCGCGATACGGGTGTAACGAAAGAGGAACACCTCAAAGCTATAAAAAATGGTCTGCAAAGGGCAAGACAAGAAATAAAAAGCGGCCGCTGGGACATGATTATCCTCGACGAGATAAATTATGCGCTTAAATTCGGCCTTGTAGAAAAAGAAGAAGTACTCTCCCTCCTGAGGGAAAAGCCGGAAAAGCTGCATATAGTTCTCACTGGGCGTGATGCAGCGCCGGAAGTGGTGAAAATTGCCGATTTGGTGACGGAAATGAAAGAGATAAAGCATCCGTTTCAAAAAGGCGTCAAGGCACAAAAAGGAATAGAATTTTGATGGAAAGACAGACGGCTATTGCAATAGAGCATATAAAAAAAGTCTTTAAGCACAAAAATGCTTCGGGAAAAGCGGCCTTGAAGACGGCTGTTGATGATTTGAACCTTGAGATAAAAAAGGGAGAAATTTTTGGCCTTTTGGGGCCAAATGGGGCAGGAAAGACGACGACAATCAGGATGCTCACGATGCTCACGCAGCCAACAGAGGGCAAAATTATGTATGGCGGCTATGATACGGCAAAGGATTCTAAGGCAATAAAGGCCATGATTGGCGTCGTGCCGCAGCACATAAATTTTGACCAGGATTTGACCGTAGGAGAAAATATGCAGCTGCATGGCCGCCTGCAACATATGGAGCCTAAGTGGCGGGAAAAGAGAATAAAGGAAATGCTCGAGTATGTAGAGCTTGAAGATTGTGTAAATGATGGCATTCGTTCTCTTTCTGGCGGGATGAAGCGGCGATTGCTCATCGTCCGCGCCCTCATGCACGAGCCGCAGATTCTCTTTTTGGATGAGCCGACCGTGGCACTTGACCCGCAAGTTCGTCATCGCATATGGGACCTTATCAGCCAGCTGCGCGAAAAGGGCGTTACGGTGGTTTTGACCACGCACTATATTGAGGAAGCGCAGACGCTTTGTGACCGCGTTGCCATTATGAATAAGGGGCATCTCATCGCCCTTGATACGCCGCAGGCACTGCAAAGGCGCGTGGGAGAGTATGTGGCAGAATGGATGGGAAATGGCACGCGCCAGTTGAAGTTCTTCTCGACGAGCGAAGGAGCGCGAAAATTTGCCTATGCTTTGGGGCATGAAGGCATATTGGCGCGAAAGGCCAACCTAGAGGATGTTTTCGTCGAATTGACGGGGAGGAAAGTCATTTGATTTTTGATATTTATACGGCATTTTGGCGCGATTGGGTGGTCCTTAGGCATCGCATGATTAAGTTCATTTTGAGCCGTATGGTTGCGCCTATCTTGTACCTTGTCGCCTTTGGCTGGGGATTGGGGCGGCATATCCATACGCCGGGCGGCGGGTCATATCTTGACTTTCTCGTGCCGGGCATTTTGGCACTCAATTCGATGAATATTTCATTTAACAGCCTTGCTTCCTTGCACGGCGAGCGCATCTACCATAAGAGCATTGAAGAATACTTCGTTTCGCCTATTTCGCCGCTTTCCTTTGCCATTGGCAAAATTTTGGCCGCCGTCTTGCGCGGTCTTATTTCATCTTCAATCATTGTTGTTTTGTCGTACCTCTTTGGTGCCGATTTCACCATCATGCCGCTTTTTGTTTTTGTCTTAATCTTAAATTGCGCCATTTTTGCCGAAATTGGCTTTTTCGCTGCCATGACGATTACATCGTATGAGGATATGGGACGCTTTAATACGTATATTCTCATGCCCATGTCGTTTTTGTGTGGCACATTCTTTTCGCCGGAGCGGCTGCCTGTCGTCTTTTGCTATTTTATTCAGGCTTTGCCATTGACGCACGCCAGCTTGCTTTTGCGCAGCATTGGTGGTGGGCATGGCGGCAGCCTTATCTCTGTCGGTGTCTTGCTCTTTTATACGGCGGCTTGCTTTTATCTTTGCGCGCGCGTTTTGAAAAAAGCGCAGGAATGAATTTGGAATGAAGTGTCATTTGTGGTATAATTTTATCATATATACGAATAATACAATGGGGGATTTTTTTGCCTGCAATAACATATGAACTGATTAAGCGCTGCCCCGATACAGGCGCGCGCGCCGGGGTAATTCATACTCCGCATGGCGATTTTGAAACGCCGATTTTTATGCCTGTCGGTACACAGGCCAGCGTCAAGACGCTGGCGCCGGAAGAGGTGAAGGAGCTGGGGGCAGGGATTATTCTCAGCAATACCTATCACCTTTTTTTGCGCCCTGGCTCCAAGCTCATCGCCGAGGCTGGTGGACTGCATAAGTTTATGAACTGGGATAGGGCTATTTTGACGGATAGTGGCGGCTTTCAGGTATTCAGCCTTGGCGCTTTGCGCAAGATAACGGAGGAAGGGGTAGCCTTTCGCTCCCATGTCGATGGCTCGAAAAAATTTCTCTCGCCGGAAATAGCGACACAGGCGCAGCAGGATTTTGGCTCTGACATCATGATGGCCTTTGATGAGTGCATACCATATCCGGCTGACTATGCTTATGCCAAGCAGTCGACATTGCGCACTTTGCGCTGGGCCGAGCGCTGTAAGGCTGCTTGGACAAACCGCGAGACGCAAGGGCTATTTGGCATTGTGCAGGGCGGCATGTATGAGGACTTGCGCAAGCAGTGTGCTGATGCGCTCATCGAGATGGATTTTCCCGGCTATGCAATCGGCGGACTCAGTGTTGGCGAGCCCAAGGAAAAGATGTACGAAGTGCTCGATTATATCGCCAATTATATGCCTGCCAATAAGCCTCGTTATCTCATGGGCGTCGGTACGCCAGATTGCCTCGTCGAAGGCGTGCGCCGCGGCATTGATATGTTTGACTGCGTTTTCCCGACGCGTGTCGGCAGAAATGGCACGGCCATGACATGGCAGGGAAGAATTATCATCAAGAATGCCGAGTACGAACATGATTTTCGGCCGCTCGACGAAAATTGTGGCTGCTATGCTTGCCGCAATTATTCACGCGCCTATATCCGCCATCTCGTGCGCGTTAAGGAAGTGTTCGGCTTGCGCCTTTTGGCTCTGCATAATCTCTATTTCTTGGAAGAGTTTATGCGCAAGATGCGTCAGTCGATAATTGATGGCAATTTCAAACAGTTTTATCAGCAGTATGCGCAAAAGTATATAACACAGCGCAATGGCTAAGATTAGGAAAGATGGACGACTTAAAGATTAGTGTATTAGTAGCAGTTTATAATGTAGAACGATATCTGCCTCAATGTCTAAGGAGTATATTGGGACAGACATATAAAAAGATTGAAGTTATTGTGGTTGATGATGGCTCTACCGACCAAAGTGCGGCCATTTGCGATGCATATGCCGCTAAAGACGAGCGTGTTCGTGTTATACATAAGCAAAATGGCGGCTTGAGCAGCGCACGCAATGCAGGACTTGAGGCGGCAAGCGGCGACTATCTCATGTTTGTTGATGGTGATGATTATTTAGCCAAAGATGCTTGCGCCATTTTGGTTAAAGCGTTAGCAAAATATCCAGCAGAAGTTATTTCCTTTGGCTATGACTTAGTTGTCAATGAAGAGGCGGATTTGTTTCCAAGGCATTCGTCTGAGCCGGAATATGCATATATTTATGAAAACGTTCTTTGCAATCATGAAAAACTGGCCAAAGATATTGTGTTTTTACACAACTTTTGCGTGATGACATGGAGTCGCCTGTATAAAAAAGACCTATGGCAAAAATTGCGGTTTCCAGTTACGGGGATTAACAACGCAGAAGATGTCTATACGCTTTATGATAGCGTGCGCCTTGCGAATACGATTGTCTGCCTTAAGAACAGGCTTTATTATTACGTTCAAAATCCTTTCAGCATAACCCATGCGGATGTATCCATGAAAAAAGTTATACAGGATATTATTGCTACGGAACATATGCACGAGGGTATCGTCAAGGATTGTCCGAGCCTAAGGGAAATATGTGCGGCTAAGCGCTATAGCCAATATAAAAGGGCGCTTGACTTAATTTATGCCGGGGCAGCTTGTGATGCACAGGAGAAGGATTTTCTTATAGGGCGACTGGCTGATTTGCGGAATAATAGGGTTTTATCATTAAAGAGGCATTTTTTTTGCCAGATGATTTACAAAGAGTATTTTTTGTATCGCATGATGAGGCTGGTGGCCATTTTCGCCAAGAAGATATTTAATAAAAAACATGCAATAAAATAACTGGGAGGTTTTTTAATGAATTCAGAATTAATGCAATCGCTTGCTTTTCCGGTGGTCTTAATCGCCATATTTTATTTTTTGCTTTACAGGCCGCAAAAGAAGCAGCAAAAAAAACGTCAGTCAATGCTCGACGCTATTAAGGTCGGCAGCCGCGTCATTACGGTGGGCGGCATTTATGGCCGCGTCACGGCTATAAATGAGGACCGCTTGCGCCTTAGCATTGCCGAAAATGTCGAAATAGAAGTGACGCGCAATGCCGTTGGCAGTAACCTGACGAAAGAAAAAAATGACGAAAGCAATAAATGAGCAAAAGTTCGCCCTGTGCCGTGAATTTTTGGCGCGGCGGCGCGCTTTTGATGCTGAGCAGCGCCAGAAAAAGAGTGCGGCGCTGCTCGCACTTTTTTATTCGCAGCAATTTTACGAGAGGGCGCACTCGATAATGGCTTATGCGCCAATGGCAGACGAGGTGCAGATAGAGGCGCTTTTGAGGCGGGCTCTAAGGGACGGCAAGCGCTTGTACCTTCCTTATATTGTCGATTTGCCAAGCGGACATATGGAAGCTGTGCGAGTAGATTCGCTTGACGAACTTTTTGCTGGGCCGTGTGGCATTTTGACGGCACCGAGGAAAAATATAGAAGATGTTTCGCAGTCTTTAGATATTGTCATTGCCTCCGGCGTGGCCTTTACGAGGCGCCTAGAGCGGCTCGGCATGGGAGCGGGATTTTATGACCGCTTTATGGCGCGCCTTGAACGGGCACTTAAGATTGGCTTCTTTTTTGAGGCGCAGCAGGCAGACAGGCTTCCTGCCGCTGAGCATGATTTAAGCCTTGATATCGTCTTTACCGAGGAGAGAATGTATCAGCCGGGCGCATAGCTTTGCTGCACTAACATAGATAGCAATATAATTGGAGGGATATTTTTGAAGCGGGGAAGTTTGTGGAAACTCGCTGCCACGGTTATCGGGGTCATTGTGGTTTTTGTGCTGTTCATAAAACCTCTTGCCTTTTCGATACGGCAGGGGCTTGATTTGCAGGGCGGCACGCATGTCGTCCTAGAGGGCGTGAGCACACCCAATGCCAAAGTAAATGACGATGCGATGAATCGCGTCCAAAAGATTATGGAAAACCGCGTCAACGGCATGGGCCTTACGGAGCCCATCATTCAGCGTGAGGGCAAGGACCGCATTATTATTGAATTGCCCGGTGTCAAGAACCCGGATAAGGCCATTGATATTTTGGGCAAAACGGCACTATTGGAATTTAAAGATGAAGATGGCAAGGTTGTCCTGACGGGTAAGGATTTAAAAAATGCTCGTGAAGAGACCAACCAGCAAGGGCAAAATCTTGTCGAGCTCGAATTTACGAGTGCTGGCGCCAAAAAATTTGCCGAATTGACCGAGGAAAATGTCGGCCGCCATATTTCTATTCTTTTGGATGGCAAGGTCCTGACATCGCCTGTCGTCAACGAACCGATTACGGGCGGCAAGGCCGTTATTACGGGTAGCCGTACCTTGGAAGAAGCACATAATCTGGCGCTTTTGCTTCGTTCCGGTGCTCTTCCCGTCAAGGTACAGGTAATAGAAGTACGCACGGTTGGCCCGACCTTAGGTCAAGATTCCAAGGCTAAAAGTGAGCGCGCCTTCATTATCGGCGTGAGTGCGGTCGTCTTATTTATGCTCCTTTTCTATCGCGTTTCCGGCTTCATTGCCGATATAAGCCTCATGGCCTATGTCATGATTTTGCTTTTTGCCTTGAAAATGCTCGATGCGACTTTGACTTTGCCGGGCATTGCGGGGATTATTCTCTCCGTCGGTATGGCTGTCGATGCCAACGTCCTTATTTTTGAGCATTTTAAGGAAGAAATACGGCTGGGCAAGACTTTGCGCTCAGCGATGAATTCGGGCTTTAAACGGGCCTTTATCACGATTTTTGACTCTAATCTGACGACAATCATTGCTGCTGTTGTGCTCTTCTTCTTCGGCACGGGCCCCATTCGCGGCTTTGCCATTACGCTTGGCCTTGGCGTTGTCCTGAGTATGTTCACGGCCATAACGATGACGCAGTATATGCTAAGATGGCTCATCGATGCCAACATCATTCACAATCCGCGCTTTTTTGGCGCTTCCTTGAGCTTTTTCACCAGCGACAATGCCTCTGGTGATGGAAAGGCGGTAAAATGATGGAAAAGAAGAGATTTGATATAGTCGGGCATCGCAAGATATGGTATAGCTTCTCGCTTTTAATTATCATTGCAGGTCTTATCTGCATGGTGACGCGCGGCTTTAATTTGGGTATTGACTTTACGGGTGGCACGATTATTGATTTGCAGTTTGAACAAAAGGTGAATATCAATAATGTGCGCTCCGTTATGGATTCTTATGATTTGGGCGATAGCCAGATACAGCTTTCCGGCGTTAGTAGCAGCGCAGTCGAAGCTAAAAATGTCATGATTAGGACAAAGGATTTGCCGCAGCAGGAACGCCAAAAGATTATGCAGGGGCTAAAGGAAAAGCTCGGTGCATATAAGGTGCTGCGCGAAGAAAAAGTCGGTGCGACAATCGGTAAAGAGCTTGTCATGAATGCGATTTGGGCAACAATTCTTTCGTGGGTGCTTATCATTGTTTATGTTTCATACCGCTTTGAATTCAAGTTTGGCCTTGCAGCTATCTTGGCTTTAGTGCATGATACGCTCGTCGTCTTGAGTATCTTCTCGCTTACGCATCGCCAGATTGATTCCTCCTTCATTGCGGCAATTTTGACCATTGTCGGCTTTTCCGTCAATGATACCATTGTCATTTTCGACCGCATCAGGGAAAATCTGAAGCTGCATTTTCGCCGCGGCGGCGATATCGAAGAACTTGCTAATCGCAGTATCTACCAGACTTTGACGCGTTCTATTTACACCGTGAGCACCGTTTTGGTCACGACGATTGCGCTTTATGTCTTTGGTGGCGATACGACGAAGAATTTTGCCTTTGCGCTCATCATCGGCTTTGCCTTTGGCTCATATTCTTCTATATTCACGGCGACACCGCTTTGGATAACCTTTACTGAATACAGCCAGAAAAAGCGCGAAAGAAAGCGCCAAGCCGAGCAAGAAGCTGCCCTTGCAGCGAAGGCCAAAAAATAAACCTTGCTGCTAGGCTTGATTTATGGTATATTATTTAGTGTAATAACAAACTTTCGAGAGCTTTGTGGCGCTTTTGGGCGTCAAAAGACGAGGGGAGTAGCTGTGCGGCTGTCAATCGTCAATACGGGCATGAGGCCCCGGTGCAGCCGGCATTTTACGATGTAAGCAAGACCTTGTTCTGTGGATTTTTCTGCGGGACAAGGTCATTTTTTTAAGGTTTAGGAGAGATTGGTTTTGGAAGGATTGTTTTCGGCTGCCTGGTTTGCAGCCTTGGGTGGTATCTTGGTCATCGATTTACTCATGAGCGGTGATAATGCTATCGCTATTGCTCTGGCTTGTAAGAATTTGCCGCCCCAAGAACGCTCAAAGGGCATGGTTATCGGCTGTGCGGGAGCTATTTTTATCAGGGTCATCTTCACGTTTTTTGCCGTTGAGCTCTTGTCCTTTCCTTATCTTCAGTTTATCGGCGGCCTGCTTCTTTTGTATATTGCCGTCAAGCTGCTCGATACTGATGATGGTGAGAAGAAAATTGCTGCTCCGCCGACACTTTTTGCAGCCGTAAAGACGATTATGGTCGCCGATTTTATCATGAGCATGGATAATATCCTCTCGATGGCAAGCCTTGCCCATACTGTGCCTGATGAAAAGTGGAGCCTTATTATCTGCGGCCTGCTTTTAAGCATACCGATTGTCTTGGGAGGCGCGCAGCTTTTGATGACGATTATGGAAAAATTTCCTGTTGTCATTTATGTTGGTTCGGCTATTTTAGCCTATACGGCAGCTAAGATGGTCACTGGTGACCATGCGATGAGCAGCTTTTTTCAGGGAATACACATTTATGTGGAAATTATTTTTGTCGTAGGCGTTATCGTCTGTGGTATCTGTCGAAAAAAGTTGGCAGCAGCGAATAGCAAAAAATAAATAACAGGCAGCGGAAGAAGGGCAGGAGCATTCCGATTTGGCCATTGTTTTGCAGAAAGGTGGGAATGTTGCAGCTCCTGCAATGTGACGGGAATGACTGTCGCATTGGCAGCGTATGATTATGAATATGCTTCGTACAACGATGCTCATGGCTCTTTTGATGGGGCTTTTGGTTGCAGTGGGCGGTATCGTCGGCGGCCATCATGGCGCACTTTTGATGTTCATTGTCGCTTTGGGAATGAATTTTTTTTCGTATTGGTTTAGCGATTCGATAGTCTTGAAAATGTCTGGTGCGCATGAGGTGAGCGAAGAGGATGCGCCGCACCTTTATGGACTTGTTTCAAAGCTTGCCGCAAATGCCAATTTGCCGATGCCGCGCGTTTGCATTATCGATACGGATGTTCCTAATGCCTTTGCCACGGGACGCAACCCCTCCCATGCGGCGGTAGCGGTTACGACGGGGATTATGGAAGTGCTCAACTATGAAGAGCTGGGCGGCGTCTTGGGACATGAATTGACGCATGTAAAAAACCGCGATATACTCATCGGTTCGATTGCAGCAACTTTTGCCGCCGCTATTTCGATGCTGGCGAATATGGCGCAGTGGGCGGCCATTTTTGGGGCTGGCAGAAATGACGAGGAAGAAGAAGGCCATGGCGGCGGACTCATAGAGCTTTTGGCTACGGCTATTATTGCGCCGCTTGCCGCTTCGATTATTCAGATGGCAATTTCTCGCTCGCGCGAGTATGCGGCCGATAAAGGTGGCGGTGAGGTTTGCGGCAACCCCTTGGCGCTGGCTGAGGCGCTTGAGAAAATCGAGAGCTATGCTCAGCGAGATGTTATGCCGCAGGCTTCGCCGGCAACAGAACATATGTATATCATCAATCCTTTTTCCGGCAGCAATTTTTCCTTTGCCAGCCTTTTTTCGACGCATCCGCCGACACAAGAGCGCATCGCTCGTTTGAGAGAACAAGCGCAGCAGATGGGCATTGTCAAGGTATAAAAAAGCAGCCTGCTATTAGCAGGCTGCTTTTTTTGTATATAAGAAAACCACGCGATAGTCGCGTGGTTCAAAAAAGCTTAAGCGGTGAGTAAAAAAAACTAATGTGCTAAACTATTTAATAGCCTGTCAGCTAATAAAAAGCAATAATATTAGTGGGAGGCTATAATGCTAAAAATAACACTAATAACAGTTTATCACACACAAATAGGAACAGAGAATTTTGGTGCAAAGGGTATTATGTGGATATGGTAGGGAAGAATACGAAGGCAATAAAAGATATATCTCAAACAATTAAAAGTTAATAGAGAAATGGACAGTTATATTTATTTGCCCCAAGAGACCCGTTTACGGGTAGCAAATAATAAATGCATGGCTGGCAGGCCAATAAAAAGCGCACTTGTGCGCAGCCAAAAAAGGTAGGGCTATGCCCGAAAAAGAAAAACCACCGGCTAAGCCGGTGGTTTTTTATTCGGTTTCTAGCTCAGCGGCAGGACAAAGGTCATTGAGGAAACAGCTTTTGCATAGAGGCCGACGTGCCTTGCAGAGCTTGCGGCCGTGCCAGATGAGCCAGTGATGCGCTTGCGACCATTTAGTGCGTGGGATGAGAGCTTCCAATTTCTCCTCTACAGCAAGCGGTGTTGAAGCAACGGCAAGCTGCAGGCGATTGGCAACGCGAAAAACGTGTGTGTCAACGGCAATAGCTGGCCGGTTAAAAGCGAGGCTGCAGACGACATTTGCCGTCTTTCGTCCGACGCCGGGCAGCTCTAAAAGCGCCTCAAAATCAGACGGAACTTTTCCGCCGTATTTTTCACAGAGGATTTTGCAGCTGGCATAGATATTTTTTGCCTTGTTGCGAAATAGGCCGCAATCGCGTATTTCTGCCTCAAGGCCCTGCTGGGTGAGTTTTAGAATTTGCTGAGGCGTTTTCGCCTTGGCAAAAAGGCGCCTTGTCGTGATATTGACGCGCTCGTCAGTACACTGAGCGGATAAAATGACGGCAATGAGAAGCTCGAATGAATTAGAAAATATTAATGCGGGCTTAACATCATGATAAACAGCTTCAAGGCGTGCTATGATTTCGTTTCTTATTTTATTATTCATTTTTTTAGCCGATCCTGCTCGCGCATGTGATGCGGGTGGGCAGAGATGATTTCGACACCTTCGGCAATTGTCTGGATAATTTTAGCCATATTTTTGCTATCGTATATGCTTAGTCGCATATACGTATCGCCCATTGCTGTGCCAACGTAGTGCGGTTTTAGGTGGTTGAGGCTCCAGGCGACGATATCACTTTTGCACTGGTCACATTTGCAGGCATCAGGATATGAGGATAGAACCTGAGGCAATAGGTCAATGACGAATTGCTCCAAGCAGTTTTTAACGGTTATTGCCATTATTGAACACCCTTTTCTCTTCCAATGGTAAGCAAAACTCTTTTGGCTGAGGAAAAGCCGACACAGTATCTGTTGAGCGGCAATAAAACCAGCATGAGAGCAAAATTGTTATTTTGCCTATGACCATTGATTATAGTGAACTAATTTCGCCTCTATAGGCGAAAGCTCCTTGTCTCAATGAGAACGGCGCCGTATTCCGAAAGAATAAATTGCCTTATATTCTCTTGCGCAAGCGCAACTTTCCGCAGTCGCTACGATAGTCAAGCATAGTATAACATAAAAAAGCCATGGGCTGGCTCATTACTTGCGTAAATTTGCCAGACTCGCCATTATCTACGCTTAAGAGGCAGAAGATTTTTTGCGGCTTGCGTTAAATAAGTCAAAGTAAACTTTGATTGTATAAATTATACCATAGATATATATAGGCAGCAATTAAAGATGGCTTTATTGACATATGTCAGATATGTGTTAGAATATAAGTGACATATGTCAGATACTTTGTCGACAAAAGAAGCTGAAACAGGCTTTCAAGGAAATGTGAAAGCCTGAAAATAAGGATAAAATTAAAGGAGGGCTGCTCGCCAAATGTCCATGGTAAAGACTTTATTAAAAGTTTAATAGTTTATGAACGGTATACAGATAAAGTTATATTTTGCCTATAAAAAAACTGGTTTGTGAGTTTTGTTTTCTAAGGTTTTGGAGATTTTTTCATGGATATTTGGCCGTATTTTGAGCAGCAGGAAATGTGCCGCGTCCCAAGAAAATGCGCCGTGTTTGCTATATGCCACATTGCGCGAGATTCGGTCCTTTGGATAATAGTGATAAAGGGAAGATTAGCATGAGCCTTGATGAATATGAGGCAATAAGGCTAATAGATATGGAGGGCCTCACGCAAAAGCAATGCGCCTTGCAAATGCAGGTGGCTCGCACGACCGTGCAGGGAATTTATGACAGTGCGCGCCAAAAATTAGCCTGTGCCTTAGTTGAAGGGCGTTCATTGAGTATTGGCGGTGGCGAGTATGAATTATGCGCACATGGTTGTGGCACTATTTGCAAGAAGTGTCATAAGCATTGTCAAAAGAGTATTGAGGAGGAATAACGATGAAAATAGCAGTTGCAGCAGAAGAAAAGAAAGTGGCGCCTCATTTTGGCCATTGCCAGGAGTTTATGATTTTTGAGACTGAAGGAGAAAAAATAATCAGTCAGGAAGTAATCGCCAATCCAGGCCATCAAAAGCACGGCTTTTTGCCGGAATTTTTGCACGAAAAAGGTGTCGGCACGGTCATTGCCGGAAGCATGGGACAAGGCGCACTTGATATTTTTGCCAGCCATGGTATAAAGGCGATTACTGGTGCAGTGGGCGATGCGTGCCAGGCTGCACAGGACTACCTTATGGGCAAGCTTGTTTCTAAGAATGTTATCTGTCAGCATCATGGGCATTGTCAGCACCATTGATTATTTTTCTTGGCCTTTCCCTTTAAGGGAAAGGCTTTTTTTATGTAAACTTGCAATAAAATTTTTTTGTAAAGTTGTAGCTAATATATATAAATTTATTAAATGATAGATAATTATAATTTTTTATTTTACTTTGGTGGAGTAGTTGAGTATCATAAAACTATATTTTGAGCATAGAATAAAAAGTAAAAATGTTCAGTTAATGCTGCTCGATATTGTTTAAATTTTTCATCAATTCAATACAATTAGGGGGTCGTTTTTATGAAGAACAAGCTGTTGGGAACGGTGCTGACTTTAGCAACTGTCATCATCTTGTGGATAATTCCCGTCCCGGCAGGTTTGAGTGTGAAGGCTTGGCATTTATTTGCCCTATTCATGGGCACGGTAGTCGGCTTTATCCTGCAGCCTATCGAATTAGGTACAGTAGCACTCATTGCAATGATTTTGTGTGCTTTGACCGGCACGATGGAATTTAAAGAAGTTTTGTCAGCTTTTAGCGGCAAGATTGTTTGGTTGATTGTCACGGCTTTCTTGCTTGCCCGCTCGTTTGACAAGACGGGGCTTGGCAAGCGCATTGCCTATACGATGATGCGCTTGTTTGGCGATAGCAGCTTAAAGCTCGTCTATTCTCTGACCATCAGCGATGTCATCATAGGGCCAGTCGTTCCTTCCAACTCGGCTCGTTCAGGCGGCCTGGTTTATCCTATCGTGCAGAGCGTTGCTGATGCTTTTGATTCTCATTCTGACAAGAACCCCCGTAAAATTGGTTCTTATCTCATGGCATCGATGTTTCATGTCGATATGGTTGTCGCGGCCATGTTTATGACCGCAATGGTCGGCAATCCGCTTGCTGCCGGTATTGCCAAAAAGGTCTTGGGTATTGACATAAGCTGGATTCAGTGGTTTGTCGCTGCTTCTGTTCCTGGCATCTGTGGCCTTATTTTGATTCCGTATCTGCTTTACAAGTTCTATCCACCTGAAATCAAGAAGACGCCGGAAGCTAAGAAATTGGCTACGGAAGAACTCAAGAAGATGGGGCCGATGAGCGCACGAGAAAAATCGCTGTTCGTCGTCTTTATCATCTTGCTTGGCTTATGGGCTACCACGACCATTACCCACCTCAATACGACCTTGATAGCACTTTCTGGCTTGTGTATTTTGCTGGTTACGCGCGTTTTGACATGGAACGATGTTATTAGCGAAAAGAAAGCATGGGATACTCTGATTTGGGTTGGCGGCGTCATTATCATGTCTGCTTACCTTAATAAATATGGCTTCATTCATTGGATTGCAGAAATTTTAGAGCATCAGCTTGTCGGGGTCAGCATGTTGACGGCTGTTTTCCTTTCCTTTGTCATTTACCTTTATAGCCATTATCTCTTTGCCAGTATGTCGGCTCATATTGCCGCTATGTATGCTGCCCTCATTACTTTAGGGTCTGTTGCTGGCGCACCGGCTTTTATTTCCGCATTCGTTGTGGCAATTGCTGCTAACCTCTGCGGTTGCCTCACCCACTATGGCACAGGCCCGGCACCGGTTTATTTCGGAGCTGGCTATATAAATCAGAAAACATGGTGGACGATTGGCTTCTGCATGTCGGTACTTCATATTATCGTCTGGCTTGGCATTGGTGGCATTTGGTGGAAATTCCTCGGCTACTGGTAATTAGCTAGTAAATGTTGCAATTTAATGCGCCGTTTTTTCTCACTGCTTTTAAATGTGAGAATGAGCGGCGCATTTTTTATTGCCTAAACAGGTTTTTTGTGATATAATAAAGCGGTAAATGATATATCAGTTCTAAGGTTTGTTTTATTGTGTCGCAGTATATTACAAAGTGGAAAAACAATTTATCGTAGTAGATGCAGCATCTCTTAAAGAGATAGCAAGAGTTCTCTTTGAAGGGTCTTGGCGAAAAAGAGGGTTGATGTTTTTTGAGAAAAGAATATTGCGACATTAGCATATCTGAGCTTTGTTTTGAGAAGTATTTTTGGCAAATAAAGATATGCCTAAGGTCTGTTTGTGGTCTTAGAGTTTTTTGCAGTCTGCGTACAGTAAAGGCTTGGCAATAGGTGATGACTAGCTATTATTGGCAATGGCAAGAGCTTAGACGTATCAGCATGATTGAAAATAGAAAAGCGCAAAAGACGGTAGAGGACTTTTGGCAGCAAATATTAAAAAAGAAGGGTGGTGCATCTGCTTCCTCTGCGAATATGGGCAGATAAAAGTTAGAAGCACAATTTTAGCAGTATCAGTAAGGAGCGATGCTTTCTTTGATTAACTGATTGCTAAAAGGCGACTATACGAAAAGGATAGTAGTACTTTTGCGATAGCCGTTTTAGGTGCTTAGTGCCGCTTTTGAGGGCGTCTTGCCTATATTTTAAGAGTAGCATTAATCCCAAAATCGTGAAAAATTTTGGGCAAGAAGAGCGTATGGAAGAACAGGTTAAGGTTAAAAGCATCAGAAATAAGTTTTTGGCGGTCTTATTGCCACTTTTTATCATTGGTCTTTCCCTTGTTGCGGGCACGAATTACCTCATCATGCGCCATAATATGGAAAAGAGCATTGACAAAATTTCTCAAGAAGTTACGCAGAAGATGATTTTATCCATTAATGGCAAGGTGGATAATGTCCTTTTGCTCTTGAAGGCTAGCGGTCATCGCTCTGCTTTTCAAAATCCTGCTTCAACGCGGGAGCAAAAGCTCGTTGAGCTCAATCAGATTAAAAAAGATGATCCCGTTTTGGAGCATAGCTTTTATGCTGATTTAGAAGGCAATGTCCTGTCGAATGATGACCGCACGATGAATAGGGCGAGCCGCGAGTATTTTAAGCGCGTGCTCGAAACGGGCAAGCCTTATGTAGCAGAACCATTTAAAGGAGCGACGACCAAGGCGCTTATGACCATGATTGTCCAGCCGGTAGAGACGGATGGCAAAATGACCGGCATGCTCTTTGGCTCGATTGATATTGTTTCTCTGGCCAAGGATATGGAATCTTATAAGATTTCCAAGCTAGGCTATACGTATATTACCGATTGTGATGGTCTTGTTATCGGCTGTGATAAGCATAGCAATATTGTCGGCAAGATGAATATCCTGGATAATGGCAGTGGCGGTTTTCAGGTGGACCCGGCCTTGACGAAGGCGTATAAAAAAGCCCTTGCAACGCAAAAGACGCTGGACGTATTTTATAAGGAATCTAATGGCGAGAGTTATTATGGGGTTATTGCCCCGTTTAAGGTGGCTGGCAATGTCTGGGTTGTCATTACCGTGGCACCTACCTCCGAGCTCATGGCTCCTATTTATAGCCAGCTGCGCAATATGTGCCTTATTTCTCTGTTTATTTTGCTCGTTGCAGTTTTTGCCATTGTGCGTTTCTCCAGTAATATGACGAAGCCGTTAAATGAACTGGCAAATATCTGCCATGAACTTGAAAATGGTTGTCTTACTGGCGTTGAAAAAGATGTGACGCGCGAGGATGAAATCGGTGTTTTATATAATGGCTTTAATAAGATGCGGCGCAATCTCAAAAAGCTTGTCGTCAGTATTAGGCAGGAGTCGGAAGAACTTTTCAATTCAAGCCATAATATGACGGTAAGCTCGGCTCAGACAGCTGATGCCGCAACACAGGTTGTTCATTCAGTTGATAAGATTTCTGATGGTATTAGAAAACAGGCTGCCGATGCCAAGGATATTTCCATCATGGCCAAGCAGATTACAGATGATTCGAAGGCCGCTGTTGAAAAGACCAACGTGATTTCGGAAAATACGCACCAGGCGCAGAAAAATGTTGAAAAAAGTCGTAAGACGATGGCCGATGTCGTAAAACAGATGAATGATATTACCAATACGACGGATAAAATAAAGGGCTCTATTAATAAGCTTAACGAAGAATCGAAAAAGATTGTTGAAATAGTTGAGTTTATTACCAATATTGCCGACCAGACGAATCTTTTGGCGTTAAATGCAGCAATTGAAGCGGCGCGCGCTGGGGAAGCGGGCAAGGGCTTTGCGGTTGTTGCGGAAGAAGTCAGGAAACTTGCTGAAGAGACGAGCCAGTCTTCGCAAAAAATTACTAAACTCGTCCAAAATAACCAAGAAGACCTGAGGCTAGTTGTTGAAGCCAGCTTGCAGGGCGAAGAGAGCGTTGCGGCGGGCATTAAGATGGTTAAATCTGCTAGTGATTCATTTGGCGGCGTATCGAATGATATCGGTGAATTGGTCGATGAAATATCGCTCATCGTCCAAGTTGTACACAAGATGCTCGAAAAGAACGAAAAGATGCTTGTGCTCGGGCAATCAATAAGCGTTGTGAGCTCGAATAATATGGAAGAAGTCAATTCTGTGTCGGCAGCGACGCAGGAACAGTCGGCTTCAGCAGAAGAAATGGCTGCCTCAAGTCACAATTTAGCCCAGCTGGCAGATACGCTGCAAAAATCCATCAGTCATTTTAAAGTTTGATTTTTCTTTGTGGAAAAGTTAAAAAACGGCAGGACGAAGTCCTGTCGTTTTTTTTGTAAAATTGTATGGGGAATTGTTGATATTTAATAAGAATGTTGCTAAAATATAATCAGAAAAATTATATGCTCGCGAAAATATTGCAGATATTTTTCTTTCTTTGCTTACTTATATTTATGGTAATTATGCTTGCTAAATATAAAGCTGTTTCCTATGGGTGGTCTTTACTCGAAATTGTCTAAAAGTCTGCTCATTGAAATAATTTATTATTTATGGAGAGAGGTTGCATTAATGAAAGGGAGTTCCGAGTTTAAGAGTATCAAAAGTGAATTTTTAATGGTTCTCTTGCCGCTTTTTGTGATTAGTTTCCTGATTATATCAGGGACGACCTGCTATATAGCTTATAGGACGCTATTGCATACGACAGACCAGATAGCCCAGGGCATTAGCCAGCGTACTGTGTCAGAAGTAAAAGGTGAGACGAGCAGCGTTTTGGCACTCTTAAAGGCATCATCTCATAATGACGCCTTTAAGCCCCATGCTTCCAATGCCAAAAGGGCAGTAGCGCTTCGCCAGCTGCGTAAGGATGACCCGCGTTTGCCGATGGCTTTTTATTTTTATCCTGATGGTCATGCCGTGATGGACGATGGCAGGTATGTAGACCGCAGTTACCGTCCTTATTATAAGAAAATCAAGGAAACGCAAAAGCCTTATATCGCAGAGCCGCTTGTAAGCAAAACGACTGGCAAGATGATTACAATGATTGGCGAGCCAATCCTCGATGGCGGTAAGATGACAGGCATCGTCATGGCCGCCATCAATATCGAGGATGTAGCAAAGGAATTGCAAAAGTATAAGCTTTCCCAAAGCGGCTATACATATATAGTAGATAATAGCGGCTTGGTTATAGGGTGCGGCAAATATCCGGATAAGATTGGCAAGATGAATTTGTCGAAGGCTGGCGGCTCGGGGGTCGATTACGTTGACCCGGAATTATCGAAAGTCTTTAAGCAGGCCATGCAGTCCGGCAAGCAGATTAGTGCCAATTTTGTCAATGAAAAGAAGGATAGCTGCTATGCCGTTATTACGCCTTTTGACTTAGCGGGCAATCGCTGGTGCATCGTGACCGTAGCGCCGCGCTCTGAACTTATGGCACCTATTTATAGCCAGCTGAAGAATATCCTAGTTGTTTCTGTTATAATCATGGTTATTGTCGTCTTTGTCCTCTTAGCGTTTGTTAAGCGTTTTTCTGAACCGCTCAATAAATTGCTTGCCACTTGTATGCGTATCAATGAAGGCAATTTGGCCGCCCTTGATATGCAGATTGTGCGCCATGATGAAATAGGCCGTCTTTTTACGGCTTTTGATACGATGCGCAATACATTGCATACACTCGTCTCGGAAGTGCAGGGCAAGGCCGCAGAAGTGGCTGAGTCGAGCATCAGGCTCAACAGCAGCGTCGACCAGTCGGCGCAGGTCTCCAATCAGGTGGCTGGCTCAATTACTAATATCGCAAGCGGTGTCAATGAACAGGCCATAGCTGCCAAGAATATCTCGCAGATGGCCGGTAATATATCGGATAATTCACAGCTTGTCTTTAAGGATATGCAAAGCGTGGAAAAAAATGCTGATACCGCTAAAGAAAATGTCAAGAGCAACCGTAAGACCATGACTGAAGTCGTGCAGCAGATGAATGATATTACGGAAAATACGGACCAGATTAAATCCTCTATTAAGAAACTGGATGATGAATCGAAGAAGATTGTCGAAATTATCGAGTTTATTACTAATATTGCCGACCAGACGAATCTTTTGGCCTTGAATGCGGCCATTGAAGCGGCACGTGCTGGTGAGGCGGGCAAGGGCTTTGCCGTCGTTGCGGAAGAAGTCAGAAAGCTCGCTGAGGAAACGGCACAGTCCTCGCAGAAAATCACCAATCTCGTGCAGCGCAATCAAGAAGATATCAGCGTGGTTGTCAAGGCTAGCCAGAAGGGCGAAGAAAGCGTCTCGCGTGGCATTGAGATGGTACAATCGGCAGACGGTGCCTTTAAGAAGATTGCTGATGGTATTATCAGCCTCGTAAATGATATTCAGAGCATTTCCGAAAAGATTATGCATATTACGGAGATGAATAAGGAAATGCTAAAATCAAGTGTCAAGATAAGCGATATAAGCTCTGCCAACGCTTCGGAAGCGGAAACGGTATCAGCTTCGACCCAAGAGCAGTCGGCTGCAGTGCAAGAAATTGCCGCAGCAAGCCGCTCACTTTCGCAGCTTGCCACGGAGCTGCAAGAGAAGGTACAGCACTTTAAATTGTAAAATAAATAGCCTGCAGAAAAAATTCTGCAGGCTATTTTTGTGGACTTAATTATTCTTCCACTGTAAATTGGTCTTTGCCGACAAAGCAGAGCGGGCAAACAAAATCATCGGGTAAATCTTCAAACTTTACACCGGCGGGCAAGTTGTGTTCGGGATCGCCCTTCTCTTCGTCATAAATCCAGCCACAGACACCGCAAACCCATTTTTTCATGCAAAAGACCTCCTCTTTTACGCGTGAGGCTTTCCCCCACATATAGATTGGAAAACATCCGTTTTCCTTCGCTATTATAGCACTTTAAAGAGGATAATGGCAAGGAAGGAGAAAATTTTGGCAATAAAAAAACCGAAACACATGGTTTCGGTAAATTTTCATGGTGCGGTCGATGGGACTTGAACCCATACGACTTGTGGTCACTACCCCCTCAAAGTAGCGCGTCTGCCTATTCCGCCACGACCGCATTTTAAAAAGATATGAAATTGTTTGGTGCGGCCGAGTGGATTTGAACCACCACGGGGTCAACCCCCACTAGCGCCTGAAGCTAGCGCGTCTGCCGTTTCGCCACGGCCGCAATTACACCAATGGTGCCGAGGACCGGAATCGAACCGGTACGGATATTTCTATCCGCGGGATTTTAAGTCCCGTGCGTCTGCCAGTTCCGCCACCCCGGCATACCTGGAGCGGGTGATGGGAATCGAACCCACGTGACTAGCTTGGAAGGCTAGGGCTCTACCATTGAGCTACACCCGCGGGAAGATTTTAGAAAGTGGTGCCTCAGAGCGGAATCGAACCACTGACACGGGGATTTTCAGTCCCCTGCTCTACCAACTGAGCTACCGAGGCAACTATAAAAAAAATAACATGGAAACCATGTTATCAATTATCAAATGGCGACCCGAAGGGGACTTGAACCCCTGACCTCCGCCGTGACAGGGCGGCATTCTAACCAACTAAACTACCGGGCCGTAATGGTGGGCGATAACAGAATCGAACTGCTGACATCTTGCTTGTAAGGCAAGCGCTCTCCCAGCTGAGCTAATCGCCCAAAAAAATTGGTGACGCCTATGGGATTCGAACCCATGAAACCGCCGTGAAAGGGCGGTGTCTTAACCGCTTGACGAAGGCGCCGTGTCACAAAAACTAACATTTCGTTAGCAACGGATATTATAATACCATATGCCCATCGATAATGCAATAGTTTTTGTGAAATTTTTTTAAAAAAAATTATTCGACAGGGCGATTTTTCATATGCGGGAACAAAATTACGTCGCGAATAGAAGGACTATCGGTAAGGAGCATGACAAGACGGTCAATGCCGATACCGAGGCCGCCTGTAGGCGCTAGGCCGTATTCAAGGGCCGTAATGAAGTCATTATCCATCATGTGTGCTTCATCATCGCCATGCTCACGCTGCTTTTGCTGGTCGATGAAGCGGTTCTTTTGGTCAATAGGGTCATTTAATTCCGAGAAGCCATTGGCGAGCTCACGGCCGTAGACGAATAATTCAAAGCGGTCGACGAAATCAGGGTTATCTTTGTTGCGCTTGGAAAGGGGCGAAACGGCAGTCGGATACTGCGTGACAAAAGTCGGTTCGATGAGCGTGCTTTCAACTTTTTCGTCAAATACCTGATACATGACTTCCCAGATGCCGTGATGCTGTTCATAAGGTACATGCAGCTCGTCGGCGATGGCGCGTGCTTCTTCCAATGTCTTGACGGTGCTAAAGTCCTTGCCGGTCTTTTCTTTGATGATGTCAATCATCGTGACGCGGCGGATAGAGCCTAAGTCGATTTTTTCGCCCTGGTAGTCGATGACCGTCGTGCCGAGGACTTCTTTGGTGATATAGGCAATCATGGCTTCTGTCATGTCCATTACTTCATTGTAGTCAGCAAAAGCCTGATATGTTTCAACAGAGGTAAATTCTGGATTGTGGCGATTATCAACGCCTTCATTGCGGAAGATGCGGCCAATTTCATAGACGCGTTCGAGTCCGCCGACGATGAGGCGCTTTAAATATAGTTCGGTGGCAATGCGCAAATACATATCCATATCAAGGGCATTGTGATGCGTGATGAAAGGACGAGCATTGGCGCCGCCGGCAATCGGATTCATGACGGGCGTTTCAACTTCTAAAAAGCCGCGTTCGTCGAGGAAGCGGCGCATGGCCTTGATGATTTTGGTGCGCTTAATGAAGGTGTCCTTGACTTCTGGGTTGACGATGAGGTCAAGATAGCGCTGGCGGTAGCGCGTTTCAACATCTTTTAAGCCGTGAAATTTTTCCGGCAAAGGACGCAGCGATTTTGACTCGATGGCAAACTTTTCTACCTTGATGGTTATTTCGCCGCGATGCGTCTTAAAGACCGTGCCTTCGACGCTTATTATATCGCCAATATCGAGCAGGCGGAAGTTGTCATATTGTTCTTGTCCTACGACATCGAGCTTGAAGTAAATCTGAATAGAGCCGCTTACGTCAGAAAGGACGGCAAAGCTTGCCTTGCCGTGACCGCGAATGGCCATGAGGCGGCCGGCAATGTTGACCGTTTTGTCTTCTAGTGCTTCAAAGTTAGAGCAGATGTCGGCAGCATGATGAGTTACCTTGCAGCTATCACCAAAGGGATTTATGCCTTTGTCGAGGAAGGCCTGCATTTTTTCGCGGCGCACCTTGATAAGGTCGTTGATATCTTGCATATCTTGCTGTTGGTTTTTCATGTTCTTCCTCCAATTTATTTTTTTATTGAGATGATTTCATACTTTAATACGCCATCTGGTACATTAATGTCGATGATGTCGCCAATTTTATGGCCGAGTACGGCAGCTCCGACGGGAGATTCATTGGAAATCTTGCCTTCTGTGACGTCAGCTTCTGCTGAACCGACTAAAGTATAGGTATCTTCTTCATCGAATTCCACGTCGCGCAGGACGATGGTGTTGCCGAGTCTGACAATATCTTTTGTTCCTTCGGCATCGTCATGGATGACATCGCTTTCGCGCAGAATTTTTTCAAGGCGGAGAATTTCACCTTCGATAAATGCCTGCTCGTTTTTCGCATCATCGTATTCGGAGTTTTCACTAATATCGCCGAAGTCGATTGCCTGTTTGATGCGCTGGGCAACTTCGATGCGGCGGACGCTTTTTAAATTTTCGAGCTGCTGCTCAATTTTTTTCAGACCTTCTTCGGTCAAGATGCTACGCTTGTCTGCCATTGTAATACCCCTTTGATAAAGAAAAATTTCAAAAAATACAAGGCGTATAGGGAAAGCCTTGTAAATGATAAAAGGGAGTGCCTGATAATTGGCACTCCGCTTCATTATATGTTTCTTTTATTTATTTGTCAATTTTGGCACTGCTGCAGCAAGGCCATCAAAAAGCATGGCAATGACGGCAAAGCTTTCCGGGAAATACGCTTTTATGCTCTCGTGCAGCTTATTTCTTTCAGCATCCGTAAAGCGTTCGTAAACGGGCAGCAAGTAGCAATGCAGGAGGCTATAAAGAAGCTGGCGTGAAACGTGCGCTCTTTCCTGCGGCAAAAGAGAGCTTTTTTCTAAAATGGAACCTAAATTGGAAAGAAATTCTAAAATATGAGGAAATTCCTCTGTGCGAAGCGGCACATGGGTGAAAGAGTCATGCCTTTGATAATAGTAATAAGAAGTGGAAGGAACATTATAATATTCTCGGGCATTTAGATAACATTCAAGGGAGAAAAGCCAATCCTCTCCATAAAAAGGCAGGCGATGCTTAAGCTGATATTTAGCAAGAAAACTTTTTTTATAGAGCTTGTTCCAGACTAAAAGTTCCGTTTTTTTCAAAAGGGGCAAAAAGGCAGCGCCGCCTTTTTGCTGGCCTATAGGCGGCAGATAAGAATAAAGAAAGTCATCTTTTGTTATCTTGTCATAGCCGCAGGCGGCAAAATCAATGGCCGGGTCTTTAAGGGGATAGCTCAGCACTTCCAGAAAGTCATTTTCTAAAAAGTCATCACAATCTAAAAAGGCAATGTATTTTCCGCGTGCTTTTTCACAGCCTAAATTGCGGCAAAAGCCCTGCCCTCTTTGCCCCTCGTTTTTATATAGGAAGATATCGGGCGAGCCGGAGCACAAATTTTGCGCTATCTGAAAAGAATTGTCGCTGGAATGGTCATCGACGATAATAATTTCTATATCTTTGACAGTCTGGGCCAAAACGCTGCCAACGGTGCGCTCTAAATAATCGGCGCCGTTAAAAACTGGAATAATGATGGAGAAAACATATCTTTTTGTTTGCAAAATAACCTCTTTCTATCGTTGCCGAGAGCAGGAATAAAAGGTATACTAAAAATATCAGCAATAAAACAGGAAAGGAAAATTTTTTTGAAAAAATTAATAGCCTTTTTATTGGGCATCGCTCTCGTTTTGCCCCTTGCGGCTTCGGCAGCTCCTAAAATCAGTGATTTTTCCTGTGCAGGCCTAAGATTAGGCCAGACGGAACAAGCTGTAAGGGATGTTTTGGGTAAGCCGTATTATACCGATGCTGAAATTGTCTATGGCTGTCCCGTCCTTTACTTGGCCTATAAGGATTTGTTTGTGGGAATATCTCAGCGCACGCAGCGCGTTGTCGATATAAAGTCGTATAATGAAAAGTATGCCTTAAATGACAATTTGATTAACTTTGGCGATACCGCCTACAAGGTGTCAAAAGTGCTAGGCAAAGAGCCATTGACGTTTATTGGTGGCAAGCAGTGCATGATTTACGATTTAGGCGGTCCAAGACATCTTTTGCTGCAAATAGATGGGCAGACACATGCGGTAAATGGCTTGCGCCTCACGGAGCTTCCGTTAGACAGCAAGATGATGAAGGATAGCGCCTATGCCGATTTGGCGGTCAAGCGCTCTTTTGCTGACGCTGATATTGATTTAAGTGCCCTTTTGCAAGGCAAAAAAGTGATGCCAAAGCTCAAAATCACGCTGCAAAATTAACTTTCCTTCTCGCTGCGGAAAAATTCGCGCGCCTTGAGGATATCGCGCTTCATCTGCGCTAATAGTTCATAGATGGAAGGAAATTTTTCTTCCGTGCGCAGGTGCTTTTTGAAAAATACAGTGAGGTTTTTATCGTAAATGTTGGCGTTAAAATCGAAGATGTTGACCTCGATGCGCCGCGTGATGTCATTGAAAGTGGGGTTGTTGCCGACGTTGGCGATACCTTCATAGTACTTGCCCTCGATGCAGCAGCCGACAGCGTAAACGCCGTCAGCGGGCAAGGCGTATTTGTCGGAAAAATAAAGGTTGGCCGTCGGGATGCCGAGAACGCGGCCGCGCTTTTTGCCGTGGTCGACGACGCCACAAATTGTAAAGGGATGGCCTAAAATGGCATTGGCAAGGTCTATATGGCCCTGCTTTAAGGCAGCACGCACGCGTGTGCTGCTGGCGATGCTCCCTTCAAAAAAGACGGCTTTGGCTATTTCAACGGCAAAGCCGAGCTTTTTGCCTTGCTCTAAGAGAAATTGCGGTGTGCCAAGCCCGTCCTTGCCAAAGGTGAAGTTTGGGCCGACGATGACGAGCGAGGGAGAAAGATTTTGCTGCAAGAGCTGCACGAAATCTTTGGCGGGAATTTGCGCCAGCTCGCGCGTGAAGGGAATGTTCATGAGAATGTCGATGCCGAGACGGCGGATTTCCTCTTCCTTTAAGGCATTGTCGCTAATGCGGCGCGGTGCCTTTTGCGGGGCGATAATTTCAAGCGGGTGATTGGAAAAAGTAAAGACGATGCTTTTGACATGGTGCTTTTTGGCCATATCAACTGCGCGGCAAATAATTTCTTGATGGCCGATATGAATGCCGTCGAAGGTGCCAAGCACAACGACGTTGCCTTTGAACTTATGGCTTATATCAGCGATATGCGGATAAATAATCATTTTATTCTCCTAATGATTTTATTATAAACAAGGATTATAAAATCTGCATTTCAGTATAGTTAATAGATATACTATTAACTAATAATATATTATAACACACTATCTCGTCGCGCGATAACAATAAAGGGCGACGGGGGAAAGAAGATGGAAATATGGGAAGAATAGTATTGGTAACAGGCGGTGCCCGCTGTGGCAAGAGTGCTTTTGCGGAAGAATACGCAAAGACGATGCATGAGGAGGTGGCTTATATTGCTACGGCACAAGGCAAGGACGAAGAAATGAAAAAGCGGATTGAAAAGCACCGCGCGCGTCGTGCCGCTATGCATTGGCAGACCATTGAAGCACCTTTTGAAGCAGAAAAGGCGATTGCCATTTGCAGTGCCCCGATTATCGTCTTTGATTGTCTGACGCTTTATCTTAGCAATCTTTTAGGCCAAGAGCAGATGCAGGCATTGTCGCCAGAAGAACGCGAGGAAAAGATTTTGGAATCGTTCCTGTATCTGGGCGAAGCAGCCTCGGGACGTACGGGCGAGACGATTTTTGTTACCAATGAAGTCGGAGCGGGCATCGTGCCGGAAAATGCGCTGGCACGTGAATACCGTGACCTTTCCGGGCTTGTCAATCAGCAGATGGCAAAGATGGCACATAGTGTCTATCTCATGGCTGCAGGCTTGCCGCTGCAGTTAAAGTAATTGCGATGAACGCATTTTTTCTTTCGCTTTTATTTCTTACCCGCCTGCCAGTCGGCTATAATGTCGACTGGAATGAGGCGGATTGCGGCAAAAGTGTGCGCTACTTTGTCATTGTGGGGGCGATTTTAGGCTGTATTAATGTAGCGGCGGCTTATTTTTTCTGTCAGGTCGTGCCCTTTTTCCTCGGTGAGATAATTTTTCCGCCGGTTTTGGCATTTTTGCTTCTTTTGGTGCATATTGCCTCTACGGGGGCTTTGCACTGTGATGGCTATACTGACACGATGGACGGACTTTTGTCGGGACGCTCCGCTGAGCGGATTTTGGAAATCATGAAGGATAGCAGGGTGGGCGCACACGGCGCAACGGCGCTCATCTTGCTTATCTTGGGAAAATATGCCGTCTTTTATGCGCTCTGCGCAATGGCGGCTGGAAAGAATGCTTTTTCAGCGCCATTTTTACTTCTTTGCACGGCAGTATTTTTGGCACCTGTCTTAGGACGCTTGGCGATGGTGCTTTGCGTGACGCTTTTTCCTTATGCGCGCAAGGAAGGTATAGGAAAGGCTTTTTCTCTTTATAGCGGACGCGGTTCCTTTGTTTTTAATCTTATTTTGGCGGCCTTTTTGGCCGCATTTTCTCCCATTGGTGCAATCAATGCCATAGTCGCCTATTTTTTTGTCTTACTTTTTGCGTCTTATGCGGGAAATCATCTGACAAAAAAGCTGGGCGGGCTTACAGGCGATATTTATGGTGCGGTAACGGAGCTAAGTGAGTGGCTTGTCCTTTTTTTATTTACGCTATATTTTTAAAGAAGGGTGATTTTGTGATTACGAAAATAGTTTTGGCACGTCACGGCGAGACGGAGTGGAATGCGCAGGGGCGCTTTCAAGGCTGGTCTCAGACGGAGCTATTGCCCGCAGGAAAAAAGCAGGCGGAACTTTTGGCAAGGTATTTTCCCGAAAAAAAGATTGATGCCATTTACAGCAGCACCTTAAAGCGGGCGCATGATACGGCTCTTGCCGTTGCCAAGCGCTTCGGCCTTTGCGTCAAGACCGATGAAAGGCTGCGCGAATTATGCTTTGGGGATTGGGAAGGTCAATCTTTTGATTGAAATTGCGCCGCATACTCGTGACTTTAGTCGTGAGTAAGGCGCAAC
>JAHHSR010000015.1 GCA_020025075.1 Pectinatus sp. | reverse complement strand
CGGCGCACTAGTATTTTCGCACGGAGTTAAAGGAGGATTAGGCGCAGCCATTAATAAAGCAATCACCTCCGTCACAACACAAATCTCTGGTTAATCTCTTTATTATCACAATGTCCTTAAAAGGCCTCTTGCCAGCAAGGGGCCTTTTTCTTAAAGGAGGAATTTTATGCGGCCAAAAAAAGGCCAGTCGATGATTGAATTTGCCATCGTCTTGCCGCTCTTTTTTTTCATTTTCTTTTCTACCGCCTATTTTTGCATCTACATGAATGAGTACTTCACCATAAGAAATGCCATGTATGCGGCGGCAAGGCAGGCATCCTTTAACACGCCTTCCCAATACGACGACCTTGCCAATAGCTACTCCGAAAAAATTGTCGACCTGACTTCTGACTCCCTTTACGCTCCGTATGATTATGATTGCGTCACGATACAAATCTCCACTCTTCCCCCTTCTGGCAAAAACGATACGGTAACGGCGCAAATCGTCACGGCCTCCGTCAAACTTTACCTAAATGATAATTTTTCGCTTTATTTCATCAACAAAGAGCTTTTGCCACAAAGCATAACGATTTCCTGCGATATGCCCGCTTTTAACAGCGCGCCCGCAAAGTCAAAATAAGAGCACAGAAAGGATTTTTGTGATGTCTTTACTCACCCGCCTCGGCCGCCCCGACGAAGAATTAGAAGAAGAAAAGCCCATTTTCACGGCTAAGCAGCCCGTGCATCGCTCTGTCGCCGAGGACAGCTACCAAGCCGTTAAGCTCACCGTTCATCAGCGCCTTGTCAACGAGATGACGCCCGAGCAGCAAGACCTCTTGGTCGCAGCCGGCCACGACCATGAAATGGTCGGCGATGTCGACGCGATGATTGCCAGCTTTTGCCAAGTCATATTCGATGAGGGAAGCTACAATCTTTCGCGCGCACAAAAAGAGGCGCTCATCGTCGATATCAGAAATGAGATGCTCGGCCTCGGGCCGTTAGAGCCCCTTTTAAAGGACAGCTCCATCAGCGAAATAATGGTCAATGGCGCCAAGAAAATCTTTGTCGAACGGCATGGCAAAATCGAAACGACGGATGTCGTCTTTCACGACGAAGCGCATCTCATGAATACGATTGAGCGCATCTTGACGCCAATCGGGCGGCGCATTGACGAATCTTCGCCAATGGTCGACGCGCGCCTAGCAGACGGCTCACGCGTCAATATCATCATCCCCCCCCTTTCGCTCATCGGTCCCTGCTTGACGATAAGAAAATTTTCCCAGCGCCCTTTCACGGTTGATGACCTCATCGGCTTTGGCACCTTAGATGAGAAAATCGCCAATTTTTTAAAGGCATGTGTCAAGGCGCGCATCAATATCTTGGTTTCGGGCGGCACGGGCTCAGGAAAGACGACCATGCTCAACCTTCTTTCTTCTTTCATTCCCTCGGATGAGCGCATCGTGACAATAGAAGATGCCGCCGAGCTTCGCCTCCAGCAAGACCACGTCGTAACGCTTGAAGCGCGCCCCGCCAACATCGAAGGTGCTGGTGCCATCACCATTCGCGACCTCGTCAAAAATGCCCTGCGCATGCGCCCCGACCGCATCATCGTCGGCGAAGTGCGCGCCGGCGAAGCGCTCGACATGCTCCAGGCCATGAATACAGGCCATGATGGCTCCTTGACCACGGCCCATGCCAACACGCCGCGCGACGCTTTGAGCAGGCTGGAAACGATGGTGCTCATGAGTGGCATCGAGCTGCCCGTCAGGGCGATACGCGACCAGATTTCAGCGGGCATCGACCTAGTTGTCCACCAGTCGCGCATCAAGGACGGCAGCCGCAAGATAACGCAGATTTCCGAGGTGCAGGGCCTTGAAGAAAATACAATTGTCATGCAGGACATCTTCCGCTATGTCCAGACCGACATTGACGCCAACGGCAAATCCATCGGCCACTTTGAGGCAACGGGCATGCGTCCAAGATTTATGGAAAAATTCCAGATAAACGGTGTCAGTTTGCCAGATAGCATCTTTTTTGATACCCAAAAGGAAGGATAAAAACGATGATTTTCCTCTTCGCCTTAGGTGCCGGCCTTATCAGCTTCTTATTTATGTACTTTCTCTTTGCGACGAAAATCGCCCCACAGGCACACCAAAAGCAGCGCGAAAAAATCATGCGCTATACGAGTACCGGCACTTCCAATGAAAAGGACAAAAAGCTCGAAGATATTCCGTTTAGCGAGCGCGTCATCTACCCGCTTTTTAACCTTTTGAGCCACCGCATCAACCGCTTTGCCCCGTCTTCCATCTTTGCCGTTTTTAGAAAGCGCATCATTTACGCCGGCAAGCAAAATGAGTGGAATGCCAATATTTTCGTCTCCCTCTGGCTCATTTTCATCGCTGGTGGCGGATTGGGCGGCTTTTTGCTTTCTTTTAGCCTTCTCATGCCATTTATTCATTCCCTTGGCCTCATCTTGCTCGGCAGCTTTATCGGCGGCCTCTTGCCGCTCGCCTATCTCGATTCTCTTATCAGGCGCCGCCGCTCCCAAATGATGCACGATTTGCCAAGCATTTTGGATTTGCTTTGCGTGAGCGTCCAGGCCGGCCTTTCGTTTGACGCCGCGCTGGCAAATATCACGCAGCGCATGAAGGGTCCCTTCATTGAAGAGTGCACGCGCATGCTGCGCGACGTGCGCATGGGCATGACACACCGCATTGCGCTGCAAAATCTCGCCGAACGCTGCAATATGCAGGAAATCTACCTCTTCACCACGGCCATTATTCAGTCAGAAAAGCTAGGCGTGAGCATGAGCAACACGCTTTCTATCCAAGCCGACAATATGCGCGAAAGGCGCCGCCAATACGTCAAGGCGCAAGCGATGAAAGCTCCCGTCAAAATCATCTTCCCGCTCGTCATCTTCATCTTCCCCGCCATCTTCATCGTAACGCTGATGCCAGCAATACTCTCCATCATCAAGGCATTTCAGCATGGCTTATAACTCTTACCGAAAAAGCTCTTTTCGCCTTGAAGGAAGCGACATAAAAATTAAATTGCTCTTTGCCGATAGCTTTGCCAAGCGCTTTTTGGGCCTGATGGGGAAAAAGGCACTGCCCAAAAAAACCGGGCTTTACATCGTCCCTTGCAATAGCATCCACATGTGCTTCATGCGTTTTGCCCTCGATGTCCTCTATGTCGACAAAAGCATGAAAATTATAAAGGTCGTGGAAAATCTGCCGCCATGGCTAGGTCTTAGCATTTGCCTCAAGGCGCAGGGCACGATTGAGTTTTCTTCTGGCACGGTAAAATCCTTGGGCGGTGCGGATAGGCTTTTAAATAGGCATCTTATCTAAAAAAATGACCCGGCTATCGCCAGGTCATTTTTGTTAGGAGAAAAGCACAAGCAACATTCCCGCTATGAGGTATGGGCCGTAGGCAAAATAAGAATTTTTGCCGCGTCCCCTGAGGAGAAGCACAAGCGCCGCCAAACCGCCTAAAAGTACGCCATATAAGAGTGCTTCAATGATGTGCGAGCCGAGCCACAGCCCGCCGGCGGCAACTAATTTTATATCGCCACCCCCGATGCTGCCAGAAAATAAAATGGTCAAGAGCAAAAAAGCAAAGCCGGCCAAAAAGCCCGCCACAACGTGCCCATAAAGCGCCCCTGCCGGCATAAAAAAGATGCCTCCTGCGGCAAGGCATAAAAGCACCTCGTCAAAAATTATCTGCTGCTCGCCATCACTGACGATACAAATGGCACAAAGACAGCAAAACAAAAGCCGCCCCAAAAAAATTACTGGTCCTTGGCTGGCGGCCAAAAGAGAAAGCCAAGGCAAAAAGAAAAGGCAAAAGCGCGACCAAGCTCCCAGTCGCTCCTTTGCCAAAAACGATAGGCTCTCCGGCTCACTTTTAGAATAAAGCGCCAAGATGACAAAGCCGGAAAGCTCATATAAAGCGGGAGAAAATGCTGCCAGAACGAATAAGCCAAATTCCACTTTGCCTTCTCCCTTCTATTTTAATTCCAGATTACCTTAACCAGAACAATGCCGAGCCAAGCGGCAGAAAAACCGCCCAACATATTAATGGCGATATGCGTAAAAGCCGCCAAAAAATTGCCGATGCGCATCAAGGATAATGTCTCGTAGCCAAAAGACGAAAAGGTCGTGAGCCCGCCCAAAAAGCCGACGGTCAAAAAGAGCATCAGATAAGGTGACATACCCACGGTCCGTTCACTAAAATACGTTGAAATAAGGCCGATAAAAAAACAGCCAATTACATTGACGAGCGCCGTACCGTATGGATAAGACGTACCAAAGCGCTGCGCCAAAAAAGACGAGACAAGAAAGCGCGTCGTGCCGCCGCAAGCGCAGCCGACCATGACAAAAGCAATATCGTAAAGCATTTTTATTTTCATAAAACAACTCTCCCTTACGGCATAAAAAATGCCTGCCGAATTTCGACAGGAGTCATTACCGCTCGCGCAGGATTAAAAGGCGAACCCCATCGCCTATATTTTTAGATAAGGACGCTTTTTATGTTAGCACTATTTTAACAAAGCGTCAAGCATCGCCCAAGGGATGGGCAATATTTTTTGCATAAGGATTGAAATTATATTATAATTAATATTCAAATAAGGATTTACAGTGACCTTACGGCCATTTTATTATAGAGGTATATTATGGTAAATAACAAGACACGAGCCATGCTCGAATCGGCAATGCTCTGCGCGCTTACAGTCGTCATGGCCATTTTGGGCTTTTCCGTGCCCTTTTGCTTTTTCCTCGTCTACATCTTGCCCGTCCCCACCGCCATCGCCATCTACCGGCATGACCTGCGCTGGGGGGCATTGTGCGTAATCGGGGCCAGCTTCTTGACGAGCCTGCTTTTGGGCGCGCTTTCGGGCCTTAGCGTCCTCAGCATCATCGTCCTTTTAAGCCCTGCGCTTGGCATTGGCTTTCGCCGCCTTTCGCCCGTAAAGAATCTGGTCGTCTCCATGGTTGCCGCCGTGGCTTCAATCGGCATTGCCATCGCCGCCTCAGCAATCATCATGCACGTCAATGTCTTTGCCGATTTTTCCAGCATCTTTCAAAATGCGATAAAGACCTCGGCCGAATTTTATAAATCTATGGGCATGAGCAATGATAGCGTCGCCGAGCAGACAAAACAAATGCAGCAGATTATCGACTTCATCTCGATTTCCCTGCCGGCAAGCGTTCTTCTTTCCGCCCTTTTTTTGGCGCTCATCAACTTCCTCATCACGCACCGCCTCTTAAGGCGCCTTGATAATCCCTCGCTAGCAGGATTGCCGCCTTTTTCCCAGTGGCGACTTCCTATCTGGTTTGCGCTTTTATACGGCTTTTCACTCATCGGGCTTTACTGGGGTTCTGCTCATGCAATGAAGCTCTTATACAACATCTCAATAAATGTGAGTTACTTTTCCTCGATGTTTTGCCGCATCCAAGGGCTTTCTCTCTTATATTTCTTTTTGGTGCATTATAACATACGCCGCAGCATGAAAATCGCCCTCATCGTCTTCGTCCTTTTCACGCCAGTCATGCAAATCGTCATGTATTTTGGCCTTTTTGATATGTTCTTTGATTATCGGCGACGCTTCATTGATTTTAAAAATCGCCAGTCATAAAGGCCCTAGGCCTCTAAATCCACAAGTTGCCAAAACTTAGGACAATTGCCTAAGGCAGCTTAAAAGGAGAGTGACATCCATGCCTCGCAGATTATCTGCCTGGATTGATATTTGCATAACTTTGACTATTATCGTCGGCTTGCTTTTAACCATCTCCTGCTATAACCCGTATTTTACCATGTCCGGACTTTTGCTGCTCGCCTGCCTTGGTGCTTTTTTACGCGAGCGCCATTTTGACAGGCGACGAGCCTTAGCAGATTATTATCAAAACGTCATCAAAAACGTCAACGAGCTGTCAAACGTGGCCTTGGAGCAACTGCCACAGGCCATCTTAATCGTCGACCGCGACAACCGCATCGAGTGGTATAACAGCGAATTGCCGCGCTGGCTTGGACAAAAACCCGAACTCGGCACAATCATCTATGACTTTTGGCCGGATTTAAATCTCGATGCCTTCTGGGGCAAAATTGGCGAGACCGTCTTTAAGTGCAAGAATAAATACTATCACCTGCGCTATCGCCCCGTCTCCACGGACAGTGATATAAACGGCCTTTTGGCCCTTTATGTCACCGATGACACCGAATACGAGAAATTCAAAAAGAGTACGGCAGACCACCGCATTTCCTTTGGCTATGTCCAAATCGACAATTATGATGATGCGCTGCAAGGCCTAAGCGAAGCACAGCGCACTTCCGTACTCTTTGAGGTGAATAATGCCCTCGACAAATGGGCAAATTCACTCGGCGGCTTCTTGCGCCGCCTCGACAATGACCTTTACATCATCATCTTGGAACATCATGCCCTTGCTAAGGCCATGAGCGACAATTTCGATATTTTAGACCGCGTGCGAAGCATGCGCGGCCCCAATAAATTCCCCATTACCCTGAGTATCAGCATTGTCGAGACAAAGCTGGAGCTTACGCCGGAAGATATAGGCGCGCTCGCCCAATCCGGGCTTGACTTGGCACTGGGGCGCGGCGGAGACCAGGTGGCCGTGAATATCGAACAAAAAGTAAAATTCTTCGGCGGCAAGACCAAGGCCGTCGAAAAGCACACGCGCGTCAAATCGCGCGTCGTGGCACATGCCTTGCGCGAAATTATCAATGACGCTGACACGGTCTTTATCATGGGGCATCACAATGAGGATTTTGACTGCCTGGGAGCCTCGATTGGCGTCGCGGCCATGACACGCCATATGAAGAAAAAAACTTACATCATCCTCAGCGATATGAATGAAGGCATTGATAAGCTTACCGAGGTAATAAAGGACAATCCCGAATACGAAGGACTGTTCATTTCGGTCGAAGAAGCCATGCACATCCAAGCGGCCAATCCCGTTCTCTTCGTCGTCGACATGCACATACCGCACCTAGCTGCCGGACGCGCCCTACTCGATGAAGTAAAGAATATCGTCGTCATTGACCACCACCGCCGCTCCGAGGATATCATCAAAAATGCGCTGCTCATTTACATTGAGACGGCTTCTTCTTCGACGAGCGAGCTCATTACAGAGCTTTTGATGTACTTTAGCGACAATGACTTGCCCATCACGAGTATCGAAGCCACGGCGCTTTATGCCGGCATCATCGTCGATACCAAAAACTTCACCGTCCAGACGGGCGTGCGCACCTTCGATGCCGTTGCCTATCTGCGCCGCAAAGGAGCAAGTCCCCAAATTGTCAATCAGCTCTTTAGGACCGATTATCCCACCAACCTTTATAAGGCCAAGGCCATTTCAAACTCTGTCTTTTTAGACGGTGGCCTTCTCATTTCCGTCTGCCCTGATGAGACGCCAAATATCCAGATTATCTCGGCTCAAATTGCCGATTTTCTTCTTCGCATTGACCAGGCGCGCATGAGTCTCGTCTTTTTCCGACTAGACGCAGGCACCGTGGGCATCTGCGCTCGTTCAATCGGCGAGCTCAATGTCCAGGTGCTCATGGAAGCCTTTGGTGGCGGCGGCCACATCAATGTAGCCGGCGCGCAGGTTAAAAGCGCCAACCTCGAAGACATCAAGAACAAGGCTATCGAGCTAGCGCAAAAAATCATGAAAGAGAGTGATTTGAAAAATGAAAGTGATACTTGAACAGGATTTTAAAAAATTAGGCAAAAAAGGCGATATTGTCGAAGCGTCGGAAGGATATGCCCGCAATTATCTTTTCCCGCACGGCATTGCCATTGAAGCGACAAAGGCCAATATGAATGTAGCATTGGCCAAAAAAGGTTCTGCCGAAAGAAAGAAACAGCAGGATAAAGACGAAGCCGTACTCATGGCCGCCCAGCTCAAAAAGGTCGAAGTTACCCTGCGCGTGCGCGTGGGCGAAAACGGCAAGCTCTTTGGTTCCGTAACAGGCAAGGATATCGCCGAAGTGCTGAAAAAAGAACACAATATCGACATTGACCGCCGCAAGATAGAGCTCAAGGAAGATGTCAAAAGATTAGGTGATTACGACGTTGTCGTCAAGGTTCACCCCTCGATTACTTCCTCGATAAAAGTTCATGTCGTCGCCGAATAAGGTGTTTTGGCGAGTCAGCAAAAGCCCGGCGCCTTTTGCCGGGCTTTTTTTATTGCACGCCTGGTGCGTGCCACAGAAAAAGAGGTAATTTATGAGTTTAAAAGATTTTTTTAAAAATATTTTTCCCCCCAAAAAAGCACCGTCCCCTAAAGCTCCCCTTCCCCCTAAAGAGGAAGCGGTAAAAGAGACGAAGCCGTCCTCCATAGAGAATAAAGCGCCCCTGACACAGCTCGAGCGCGATATTGATGCCTTCTACAAGTTATGCATTGAATCGCTGGGTGCCGACAAAGTCATCTTGAAGGCCGGTAAGCTTGATGCCATAAAACTTTTGCGCTCTTCCAATCGCAATGAGCGCGTACTCGCCTTGCAAAAGATTATCTATGAGGACCCGACCATTGAAAAGGTTCCCACCGATGAGGAAATACCCACCCTTTTAAACGTGCTGGGCGAAAAAATTGCCGATATCATTGCCCGGCGCAATGTCGAAGAACATCTTGAAAAACGCATCGCTGAAAAGCTCGAGGAAAACCACCAAGACTACGTTGAAGACATCAGAATGCAGATAATAAAAGAGGAGCAAGGCGATGAGGAGACGCCGCAGACGCGCGAAAAGCTAAAGCGGCTCGAGGAATTGGATAAGATTTCCCTTACGCAATCGGTGATGGAGCTATTGCGCCCGCGCACGATAGAAGAAATTATCGGCCAAGAACGCGCCGTCAAAGCCCTAAAAGCTAAGCTCGCCTCGCCTTATCCGCAGCACCTCATCTTATACGGGCCGCCCGGCGTCGGCAAGACGACAGCCGCCCGCCTCGCCTTAGAGCAGGCTTGCAAGGAAAAATACACGCCTTTTAAGCCCAAGGCGCCTTTTGTCGAAACGGACGGCACGACTTTAAGATGGGACCCGCGCGATATGAGCAATCCTCTCTTAGGCTCCGTACATGACCCCATATATCAAGGCGCACGGCGCGATTTGGCAGATAGTGGTATCCCGGAACCAAAGCCGGGCCTTGTTACAGATGCACATGGCGGCATCTTATTTATCGACGAAATCGGGGAAATGGACGAAATGCTGCAAAATAAGCTCTTAAAAGTCCTCGAGGACAAGCACGCTTATTTTGAGTCTTCGTATTATGACCCGACCGACCCTGCGGTACCGCAATATATAAAAAAGCTTTTCGAAGAAGGCGCGCCTGCCGACTTTATCTTAATCGGTGCCACGACGCGCGACTCTCAGCATATAAATCCTGCCCTGCGCTCACGCTGCGCCGAAATCTATTTTGAGCCGCTCACGCCGAACAATATTGAAAAAATCATCGAAAATGCTGCCGAAAAACTGCACGTTACATTAGAAGATAAAGTCGCCCAGACTATCGGCCAATACACGATTGAAGGTCGAAAAGCCATCAATCTCCTGGCTGATGCTTATAGCCTTGCCCTGCAAAACAACCCTTCGGGCAAAGACAATCTGACAATTGGCCTCAATGACATCTATCAAGTCGCCCAGATAAGCCGCCTCTCTCCCTTTATTACCAAAAAGGCTTCTGACTCACCTCAAGAGGGCAAGATTTTCGGCCTTGGCGTTGCGGGCTTTTTAGGCTCAATCATCGAAATAGAAGCGGTCGCTTTTCCGGCCGCCAAAAAAGGCCACGGCAGCGTGCGCTTTAACGATACGGCCGGCAGCATGGCCAAGGACTCCGTCTTTAATGCCGCTGCCGTCGTGCGCGCTTTAACGGGGCTTGATATAAGCGATTATGACATTCACATCAATGTAATTGGCGGCGGCAATATCGACGGTCCTTCTGCCGGTACCGCCATCACTACGGCCATTTTATCGGCCTTGACCAAAAAGAAAATTCGCCAGGATACGGCCGTCACGGGGGAAATTTCAATTCAAGGACTTGTGCGCCCTGTCGGCGGCGTCTTTGAGAAGGCCTATGGCGCCAAGCAGGCCGGCATGACGCGCCTCGTCATCCCGAAGGAAAATGAAAAGGATATTCCCGAAAATCTGCTCGGCCTGCAAATTTTCACCGTCAGCACTATCAAAGAAGCCCTTTCTTACCTACTTGCCGAGCCGCAAGAGGATTTTAAAGGACTGCAAGGAAAGGAAGAATAATCTTGCTCGAACGGGTTCCCCCCCAAAACATCGAAGCCGAACAATCGGTCCTCTCAGCGATGATAATCTCCAAGGATTCGCTAAATAATGTCATCCAAATCCTCACCAAGGACGATTTTTACCGCGAAGCGCATCGCATCATTTTTTCCGCTATCTTGGACATCCACAACCGCAACGAGCCCGTTGACCTCATTACTTTGTCAGAACAGCTGCGCAAAGAAGATAAACTCGATAAGGCCGGCGGCCTGAGCTTTATCACGGCCCTGGCGAGCAATGACCTCGCTGCGCCCAATGCTTCCTATCACGCCAAGATTGTCAAGGAAAAATCAAAAATGCGCGCGCTCATCAGCACGGCAACCGCGGTTGCCGCTTTGGGCTATGAGGATAGCGAAGACATCGACGAAGTTCTTGACCGCGCAGAAAAGATGATTATGGACGTCTCTGCCGACCGCATCGGCAAGGATTTCATGCCCATCAAGGACATCTTGCTGGAAACCTTTGGCAAAATCGAAAAAATGCACGAAGCCAAGGGCGGCATTACGGGTATCTCGACAGGATTTACGGACCTTGACCGCTTAACCTCAGGGCTGCAGCCTTCCGACCTCATCTTAGTTGCCGCGCGTCCGAGCATGGGCAAGACTACTTTTACTTTGAATATTGCCACCCATGTCGCCGTGCGCAAAAAAGAACCTGTTGCCTTCTTCTCGCTCGAAATGTCCAAGGAGCAGCTCGTGCAAAAAATGCTCTGCGCGGAAGCCTCCATCGACTCGCAGCGCATGCGGACGGGAGGCCTCTTAGATGAGGATTGGCAACATCTCATCACGGTTGCTGACCGCCTCTCCTCAGCACCTATCTACATTGATGACACGCCGGGCATTTCGATTTTGGAACTGCGCGCTAAAGCGCGCCGCCTCAAAATGGAAAATGGCCTTTCGCTCATCATCATCGACTACCTGCAGCTCATGCAAGGACGCACATCTAGTAAGAACGATAATCGCCAGCAGGAAATCTCGGAAATTTCCCGCTCTTTAAAATCGCTTGCGCGCGAACTCGATGTGCCGGTCATCGCCCTCTCGCAGCTCTCGCGCGGCGTAGAGGCGCGCCAGATAAAAAGGCCCATGCTCAGCGATTTAAGAGAATCTGGCTCGCTTGAACAAGATGCCGATATTGTCATGTTCCTCTATCGCGAGGATTATTATGACCCCGATACGGAAAACAAAAATATCACCGATGTGATTATTGCCAAGCACCGCAACGGTCCCGTTGACACCATTCAGCTCTACTTCCAAAAAGAATTGACGCGCTTTAGCAATTTATCGCACCGTGAAGATTGAAAATGGCCGCCTTGAAGGCGGCCATTTTTCCCTTTAAAATTTTCCTTAGATATGTTATCATAAATACCGTTATAAACCAGATGGTATTTGACAAAAGCCATACTGCATTTTTTCTCATTTTTATATCTGCTTGGATCTTTTAGACTGAGACAGAAAGGATTTGATATATTGCATACACAATAATTCTGCGCCTTTCTATCGAAAGGCGCTTTCTTTTTTATTAGGAAGTATTCCAATGGAGGCTTTATCTTGAAAAAACTTACCTACAAAGAAAAATTTCAACAAATGAATCGCGAGGCAGCTGCCACCTGCATCATCACGGCTATACTCATCGCCTTTTGGTGGTACGGCGCTTTTGGCATTGACCGCTCACTTACTTTTTTGTCAATGCCGCTTTGGTTTTTCATCTCTTGTGTCGGCACCTATCTGCTGGCCATTATCTTCGTATGGCTCATTACCAAATTCGTCTTTATCGATTTTGATTTAGATGATGACGAAAACAAAGAAAAATTGAAGGAGTATTATAAATGAAATTTGATATTCTTTTGCCTTCCGCTCTATTCTTTCTCGTCTTGCTCCTCATCGGCTTTTACCTCAAGCAGCGTGAAAAAAATAAGCGCGGCAAAAATTTTTCCAAGGAGTACTATATCGGCGGGCGCAGCTTAAACGGCTTCGTCCTGGCAATGAGCCTGGTGGCGACCTATGGCTCGGTGAGCTCATTCGTCGGTGGACCAGGCGTTGCCTGGCAGCTTGGCTTTGCCTGGGTTCTTTTTGCTTCCGTGCAGGTCGTCGCCGCTTACCTCATCTTGGGTATCTTGGGCAAAAAAATGGCTGTTGTAGCGCGCCAAATTGACGCCATTACGATAATAGACTTAATTCGTTTTCGCTATAAATCAAATTTTTGCGCCAATTTATGTGCCCTCGTCTTATTGGTATTTTTCATCACGCAAATGATTGCCCAATTCATCGGCGGCGCCCATATTTTTGCTGCCGTCACGGGAATGGATTATGCGGCAGGGCTGCTCTTTTTTGCGGCTATCGTCGTCTTATACACCGCTATTGGCGGCTTCAATACCGTTGCCATAACGGATACGCTTTGCGCCATCATGATGTTGGCCGGCATGTTTTTATTGGCTTATGCTATCTTGCATGATGGCGGCGGCATTACAAATATCATGCACACGATTACCAACGCCTCGGCGCAGGGAAAGATTGACCTACTTTCCCCCACAGCCAGCAACCATGTTTCCATTCCGCTTTTAATGAGTCAGTGGATTTTATGCGGTATCGGCACGATTGGCCTGCCACAATCAGCCGTGCGCTGCATCAGCTATAAGGATACAAAATCGGTACATCGGGCCATGATTATTGGCACGATTGTCTGCGGTGCAATGATGATTGGCATGCCGCTTTTAGGCATTTTGGGACGCGGCGTCATAACGGCCCCGCTAAGCCAAATCGGCTCGACGGATAATATCATTCCCCTGCTCATTGCCCAGCACATGAATCCTTGGCTTGCCGGTATCACAATTATTGGACCGCTTGCGGCCACGATGTCTACTATTTCCTCGCTTTTAATTGCGGGCAGTTCGGCCGTAGTCAAGGATATCTACCTTTATTATAAGCGCAACGAGCCCGTCGCCAAAAATCAAAAAACCGTCGCCCGCCTCGGCATTGCGGTGACGACGTTCATGGGCATTGCCACCGTTCTTCTAGCCATCAAACCGCCCGATATTATCGTCTGGATTAATCTTTTTGCCTTTGGCGGCCTTGAAACGGCCTTTTTCTGGATTCTCATCATGGGCCTCTTTTGGAAAAGGGCCAACTCAACAGGTGCTATCGCCTCGATTATCGGCGGCCTTTTAGCCTACTGCACCTCGACAGCTTTGGGCTTTCATATCTCGACCTGCCATAACATCGTCATTGGCATTGGCTCAGCTGCCATCTGCTTTATAATCGGCAGCTATATCGGCAAAACGCCTTTTGCACCCGAAGTAAAAGCTGTCTTTTTTCCGGAAAAGAACTAAAAAAAGCGGACCGCCTTGCGGTCCGCTTTTTATTTAGCTTATAAGAAATAGTCGACTATCATGGCGTATCGGGCATAAAAAGAGCCGGCACATCGGTAATATTATCCCTTACCTTCTGCTCAATAACCATCGCCTTTTTATGAATATTTTCTGCCGAAGAAACCAAAGCCTGATTATTTTCACTAATCCCTTCAGCATATTCACGCCACGACTTAATCGTCAGCTCGGTACTTTTAATGCGCAATCTGTTAAGGTGCACGGCACCTGTCGGCACTTTCAAGGAACGCAGATAATTTAGGTGCTGTTCATATGCAGGTATAATTTCATCATTGATAAGGCTCACGACGCTTTGGCGCTGCTTGTCGGAAGCATCGGGCGTCAAGCAGCTCGCGCATTGAACAAATTTCATCTGCAGCTTGAGAAATGTATCATTATCCTTTTTTATCTGCTCGCCTGTCTGTACGCGATACTGCTCAATGTCGTTGCGGCAAAGCGACCGGACATACAATAAATAAGAGCTATAATTAAGGATACGCGTGACATGGTAAAGGCCATTGGAGCCGCGCACCAATAAAAGCTGCAGGACAAAAGGCATCTCCGTGTAGTGGTCTTTTACCGTCACCGACAAGATAACATTGCCATCGTCATTTTGCTCAAGCGCTCCAAAGCTTATAACCTTAGTGTCTCGCAATAAAGAACGCAGCAAAAGCTCCTCGTAATCAATGCCGAGCTCGCGACCGCGCAAAAGGGGCTGCTCAGCACTATTGGGCCATTTTCCCGTCGCAATAAAATCATTTATGTATTTTACAGTGCCGCTGCAGACGGGACGCTTGACGAGACGATAATACTGCTCGTAAAGCTCGATGATATTTTGCGGCATCTTGCTGCCTTTATACATATTGCCCGTCAAATCATCGTAAGCGTGGTTAACAACGGCCTTCAAATCGATACAGCTGCCGATAATTTGCGGCTCACGGCTTTTATAGGCAAGTTCAATCATATGCGCCGTATACTGAGGTGTCCGCATATAATAAGAAAACAGGCCGTAAATAACAAGCAAAAAGAAAACTAAAAACAATATTGAAAAGTCGCCGCGCGACGATTTCATCTTAAAGTTGTCCAAATTTTAATTGACTGCCTAAAATGCGCACAGGTAAGCTGTGCCAAATCGCAGAAGCAGGCAGTTATGCCACCTTTCCCTCAACTTCATCCATGCGGCCGGTCGCCTCTGCTCTTCCCAAAACCGCTAAAGGCCGCCGTCCCCAAAATCAGCACGGCAGCCTATCTCCAAACAAAGCATTTATTTTATCTTAATATTATACTATATTTTTGCCCAGCCTGCACTAAAAACAAAATCAGCCTTGCACCACATAAAGGAAGCTGATATAATAAAAGAATCGGGGATGTAGCTCAGCTGGGAGAGCGTACGGTTCGCATCCGTAAGGTCGAGAGTTCAAACCTCTTCATCTCCACCAGATAAAAACTTACTGGTTCTCATTGAGAACCAGTTTTTTTATTGCCCATTTATTTCATGGTCGGCAATTCCCAATGGTAATGAAGCGCCAGCAAACGCAATCCCGTCGTAATCGTAAAGCACAGGTACATCGCCATATCAGGCGTCGTATAAGGATAGGCGTAGTAATAAGCCAAGGCGCCGCCTAAAGAGGCCGTCGCATAAATCTCCTTATAAAAAACCCCGGGCAGTTGCTGAATAGAAATATCGCGAATCACGCCGCCCCCTACCGCGGTAACAACGGCAAGAAAGGTAACCGTCAAAATATCGTAATAACCGTGCACGACGGCCATATTGGCACCCGCTGCCGCAAAAGCGCCGAGACCTATCGCATCGCAAAACTGCACCGTGCCATTAAAGCGTTCCATGTACCGGCGCCCCAAGATGGCCGCAAATGCGCCTCCAATGCTCACCATGACATAAAACGGGTCACGAAATGCCATCGGCGGCGTATTGGAAATAACTATATCGCGCACAATGCCACCCCCTACAGCCGTAGCCAAGGCTAAAAACAATACTCCGAAAACATCTAATTTTCTGTAAACGCCTGCCAAGGCTCCGAGCATGGCAAATGCCAATGTGCCGATGATGTCGAAAACTTCCATCATATTTATGTGCAAGTAAGTTAGCCCCTTTTTCGTCAAATTATTGCCAAACAAAACATAAGATTATTGTATAAGATGTCATCAGCTTTGGGAACAATCTGCCGAGAAGAGTATTACCTGCAAAAATAAACAACATAGCAAAGCAGACTATTCGTGCCTACAATGCACTATCCTCTCAGGCTATCTTACAGCCTCCACAATATACTGCCTTTATTTTACATAAAAAATTCAAAATCTTCAATACGCTTGTGCAAAACTGCCTGCTTTTTTTCGTATTGCCAAGTAAAAATCCTTTTCCAATGCACAAAAAAGGGCAAAAGTATGTTTTTGCCCTTTTTCAAATCCCAGCCTAAGCCTAATAAGAAAATTTATAAACCGTTTGCGCTTCATAGGCACTGCCTGCGCGCAAAATCGGCTTAGCAAAAGAAGGCTCATTTATCGCATTGGGGAAATACTGGCTTTCAAAACAATATCCGCTGCGCCTTTTAAAAGGCTTGTTTCCCTTGCCGCATAATGCCGACTGTCCAAGATAATTGCCACTATAAAACTGCAGCCCCGGCAAATTTGTATAGACATCTAATTGAATGCCGCTTTTAGCTGCCCAGGCACGCGCTGCATGCTTTAATTTGCCATCATATTCTGGTAAGGCATAGTTATGGTCATAGCCACGCCCGATTTGAATTTGTTCATCCGGCAAATCCCAGCCATCCAAAAGCTTTTGGGGCTGCCTTAGGTCAAAAGGCGTATTTGCAACGCTGCGAAGCTCTCCCAAAGGGATGGCTTCCTTGTCGGTAGGCGTAAAAGAGTCTGCAAAAATTTGCACTCTTTGCTCGCCGGCCACACCGCTCAACGCTCCATCAAGGTTAAAATACGTATGATTTGTCAAATTGCAAAGCGTATCCGCATCGCTTACCGCATGATAGGATATACTAAGCTCATCAGCGTCAGAAAGGTCATAAATGACCTGGACAGAAAGGTTGCCAGGATATCCTTCTTCCAGGTGAGGACTATTTAAAAAAAGGCCCAGTCTTTGCCCTTGCGCAAAATCTACCCGCCAAAGCTTCTTATCAAATCCCACCTTGCCGCCATGCAAGTGATTGGATTTATCATTACAAAAAAGCTTATATTCCTTGCCATTCAAACTAAATGTGCCGCCCGCTATGCGATTGCAGACGCGGCCGACCAAAGAGCCGATATAGGTATCTTGCGCCTCATAGCCGCTTACATCCTCATAGCCAAGTACTACGTCAACCAATCCTTTTGCCGTAGGAACAACAATGCTTTGGATTGCCCCGCCAAAATCGCATATCTTGACACACAGGCCATTTTTATTTTCAAGGGTATAAAGTGTCGCTTTCTCCCCTTTTATCGTCTTGCCAAAACACTCTTTTTTCATATTATTTCCCTTCAAACTGTCCCCCGCTCTAAAAGGCAGGTAGGCAAAGTCAGTGTCGTACTCTCACCATTATCAAGGGCAATTTTTTGTAAAAGAGCTGCAACAGCAGCCTTCCCAAGGCCATGCATTTTCTGGTCTACCGTCGTCAGCTGCGGTGACGTGTAGCGACTCAAGACAATATTGTCAAAACCAATTATCGCCAGCTCTTGCGACACTTTTTTGCCCAGAAGGCGCGCCGCCTCTAGTGTGGCGACGGCCATGAGGTCGTTGCAGGCAAAAATTGCCGTCACTTCAGGCTGCTCGATTAGGAAATGGCGCATCTCCTGCGCCGCGCAGTCGATAGTCCGCATCGAATTGCCCCCTTCGATACGGATTACCTGTGCCTTCAAGGAATGTTTATGCATTATCCGGCAATAAACATCCTGCTTTATGTCATACGAGTCGCTGCATGCGCCACGTAAAAGGGCAATCTTCTTGTGTCCCTTCCTAAAGAGCAATTCCATCGCCTGGCGTACACCCGCTTCTTCATCGCTATTTACATAAGAAATATGGGGTTCCTTCTTATAGCTATTGATAAAGACGAGTGGCAAGCGAGAAGATAAAGAGGCATAAAAATCCGCCGGTTTTTCATGCGTATTAGGAGATACATTGATAATGCCTCGCACATTGCGCGCCAAAAAAAGCTCCATATTTTTCTTTTCCTGCTCGGCATCATCGCCCGAGCAGGCAATCAAGGTCGAATATCCCTGCCGCTCAAGGCATTGGCTGATACTTGCAAATACCTGGGCAAAAAACATATTAAAAAGATTGGGGACAATAACACCTACTACGGTCGACTGGCGCAAATTGAGCTCGCGCGCCTGCAAATTAGGCACATAACCGAGCTTTTTTATTGCCTCTAGCACCGCCTGACGCGATTTTTCGCGCACGGGATAGCCACCGTTTAAGACCCGTGAAACGGTGGCCGTCGAGACATGCGCTGCCAAAGCGACATCGACGATTGTAATTTTTTTCATAAAACATCCCTCATAGCATGTCCGCACAATATGCCATAAACCGGTCAAAGGCAGCCATGCCTTCCAGCGTTCTCTTATAGACGCCAGCATCCATGAGCACCTGCAAGAATACTTGCATCACCTCATGGCGCAAAATCTCATCAATAGATGGCGTTTGCGGCGCCCCCGGTGCAAAATACTGCTCTTTTATCTTTTGGTACCAGGCCTCGTGTTTTTCTAAATCCTCTTGTCCTAAAAGCGTCTGCTTTCCCTGTAAAAGCGCCTGCTTGATACCAAAAAGCTCCGCCTTGAGCCTGCCCGGCAAAACGGCAAGGCCCATAACCTCGATGAGGCCAATATTTTCCTTTTTAATGTGGTGCACTTCAGCATGAGGGTGGAAAATGCCTAACGGGTGCTCAGCATCGGTGCGATTATTGCGAAAAACCAAATCGAGCTCATATCCCGTGCCATGCCGGCGCGCAATGGGCGTCACGGTATTATGAGGTGCATCCGTGCGGCAAATTATCTGCACGCTCGGGTCGCTATAACTGCGCCATATTTGCGTGAGCGTGCAGGCGAGCTCAACCAACCGCCTCTTTTCGCAGCCATAAAGGCGCAAGACGCTCATCGGCCATTTTACGCGCCCAAGTCGCATGTCATCAAAATGGGGCAAAAAGTACCATTTTTCCACCGGTGCCTTGGCCATGGCAAAATCGTAGCAGCCGCCTTGATAATGGTCATGAGATAAGATAGAGCCCCCGACAATCGGAAGGTCGGCATTAGAGCCGAGGAAATAATGCGGAAAAATATCTGTAAAGGCGAGCAAATTGGCAAAGGTCGCCTTATCTATACGCATTGGCACATGCTCATCGCTCAAGACGATACAATGCTCATTGTAATAAATATAAGGCGAATATTGCATATACCACTTCTTCCCATTTAGGACAAGGGGCAAAAGGCGCAAGTTCTGTCGCGCGGCGCGCTGCCAATCGCCACTAAAGCCTTCATTTTCACGGCATAAAACACATTTGGGATAACCAGATGACGGTTTTTGCCGTGCAAGCATGATAGCACGCGGGTCCTTTTCCGGCTTGGAAAGGTTAATCGTAATATCAAGCTCACCATATTCCGTAGCGGATTTCCAGACAATATTTTTAGCTAGGCGCGCCGTCTTTATATAATCAGCATTGCGGCAAAAATTGTAAAAGTACTGCGTGACGGCCGCGGGATTTTCATGATTTTTTTCCCTGAGCCGAGCAATAAATTCCGTCGGGCGCGGCAAAAGGCAGCCCATAAGTTTCGTCTCAAATAGTTCCCGCGCCACAGGCGTATCTTCAATAATTTTTTTTAGGACGGCAAAAGAAGAAAGCTCATTTAAAATGGGCGAAGGCTCAGCAAGTTCTTCTTCTATCGGCAAGAGCGCAAAATCGTCTAGCCCCAAAACAACCAAGAGGGCATTGGCGGTAAAGCACATATCTTCCTGATAAAAGAGCTCCTTTTGCAGCCCATAATTGAGCAGGCGATTTACTTGCTTTATAATATCCATTTAATCACCTTATTTTCTAAAGCCATGCGGATGCTTTTTATGCCACTGCCAAGCCGTAGCAATTATTTTTTCCATATCCTCATATTGCGGCTGCCAGCCAAGTACGCGGCTCGCCTTATCGCTTGCAGCAACAAGGCGAGCAGGGTCACCTGGACGACGCTCTCCTACGACAGTCTTTATTTTTAGACCCGTCGCCTTTTCAGCCGCATCAATCATCTGACGCACAGAGTAGCCATTGCCGCTGCCCAAATTAAATATATCGCTTTTATTTCCCGCACGCAGATAAGAAAGCGCCTTCAAATGCGCGGCCGCCAAATCGACAACATGGACATAATCACGAATACAAGTTCCATCAGCAGTAGGGTAATCATTGCCGTAAATGGTAAGTGCCTCTCTTTGCCCAAGCGGTACCTGCAAAATTATCGGCACGAGATGGCTCTCAGGAAAATGCGATTCACCAATATGACCATCAAGCGAGGCGCCTGCCACGTTGAAATAGCGCAGCGATACGTAACGAATGCCATACTTTTTATTGACCCATTTCATCATCTTTTCCATTGCCAGCTTCGTTTCGCCATAGGGATTTTGCGGCAAAGTTTCATCATCCTCTTCAATCGGCACGCGCTTTGGCTCGCCATAAACGGCAGCCGAGGAAGAAAAGACAATTTTGTCAATCTTATGCGCAACCATCTGCTCCAGCAACACCTGCATGCCATAGACATTATTATTAAAGTAAGCTAGCGGTTTTTCCATGCTTTCGCCGACGAGCGAAAAAGCAGCAAAATGAATGACTGCCTCAATCTCATTTTGCGAAAATATCTTATCCAAGGCCACGCCATCGCGCACATCCGCCTCATAAAACTTAACGCCTTCTGGTACGGCCTGCCGGTATCCCGTGCACAAATTATCGATAACTACGACCTGTTCGCCATTTTTGACGAGATAATCAACCATGTGCGAGCCGATATAACCTGCGCCGCCACAAACCAATATTGCCATATTAACTTCCTCCGAAAAATCTACTTCAAAATATTATAATTTGTGGACTCCCTCACTTACCGATGCCACATAAAATGAAGCCTCAAGACCTGTCATCGCCTTATAGCCCGCACCAACAGCGGCCTGAAAATCCTTTAGGTGCTCATCTTTGACAATGCTCACCGTACAGCCGCCAAAGCCGCCGCCCGTCATGCGTGAGCCAATCGTACCAGATTGCTCCCAGGCAAGGCTGGCCAAAGCATCGAGATATTTTCCCGTTACCTCGTAATCATCGCGCAGCGATTCGTGTGACTGACGCATCAAGGCGCCAAAGCCTTCAAGGTCTCCCCTTTCTAGCGCCGTGACGGCCTTGATTGTCCTTTGATTTTCAAAAACGGCATGATGTGCTCTTTGGCGACAGAGGGGGGCTTTTATCGCTTCCTGCCATGCTAAAAATTCTTCTTCTGACAAATCACCCAAAGCCTCTATTTTTACTCCTGCCGCCTTTAAATCTGCCAGGGCCTGCTCGCACTGCGCGCGGCGCAAATTATACTCGGAGCCGACCAATTTGTGCTCGCAATTGGTATTGGCAATCACAATGCTGCAATCTTTAAGGGCTATGGGCAGATAACGGCATTGCAAATTGCCGCAATCCAAAAACATCGCCTGGTCCTTTTTGCCAAGGGCAACGGCAAATTGGTCCATGATACCGCAGTTCATGCCCACAAATTCATTTTCTGCTTTTTGGCAAAGCTTGGCAATCTCGATAAGAGAAATATCCCAATTGAATATATCCCGACAAGCAAAAGCTGTCAATACTTCAAGCGAAGCCGAAGAGGAAAGCCCTGCTCCGTTTGGCAAATCCCCCCATATGGCAAGATTAAAGCCGTGCGGCAGATGGTATCCCGCCTTTTCCAGTACAGAAACAACGCCGAAAGGGTAATCCGCCCAGCCATTTTCAGCAGCGTGCTTCAACTCGCCAATTCTACCGCAAATAATTTTTTCTTCCGGGCGATTCATGGAATAACAGCAGATTTTATCATCACTGCGCTTTGCTACGGCACCATAAGTGCCTAAGGTAATTGCACAGGGAAATACATGTCCGCCATTATAGTCCGTGTGCTCACCGATGAGGTTAATGCGCCCCGGCGCAAAGTAAAAAGTTTGCGGCTCTTGACCAAATTGGGCGACAAATTGCCCTTTTAATTCTTCTTTATTCATATTTTTCGGCGCGCGCTGCTATAAATGCGCTTGCGCCATCCTCCTTTATATTTATTTAGCAGCAAAATTTCTTTTTGGTAATGAAACAGCCAATAAGGCAAAACAGGGCTGCCACGCCTATCCAGGCCAATGTATGCCATCCCGCACCAGCGCTATTTGCCAAGCCCAGCGGCGAAAAAATGATATACCAAAATATAACCAAGAAAGTGACAAACCATGCCGCCTCAAAGCGGTGCTGCCACTGCTTCAATTCGACGACGCTATAACTTTCGAGCACAAAATCGCTAGAACGCGGCCAAATCTTGCCGATGAGCAGCATCAATGCGCAGGTAATGACAAATAAGATTAAAAGCTGATACAAAAATGACATCTGCGGCTGTATTACCAGCTGCAAAACACCGTAGACAAAGATAAAAAAGAATAAGCCGATTTTAGCAGCAATGGCCGGCACGCGCTTGGTCACATATCCCATAAAAATAATGGTAAAAATCGGCACGTTAAAAAAGCCCGAAAGCGTTTGCGTAAACTGGAATAATCCAGCTGGTGCATACATAATCATGGGAGAAATTATCATAGAGATGATGGCAATGACAATGCCAAACTTCTTTCCGGCATGAATTATCTCCTTTTGGCTTTTTCCCTTGCCCCAATAAGGCTTATAAACATTGATGGCAAATAGTGTTGCCGCACTATTCAAGACGCCGTTGTAGACACTCAAGATAGAGCCAAACATCGCCGCACTGAAAAGGCCGATAAGCCAGGTCGGCAAGACTTTAATGACCAGCTTGGCATACATCGTATCGGCAGGAGAGCCATCGTTGCCGATAAGCTGATAGGCCATAATGCCCGGGATGATGACTAAAAGCGGCGTGAAAGTTTTTAAGAGGCCACAAAGCATAACCCCTTTTTGACTATGCTCGAGGCTTTTGGCCGCCAAGGCGCGCTGAATTATCGATTGGTCCGTGCCCCAATAGTAAAAATTGACCAGCAAAAGGCCGACGATGGCGCCATTAAATGGCACGGCATCGCCCACAGCCCCAATGGCATTAAACTTTTCCGGCGTTGCGGTGACGAAATGGGAAAAGCCCGCACAAAAATCACCGTGGCCAATCTGCAAAAGGGCGAAAATAGGCACAAGCGCCCCGCCCACGGCAAGGACGATACCGTTAAAAGTATCGGAAATGGCAATAGCCCGCAAGCCACCTAAAATAGCATAAAAATAGCCTATTATGCCGACTATCCAGACGGTCAGCCATATTCCCTGCGCAAAGCTCAAGCCAAAAATTTTCTGCACATCAAAAACCTGGCTCAAGGCAATAGCACCTGCATACAAAGTCGTTGGAATGATGTTGATGATGAATAAAATCATGAAGAGAATAGAAACAATGGATTTTGTCTGCGCATCATAACGATATTCGAGAAACTGCGGAATGGTAGTGAGACCCTGCTTTAAATAGCGCGGCACCAGCAGCAAGGCGACCAGGGCAAGCACAAAACCAGATGTAACCTCATAGGCCATGTTGCTCATATTTTGGCTAAAAGCCTGCCCGCTCATGCCGACAAATTGCGTCGGATTCATGTTGGTCAAAAGCAAGGACATGCCGACAACACCCCAAGTCAAGCTACGCCCTCCCAAAAAGTAGCTATCCTCAGAATGGTTGGCACTTTCTCCCTTTTGCATCTTTTTGTAAGTGTAGATGCCGACAATAGCAATAGCCAAAAAGAACGTCAAAATAGTAACAAACTGCATTTTTTCTCCTCCTCCAGAATTTAAAGCCGTTAAACAAACTATTGTTAAATTTCTGAAAAAACAAACACATTATAGTAAACGTTTACTTTTTAAAATGATTATAGCATGTGTCCAAAATAAAGTAAACCTTCTGCGAGCAGATTTCCTTTGATAAATTTTTATCTCATTGCAAATTGCACCAGACTAAAATAATTGCTATAATAAATTATCATCACAATAAGAGAGGCCTGATATGAGCAATCTACAAAACTATATTCCCTTAGTCGAATTCTTGGGAAAAGCTCTAGGTGAGCACTGCGAAGTCGTCCTGCACGACCTCGCAGCACCTGAAAAATCAATCATCGCCATTGCCAATGGCCATATAAGCGGACGCGAGACGGGAGGACCAGCCACCGACTTTATCCTCAAAAAGCTAAAACAAAAAGGCGAACAAACGCCCTTTATTGCCAATTATCAAGGGCGCAGCAAAAACGGCAGCATTTGCCGCTCATCTAGCTATTTTATCAAGCACGGCACCAAAATCATCGGCGTCCTTTGCATAAATATCGATTTAAGTGCCTATCAAAATATGCGCCAACAAATCGATACGCTTTTAGGGGAACTGCCCTTTTTTAACGATACGCCGCAAGAAATTGCGTCCCCAAAAGAAGATAAAGAAAACAATTCCGTCTTGGAAAACTTTCATGGCACAATCGATGGCGTGATTTCTACCATGATAAAAAAGCGCCTGCAAAATTATCCCGTAGAGGCAAGCCGCCTTTGCTATGAAGAACGCCTAAAGCTCGTTTCCGTCTTAAATGCTGATGGCCTATTTTTGCTGCGTGGCGGCCTGACGGCCCTGGCCGAACAGCTCAACATCTCCGAGCCGACAATCTACCGCTACCTGAGCAAAGTAAAAAAACAATCAGGCCTTGCTGATTAAGAGGCGGAAAATATCGAGCATCTTTTCGTCTTCCCAAAGCATTTCCGGATGCCACTGCACGCCCATGGCAAAAGAATTTGCTTCACTTTCAATCGCTTCTACTATCTGGTCTGAAGCCCGCGCCGTAACAGAAAAGCCTGGTGCTACCTTGGCTATGGACATATGATGAAATGAATTGACAAGGGCGCTCGGCCCAAAAATTTCCTCCAAATACGAACCAGGCGCAAGGCTTACGCTATGCGAGCAGCGGCGCGATGAGCGCCCCTGCACATGCTTTACAGAGCAAAGAGGAGCCAGGGAATTATCCTGATAAAGAGTGCCGCCACAAAGCACATTGAGCATCTGCATACCGCGGCAAATGCCCAAAAGCGGCATACCCTCTTCTATTGCTAGAGCAATCAAACGATAATCCGTTTCATCGCGTTCATCGCAAACCTCGCCTAAAAGCTTGTGCGGTTCCTGTCCATAAAGAAGGGGATTAATATCTTGCCCCCCCGTCATAATGAGGGCATCAATGCGCCCCAGCTGTTCTTTTATTATCTCCTCATCAGCGGTCATCGGCAAGATTAAGGGAACGCCGCCCGCCGCAATAACGGCATCCGTAAAATCATAGGCGGCACTAGAAAGACGACAGCCCGCCGGCATTCCTCCCTGCTCGATTATGGCATTTGCGCTAATCCCGACAACTTTTCTCATCTTATCACCTTATATTTAATAATTACTTCCATCGCCATTTTCATCTGCCCTAAAAATCATTTGGGCATTGAAAAGGTGCGGATTTTCTCCTACGAGAATAATTCCGCACCCCCAAATATTATTTTCTGTTTTCTACGCAGCACTCATCTTTGCCGCGACAGGCAATTGCTTCTATTTCGACAAGCGCTCCCTTAGGAAGTTTGCCCACTTCTACGCAAGAGCGGGCAGGACAATTTTTGCTAAAATATTTAGCATAAACTTCATTAACAACAGCAAAATCGTCCATGTTCTGGATAAAGACGCCCGTCTTCACAACATCATCAAGCGTTGCGCCAGCCTGCTTGAGAACGGCCTGCAAGTTTTTCAGCGATTGTTCGGTCTGTTCTTTAATGTCATCTGATACAAATTCGCCCGTAGCAGGGTCAACCGGAATTTGTCCCGATACAAAAATCATGCCGCAAGCAATTGTGCCCTGTGAATAAGGTCCAATAGCTGCCGGTGCTTCTTTTGTGCTCACGATTTTTTTCATTTCAAAAACCCCTTTTCTTATTTTTTTCTAGCATTATATTCAATATTTCTACATCTGTCTTCTTCATTCCTTGGCAGGCAAGCTTGCCAACATTTCTTACTGTCTCGTCGACGGCATCGGCAACAAGGCCCTCGTCGCCCGTGACAAAGCTATCGTCTAGCGCCAAGAGTACGGCGCGAACAGCTGCCGAGCAAGCCGTAGCCACCTTCATCGAGCAGCTGTTCGCCGCGCCATCACAAACCATGCCGACCATGTCGCCACACATTGTCGAGATGGCGCGCGCCGCAACTTCGAGGCGATGCTTGCCATCGAGCAGATAGGCCATGCCCGCAGCGGCCCCCATCGCTGCCGTCGAGGCCGCACAAAGGGCAGATAGCTTAGGCAAAAAGGCATGAATGTAAACGGCCGTGCTATGCGATAAGAACAGGGCACGCGTCAAATCTTCATCCGTCGCCCCAACAAAGGAAGCAACAGCACAAACGGGTTCTGTCGCCGTAATGCCCTGATTGCCAGAACCGGAATTGGTCATAGCCGGCAAAGGCGCACCGCCCATGCGGGCATCAGAGGCCGCCACGGTGCGTATTGTCACTTCGTTTAAAAGATCTTCTCCGACATAACCGCGCTTTATTGCCGCCTTTAAAGTGCGACCAATATGAAGGCCGTATGGTCTTTCCAGGCCTTCTTGCGAGAGCTTGTCATTTAAGCGGGCCGCTTCTTCGATAAAGGAAATCTTATCAAGCGGCACCTTACAGGCAAAATTGAATATTTCGCGCAGGGAAAGCCCTTGCCAAAGCTTCTTGTCATCGCTTTTGATGACCTTTTTCTCCTTGCTCTCAAAAATCACCTTGCCATCATATTCGGTGCGAATGATATCCGTGTGTGAATCGGCAATGCAGACCATAGCCGTATGATTTTTGCCCTTCAAGACTGCCTGCGCATAAAGGATATGCGGCGTATCGCTCACGCTGAGCGTCACGCGATGCTCTGCGAGCATCTTCTTAGCCGCCTCTACCGCCCCTTCATCGAGGCCGTCTAATACCTCGAGGCCCTTTTCGCTATCTCCGCCCAAAGCGCCGACAGCAGCGGCAATATAAAGGCCTTTCATGCCCGTACCAGGCACGGAGACCCCCATGCCATTTTTCATCAGATTAGCTGAAACAAAGGCCTCGATTGACTCGACTGGCTCTTTTAAATTTTTTGCGGCCACCGCGGCAGCAAAGGCCAGCGCCACGGGTTCCGTACATCCTGTGGCGGGCACTACGGCAGCTCGTACCGCCGCAATTATTTCATCTTCAAATTCAAATTGGCTGGGCATGAAAATCCCTCTCTTTTTCTAGTTTTTATGAAAAGGCCAAAAATGGCGAAATCACGAGCAAAATGCCAGTAAAGATGATTATCTTCAGGGCAATGCCCTTATACTGCGCCAAAAATGGTACCTTGTAGACAAGATAAGCAGGTATAAGGCACCCGACCATGCCAAAAATCGGACTGCAAATTGAAGTAAAGCTCAAGACAGGAGCATTGAGAATAATTGCCCCCCACGAAACCAAAATGGCAAAGAGCAAAACGCCATACTTGACGGCTGCATGGTTAATGCGCTCTTCCGGCAAAATACGGCGCAAGACATTTAAAGCAATGCCGTGGCAAGCTTCCCGAAAGCCCAAAAAAACGCCAAAATATGCCGTCATGACGGCAAATATATTGAGAATAAGGCTCATTATTTTGATGGCGTTGCCCTTCATGCCCTGAGCCGCCATCGCCAGAGCAGAGATATTTTCCGCATAGGCGCGCACTGCTTCATCATGTCCCATCGCCAGATTAAAAGAAATCGCATAAAAGAACACCGTCACGAACAAAATGCCAAAAGCGATATTCATTGCCCGCAGGGCCTTATAGCGCGCTACCTCTATTGATTTATTGTGCGAGCGATAGGAGATGACCATGGGACTAAGGCTTTGGATGAATAAAATTGAGGTCAAGGTAAAAGGGAGCATGATAATTGTCTGCTTTACGAGGTATGAAAAATCAGGAAAAGTGCCAATATTGTGCCAATCCCAATGCTGAATCATGATAAAGCCCAAAAAGGCCACGACAAACAATTTTGTCAGCACCATACCCGTTGAAAGCTTGAATAAGAGCTTTTCGCCCCGCGAGGCCAAAAGAACCAATATACAGATTATTGCCAGACCATAAAAGGGATTAGTGGACCAAATTGTCTTTGTTAAGCCAAAAGAATGTAAAAAAGAGGCACTATCATTGGTAATTGCCGTAGAATAGACAAATACCCAGATAACGAGCATGACAAAGTACAAGACGCCGAGGAAAAATCCCCAGTTCTTGCCGAGATAGCCAGAAATGACGCTCGGATAATCCTCGCACCGCGGCGACTGTGCCAGGGTATTAATAAATAGCTTTTGGAAAAGATACATGGCGGGGTAGCCGATAACGGACGAAAACAGATAAACCCAGAGCCCGGCAATGCCTACCTGCACAGGCAAAAAGACAATGCCCGCGCCGATAGCCATGCCTATGCTCATGATTATCCAGCCCCAATCGACGCTATCAAACTTTGTTGCCGCATCCCATTCTTGCTGGCTCATGCCAGCCTTTTGCGCATATTTAGACATGAGTCCCTCCACTATATAAAAAAGTAATTATCCTTACCTTGTCAATAAATATTTTTTATTTAAGTGATAAATATTTATTGCAATGTAATTTTATTATTTTTACTGCTGATTGTCAATATAACTAAAAGAGAAAAAGCACCAGCAAAGCATTTACTGATTGGGACGGCTCGTAGAGCTGCGCACGACAAGATGCGCCGGCAATTTTATATTTTCAATTTTTCTTTTCTTATTATTAATTTTATCAAGAAGAATGCCGACTGCCGTACTGCCAATTTCGCGCATAGGCTGGTGGATTGTCGTCAGCGGAACACCGGTGAGGTGAGAAAAGAATATATCATCAAAGCCAACCACCGAAATTTCCTTTGGTATCGCAACCGCTCTTTGGCGCAAGGCATGCATAACGCCATAGGCAATCATATCATTAAAGCACAGGATTGCCGTCGGCTTTTGTGGCAAAAGCTTTTCTACCGATGCATAGCCCGTTTCATAGTAAAGATTATTGGCATAGATAAGCTTTTCCTGAACCTCCCACGACTAAAGTCGCGGGGTTCTTGCTTCATTGACCAATGCTTA